>JALRJN010000118.1 GCA_023261185.1 Porticoccus sp.
TTACCCTTCCCGGATTTACTCTACTAACCCAATTCACCATCCTTTGATCTGGATACCTTGGTGTCCGCGCTGACAGCTTCTATGCTCAAAGAAGCATAAGGCGATTGCGTCGGGTGCAATTGGTCTGAAGAAGGAAGGGGCTATGGCTAGTCAGGTATCATTGGCATTTTTCGGCGCGGCAGGCACTGTCACCGGCTCACGTTATCTGCTTGACGTGGAGGAGCAGAGAGTCCTGATCGACTGCGGCCTGTTTCAGGGTTACAAGCATTTGCGGGAACGCAACTGGAAACCCTTTCCGGTAGACCCTGCCACCATCGAAGCTGTATTTCTCACCCACGCCCACCTGGACCACAGCGGTTACCTTCCGCGGCTGGTAAAAGATGGATTTGATGGGCCGGTTTACTGTACCCGTGCCACCCGGGATCTGTGCCGCATACTGCTGCTGGATTCGGCAAAGTTGCAGGAAGAAGAGGCGGAATTTCGCAACCGGCATAACTACAGCAAGCACAAGCCCGCATTACCCCTCTACACTCAGCATGATGCCCGCAAAGCGTTGGAGCATTTCGAGGTCGTCGATTTCAGCATGCCGGAAAGTCCCCATCCCGGTATTACTATGGGTCAGATTGAGGTGGGGTTTTACCCCAATGGCCATATCCTTGGCTCTTCCTACCTGGATGTGAAAGCTGCGGGCAAGCACATCCTGTTTAGCGGGGACCTGGGGCGTGGTAATGACCTGGTAATGCGCGCCCCTGAATTGCCGCTGTACTGCGATTACCTGGTGGTGGAATCCACCTACGGCAACCGTTTGCATGACAATCGAGATGTCTGGGAGGCGGTGGCTGAAATTGTCAATGACACCCTGTCCGGGGGCGGCTCATTGCTGATTCCGTCATTTGCCGTGGGGCGTGCCCAGGCCATGCTATACCTGATCACCGAGCTGCGTCGCCGGGGGAAAATACCTTATGTACCTATCTTTCTGGACAGCCCCATGGCCATCAGTGTGACGGAATTGATGCAGCGGCATCACCGCTATCACCGTCTGAACAAAGCGTCCTGCCAGCAATTATCTCGGGATGTGACTTTTACCCGCGATGTTCAGGATTCCATTGCCATTAATAACGTCAATGTCCCGGCCATCATTCTGTCCGCCAGCGGTATGGCTACCGGTGGTCGGGTGCTGCACCACCTGCAGCGCATGGTGGGGGATCACCGCAATACGGTGATGTTTGCCGGTTATCAGGCCCCAGGCACTCGTGGTGCGCGGTTGGTGGAGGGGGAAAAGCGAATCAAGATTTTCAATCGCTACTTTGATGTCAAGGCGCGCATCGAGAGCCTGGACTTTCTCTCTGCCCATGCCGATCGCCTGGAATTATTGCGTTGGGTGCAGCAACTGCCAGCGGCGCCGAAACACTGTTTTGTCACCCACGGTGAAGAGAGTGCATCGGATCAGTTTCGCATCAGTCTGTCGGAAGAACTGGGTTGGAGAGCCTCGGTGCCGGATATGGGCGACAGGGTTGAGCTCTGATCAGTC
>JALRJN010000072.1 GCA_023261185.1 Porticoccus sp.
ATACTGGTAAGCACCGGTGCCAGAGTTTACGTACAGCGTACCGTAGGTACCATCAACTGAAGTGTCGTAACCGGCCAGACTGTTATCGGCGCTACCACCCTGAACACCGTAGGTCAGGGTCTCAACATCCACATCAGACGCAACCAACGCGCCAGTCAGACCGGAGCTAGTAAGGTCGCCACTCAAGCGCACCTCAGACACACTACCATCATCGACTTCAGCCAATATTGGCTGATCATCAGTACCGATAATCGTTATGGTCAGATCGGCGGTTTGCTTATCGTTATAGGTATCCCATACGGTGTACTCAAAGGATTCGCTGAGAGATTCGCCCTCGCTCAAGCCCTGCACCAACGGGTTATCATTATTCAGTTCATAGGTGTAGCTACCGTCGGCTTTGAGGGTCAACGTGCCATAGTTCCCAGTAATTGGATTGCCGATATTAGCGGCATCACCATTAACTGCATCAATGACCAGAACATCTCCATCAGCATCTGTATCTGCAACATCACCAGGAGAAGCCGCAGTGATTAGGTTGCCAGAAGTGGTGGTTTGCACATCCTCCTGCACTGAATTCTCATCGTCATTGGCAACTGGCGTTGTGTCATCATCGTAGATAGTGACAGTGGCCGTGTTGGAAGACGGATTCACAGTGGCATTAGTCGCGGACAGAATCATAATGTCGAAGGTTTCATTACCTTCGTCCAGATGATCTTCAACGATAGTGACTGTGACTGGGAAGCTGGTTTCTCCAGCGGGAATGATGACAGTATTTACCAATGGACCGTCATACCAGTCAGCCGGATTATCCGCTGTACCGGGCTTTAACTCATAGGTAACCGTCACGTCCTGATTGAAAGGCTTGTCCAGTTGCAGGATAAACACAACTTCTTTACCACCTTCACTGGTACCTTCAAGCACACTCGCGGCATTGCCGCTCACAAGAATAGGGTAGTCATCCGTTGGAATGGTTGGCGGCTCGCCACCATCCGGCGGATCCTGAATTTCAATTTCGACTTCAACTGAAACACTTACAGTCGGCACGCCCTCCTGCACGTCGGTATCAGCCGTTGGATCCAGAAGAGGCGGCGGAACATAGTCTGGATCAATACCTGCTGTAGGCGTCACTTCACCACCAATCAGGTTGAAATAGAGGCCCTGGCCAATTTCATCACCTGAGCCACCAGCAGCCCCCGCCTCACCAGCAGCAGTTGCTTCCTGACCTTCGGTGATATCCTGGCCCTCATTAAGCGCCGCCAACAAGGCTTCAAACTCGGGGTTTTGCTCTTCGACACCATCGACCAGCGCCAGCTGCTGAAAGCTGTCCTGGGCAACAACAAAGGTGCCGCCACTATCCAACTGGCGGGTTGTACCATCTGCAAAGGTGATCGTCACGTGACTGCCATCAGTCACCTGTAATACATCACCCTCGCGGATAGCATCACCGGGATTGAGCTCTCGGAGCGTACCGTCAGCAGATACAACGACAACAGCCGCGCCGTCAGTGGAAGCAACAAACCCCATGATTTGCTGCCCATCATTGGACTCGATTGTGTTTCCTTGCTTAATTTGCTCGTTCATTTGCATAACCCTCCCGGCTTATCCCGGTCAAAATTCAGGCGTCACGCCTTATTGACGTTATCTCGATTACAGTTCCACACCCACGGTAAACAGCAGTTCACCCATGGTCTGGAACAACCGATACTCGTTGTAAAGAAGATCCTGCTGGGCAGCCACCAGTGACTGTTTGGCAGAAATCATTTCATTTTCTGTATTCAGCAGATCCAGCAAGGTCCTGCGACCCAGATCAAACTGCTTGATATAGGCTTCCTTGGTCGCGGAAGAATCCTTGACGTAGTCTTCCAGTGCTGGAATCTGATCACGAATTGCTTCGAAGGCTACCCAAGCCAAGCGGGTTTCCTGTTCCACCTGACGGTGAGTGTTGTTACGCACTTCCTTAGCCTTTTCGACCAGATACGCAAACTGCTGCTTACGAGCCTTGTCTGAACCACCACGGTAGAGGTTGTATCGCATTCTCAGCATGACCTTCAGATCATCGACCTGCTCTTCAACACCATCAATGTTGTCATTCAGATCACGCTCCAGCTCCACATGAAAATGAGGAAAGAAAGGGCTCTTGGTCTGTTCGTACTGGTAAGTCACCGATTCAATGTCAGCTGAGGCAGTTTTCAGCAGCGGGTGATTATCCAGCGCTTTGGCAACTGCATCGTCCACTGACATGGGCAGATACTTGCGATAAGTGCCAGGATGAGTCAAAGCGCCCTCACTGGGGTAAGTACCTACCACGCGCTGGAAGTTGGTTTTGGCATCCAGCAGGTTGGCTGTCTGACTGATCACGTTGGTTTTGGCTAAAGCCAAACGACCAGAAATCTGATCGAAATCAGCACGGCTGCCCACACCCGAATCAAAACGCTTTTTCATTTTGTCATAGATGTCTTCATGGGTTGCCAGCGTCTGCTTGGCCAACGCCAGGATATCCTGCTGCTTGATCACTTCCAGGTAAGTTCTGACTACCTGAAGTGCGACATCCTCAGCCACAGATTGCGCACGGAATTCAGAGCTCTTGTGGCGCGCCATCTGGTTTTTATGTTCATTGGGGGTTTGAAAACCGTCAAATACCAGCTGGCTGACATTGAGTTGTGCTTCCCGACGCTCGAGTTCGTTGCGGGTACGATTCGGGTCAGCAAATTCACGAGACGTGGGATCGCGTTCCTGGAAACCGAAACCAGCCAGCAGGTCTACTGTGGGGTAATAGCCGCCCAGTGCTTCACGCACCTGGCGATCTCTGGAGTCGACTTCACGCAACTCGGTGAGAACTTCCGGGTTGGTCTGTATGGTTTGGGCTATCGCCTCACGCAGGTCCAGGGACTCAGCCTGAACATGCAGTGCAGTGGCTGCCATTCCTGCTAGCAGCATTATTGATAACTGGCGCTTAAACATAATTTGTTTTCCTTTCGCACGACGTTGTTTGACACACGCTCCGAAACATTAACTGTTCCCATAGGTTGATTTGTATCACAGAACCTGCGGGATACAGTTACCGCTCAGAGGCGACTTATTACCGTTTATAGCTTTTGGCTTAAAAAGTGTGACGCAGCCTACATTTTTAACTATAGTAGAATCACCTGTTAGGTACATTACCTCTCTCGAAATGCCAACTCTTTTGTTTTCAAAATAGGCTTCAACAGGTAATCGAGAATGGTCTTTTTACCAGTAAGAATATCCACCTGAACCGTCATTCCAGGGATAATTGGCAGAGGGTACTCAGGCTTGCCCAAGCTGCTGCTTTCTGTCTGCAATCTAACCTGGTAATAACTCACACCCTCTTCATCCACAATAGTGTCCGGGCTGATGTGAACCACCTTGGCTGCCAATCCACCGTGAATGGAAAAATCATAGGCGGTGAACTTGACGGTAGCCGATTGCGTTGGGTGAATGAAGGCAATGTCACGGGGTAATACCCGTGCATCCACCAACAATGAATCATCAAACGGCACAATTTCCACCAAGTCCATACCTGGCTGAATCACCCCTCCGATTGTTTTTACCTTGAGCTGTTTAACCGTTCCTTTCATGGGGGAACGCACCACCGTACGTTTAACCCGATCTTCCAAGGCTTCATTACTCTGCTTGATTCGACCCAATTCCGACATCACATCATTCAGCTCACCCCGAGATTCGCTAGCAAATGTCTGGGCATGACTGATGACATTATTTTGGGCTTCGCTGTAGGCCGTTTCCAATTGTGGAATGGCAATCGCTGCCCGGTCCAGTTCACCCTTAAGGTCGGTCACCTGCCTTTCAAGTCGCAACAGTTCAACCTGAGACACGGCCCCCTCGGCCACCAGCGGACGGGTAAAATTCAGCTCCCGGCGCATCAGATCATAGCTATCCGACAAGCTCTGGCGATTTACCTTGATGGAAGAAAGCTCCTGCTTCTTCTGTGAAGCTTTTTGGTTAAGAATTTCCTGTTGTGACTGATGTTCCTGAAGTCGCGACTCATAAAGTGCACGCTCACTGGCTACCAGAACCAGATCGTAGTTTCCGCCAAGTTTGGCCAATTCCTCATCAAAACTGGTGCCATTCGCCTCTGCTCGCAGCCGCGCCGCCTTAATAGTCAGCTGTTCAGCCTGCAGAGACCGCTCCTTATAGGTAGAGGCAAAGATGGTGTCATCAATCTGTATCAGCGGTTGCCCCCGATCGACCACATCCCCTTCAGCTACGAGCAGCGAAGCAAGAATGCCACCTTCAAGATTTTGAACTACCTGGATATCACTAGACGGAACGATCTTCCCCTCGCCCCGAGTGAACTCATCAATTTTTGCGAGACTGGCCCAGACCAGCATCACCACGATAAAAGCAGCAATCACCCACAACAGCAATTGGGAAACAAGTGGAGACTGCTTAAGAACCGCCTCGGAGGAATAGGACATATATTTGAGGTCAACAGCGGGCGTCTGCTGAAAATGTTTTCGAAATTTGTTGCGCAACGTAGAAAACATTAGCTTTTGCCTCGGATTTTGCCTTCTTTAAGGGCTGCCAAAACCTGATCCTTGGGACCGTCGGCGGCAATAGTGCCGCGATCCACTACCATCAGTCGATCGACCAGTGCCAGCATGCTCATTTTGTGGGTAATCAGGAAAAGTGTGCTGTCAGCAAACTCACTCTTGATCTGCCTACAGAGGCTTTCCTCAGTGCCCTGGTCCATGGCCGAAGTCGGCTCATCCATCAGCAACACCTTGGGTTGCCGTAAGAATGTCCTGGCCATGGAAATGGCGCTGCGCTGTCCACCCGACAGATTCTCACCCCGCTCACCCACCGGCATCTCAAATCCCAGGGGATGGCTATTGATCAACTCCAGGATTCCGGCCTTTCTAGCAGCTTCAACCACCTCGGCATCACTAACGCCCTGGACACCAAAAGTGATGTTTTCTCGAACAGTACCAAAATACAGTTTGGCATCCTGCGCCACATAACCCACATTGGTACGCAGATCTGCCGGGTCCAGCTGTTTGACGTCAAAACCATCAACCAGAACTGCACCTTCATTCACGTCATAGAGGCGGATCATCAACTTCGCCAGCGTGGATTTACCAGAACCGATCCGGCCAATAACCCCCACTTTCTCTCCCGCTTTGATGGTGAAGTCCACATTTTCAATAGCTGGTCGTGGCTGGTCTGGATAACTAAATGTCACCTGCTTAAGCCGAATATTGCCCTCCAGTACGGGACGATGCAGATAACGTTTGTCAGCCTCACGCTCTACCGGCAACGCCATTACTTCATTGAGCGATTTCAATGTGCCTTCAGCATGGTCATAACTAACCAACAAACTGGCAATCTGGCTCAAGGGCGCGAGAGCCCGACCGTTGAGAATGACAGAGGCGATCAGGCCGCCCAGCGTCAGGTTTTGGTCTGCAATCAGGTAAACACCCACCACCACGATGGCCACCATAGCCACCTGCTGGAGAAACTGAACACTTTGTAAAGCGGTGTTTGAAATCAGGCGCGACTGCAATCCCCACTGGGAGACGTAACCCACCGACTGCTCCCAGCTTCTCTGCACCTGGCCTTCTGCGCCAAGAGTCTTGATGGTTTCGATTCCCACCAGGCTTTCAATTAGAGTGGCATTTTTCTTGGCGCTGCCGCGCATCACATTTTCAATGGTGGGCCGCAGTTTTTTCTGGGCACGCAACCCCAGATAAATGGCCAGCGGGAAGATGACTATCGGCACCGCTACCAGCCAACCACCCAGGTAGAAAATAAAAATCATAAAAATAATGACAAAGGGCAGATCAATCAGGGTCAGGATGGTTGAGGAGGTCACAAAATTGCGCAACATGTCAAAATCATGAATTCTCGAGGCAAAGGCGCCAGCCGAGCTCGGACGCACGGACATCTGTAAACTCAGCACTTTTTCAAACAGCTGTGCCGACAACACTACATCGGTTCTTTTTGCAGCCAGCTCTACCAGGTAGGCTCGCAACAGTTTTAATGCCAGGTCAAAGACATAAACAATCAACACGCCTATGGCCAGCGCCCACAGGGTTTCAACCGCATTGTTTGGCACCACACGGTCATAGACATTCATCACAAACAGGGGTTGTGCCAAAACAAACAGGTTAATCAAAAAAGAGGCCAGTAATACATCACGATAGATTTTTGATGAGCTTCGCAATACATCCCAGAACCAGTGGGCTCCTTTTTCCTGATGAATTTTTGGTGTGCGCGAATCAAATTGTTGCATGGGGCGAAGGTAAAACACCTTGCCACTGTAGATGGTTTGCAGCTCCTTCAGGTCAGCCTGTGTCTGTTCCTGGGTGACGGGGTTAGTCAGAAAAGCCAGATTCAGGGAGGCATCAAGACCACTCAGCACCAGTGCCTTGCCATCGGTGGTCAACAATATGGCTGGCAGAACCTCCAGGGGGATGTCCTCCAGTGATCTTTCCAGCATCAATGAAGCCAACCCTGCCCTGTTGGCTGCGCGATTGAAGATTTTGGGAGTTAAACGGCCATTTTCCAATGGCAGTCCTGAGGACACAGCAGGAGCTGATGTCGGCCGACCTTCCAGAGTGGCTGCCAATAACAAACAGTCCATTAACTCATAGGATTCGAGCTCAGAACTCGACGACAGGCCTTCGTTGGCTACCTCGGACATATTCATACAGTCAATCCATCAGCGAATTTAACACCAGAACGGACGCAGCAATCCTATCATGCACATGGTGACACTCCCAATATCACGACCCCATATACACAAGTTTGTCGATATAATGTCTGTTTTTCAGGATCGAACCCTTAAAATCGGCTATGCCAGAGCATCAACACGCCAATATGACCCCGGTTAACCGGCTTTTTTCCGTTGCTCCGATGATGGAATACACAGATCGGTTCTGCCGATATTTTCATCGTTTATTGAGTAAACAGACACTGCTTTACACTGAGATGGTTACCAGCAGTGCGCTGATCCATGGCGACCAGCAACGTCACCTGGAATTCGCCGATATCGAACATCCAATAGCACTACAACTCGGTGGTAGTAACCCCACTGAACTTGAAGCAGCGACCCGTATTGCCGCCACTTACCATTACGACGAAATCAACCTTAATTGCGGTTGCCCCAGTGATCGGGTGCAATCCGGAATGTTTGGTGCGGTATTGATGAAAAATGCCGACCATGTGGTCAACTGCTTCAATGCCATGCAGGGTGCGACAGGGATCCCAATAACTATCAAACACCGCATTGGTGTTGACGATATGGATAGCTACGACTTTCTCTGTGATTTTGTCGGCAAACTAGCGGATGCCGGTTGTAAAACCTTTATCGTTCATGCCCGCAAGGCCTGGCTAAAAGGGCTTAGTCCGAAGCAAAACCGGGAAGTCCCTCCTCTGGACTACGAAGCCGTGTATCGACTGAAGCAGGATTTTCCTGACAGTGAAATTATTCTGAATGGTGGGGTAACAAGCATTGATCAATCACTGCAACACCTGCACCATGTTGACGGCGTGATGATGGGGCGAGAGGCCTACCACAATCCTTATATCCTCTCGCAGGTAGATACACGTCTATTTAATAATGAGACGTCACCACCGAGCAGAGAAGTCGTTCTCGAACAGTTCTCCAAGTTCGTGGAGCAGGAACTGTCCCGAGGGATCCGGCTGGGGCAAATGACCCGCCATATTCTTGGGCTTTACCAGGGCGTTCCCGGCGCGAGACGTTTTCGTCGTTATATCAGCGAACATGCCCACCAGCCCCGGGCGGGAACCGATGTGCTACTGCAGGCTCTAAAGGCACTTAATGAAGTCAGAGTATGAATATGCCCAGCAAACTGGATCAATTACGTGAAATGACCGTCGTCGTTGCCGATACCGGCGATATTGAAGCCATTCGCCAGTATCAACCCATTGACGCGACCACCAACCCCTCGTTGCTATTGAAAGCCGCATCCCTGCCCCACTATCAATCCCTGATTACAGCCAGTATTTCCAAGTCAAAATCAAAAGGCAGTGACTGGCTGCCAGACTGCATGGATGAGTTGTCTGTCGCCATTGGCCGGGAAATTCTCGAGGTTGTTCCGGGGCGGGTTTCCACGGAAATTGATGCGCGCCTGTCTTTTGATACCCAGGCCACAATCAGCCGCGGGCTGTCACTGGTGGAAAAATACCAATCTGCGGGCATCGAGAGTGACCGTATTCTGCTAAAAATTGCTTCCACCTGGGAGGGAATTCGTGCCGCGGAACAGCTGGAAAAAAGTGGTGTGCAATGCAACCTGACGCTGTTGTTCGGCTTTGATCAGGCAGCGGCAGCAGCTGATGCCGGAGCCTTCCTGATATCACCTTTTGTTGGCCGCATACTGGATTGGCACAAGGCCAATGGTGGCAAACAGGAATATGAAGCCCATGAGGACCCCGGCGTTCTCTCCGTCAAAACCATTTACAACTTTTACAAGCAGGGTAATTACAACACCATTGTTATGGGCGCGAGTTTTCGCAACCCCGGAGAAATCGAGGCCCTTTCGGGTTGCGACCGCCTGACCATTAGCCCGCAGTTGCTTGCCGAACTAAGCGCCGACCACGGTGAGCTACCTCGTCAACTGGGCCCGCAGCAAACCGGAGACACCATCGACTATCAACTGGAGGGGGAATCAGCATTTCGCTTCAGGATGAATGACAATGCCATGGCCACGGAAAAACTGGCTGAAGGTATCCGCAATTTTGTGGCCGATCAGGTAAAACTGGAAAAAATGCTCTGGGAGATGGGCCGTTGATCGACCAAATCCAGAAGTTCTTTTCCTCCAAACTTAATCCCGCAAATGAGGAAACAGATCAGGAGAAGATGAGACTGGCAGCGGCTGCGCTGATGGTCGAAGTCATGGTCATCGATCGGGACCTAAATACAGCAGAGCTGACAGAAATCAAGCACATGCTGGCGAAACGGTTTCAGCTTGCTTCGGTAGAAATCGAGCAACTGGTCGAGTTGGCCCGCAAGGAGGTCGACTCGGCCACCTCACTGTTTCAATTCACACGATTAATCAATGATCACTTTGATGCCGAAGCCAAAACCCATTTGATTGAAAATCTTTGGCGGGTCGCCTTTGCGGACCAGGTGCTGGATAAACATGAGGAAGCACTTATCCGGCGCATTGCGGAACTGCTATATGTGTCTCACATGGATTTTATTCAGGCTAAACAGCGCGCTATGGGCCGTTAAGCAAAGCGCATATCCCGTGTCAGCAATCCTGCTCAAGGGAATGGATAAGGTCGACAAATTCTTTCTGGTTGCGATCATTTAAAAGGGACAAAAGCCTGTGCGCTTCAAGGACCTGCTCCCGAATCTCTTCGACGCCGGACTCGATACTGCTCAGCTCCTCGTACCCGTCATCATCCTCGTGAGGGCCCTGGATAATATTGAAAATTTCATCCAACCCCATGACCGTCAAAATCTGGTAAATGCTTTCGTCGTTGCAAAACACCGTGGGCTTGATGCCGTAATGTTCTTCGCAATACAGGGCCAGCTTTGCCAACAAGCCCAAAGTAGTGCTGTCCACCGCATCGGTGTCCATCATATCGGTCACGACTTCACTGACATGGCCATCCTTAAAAATCGCCTCAATATAATTATTCAGCGATGTGCACAGGGTGACACGGACATCACCAACCAGCTTGATCAGATAAGCATCTTCGTGGTGTGAAACCAGAATTTTTCCAGGTTGCACTAAAAACCTCTGCGAATTGTCAGTACGGTGACATCATCCGGGACATCGCCTACCTCATTAATACCTAAACCTTCACAAATACTTTCCATAGATGTGTCAGAGTGGGCCACTGTATCTGCCAGGTACTGCTCTTTTTCCCGATACGATTTAGCCGGAAGAAATTCAAGCACACCATCAGACACAATAACCATAGCAAACTTCTCGGGTAGCATGATTTCCTGCACTTCCCAGGTAGCATTCTCGAAAATACCCACCGGCTTACCCTTACCCGGTAATGTTCGCACATCGCCTTCACTGAAAAATACCGGCGTTGGCATGTGTGCGGCCACGGAGTAACGCAAAATATTCTGTTCCATATCAATGGACGCTGAAAACAGTGTCAGGTGCTTGTCCAAGCCCAGCGCCATAATCTGCCGGTTGATATGCTCGATAAAACCAAGAGGGGCCTTAGCCATGGCCTCATGGTCGTTGAGCGAAATGTGGCGACGAAGGATACGATTTAGTATGAATTTGAGCAATACCGTGAGAAATGCGGAAGAAGCGCCATGACCCGATACATCGGCCACATACAATACCATGTAGCGATCAAACACCACGTTGTAGCCAACAAAATCACCGCTCAAAAACAGGGATGGCACAATACGGTGGGCAATCTCATAGTCACCGTGTCGTAGTGGTGTGACGGGAAGCAAACTATGCTGAACTTGGCGACCCGCCATCTGGTCAATTTCCAGAATTCGTAGACTTTCTTCCAGCTCCCGATTTGCTTTCTCCAGCTGCTCGCGGTATTGCCGGTTCTGTACCAATAGGCTCTTACATCCGGAGGCACGTTTAACAGCCTCACGAAAACGATCACCGGTAAAGGGCCTGATGACGACATCGGAGACATTTTGATGGAAGAGTTCGACTACTTGTCTCGGATCAATTTCGGGCAGGACCATTATGTAGGCGACATCCAGATCCAACGATGCCAGGGCAAGCAATTGATCCTGCAGATCAGAAAATGGGAGGTTAATCACGACCACAGCAGGGTGATCGACCTGAATAGCATTTACGGCAGCCGTGGTGTCATCGAAGCAGGATACCTGCCATGGCGTGCCGACCAACAGGTCTTGCAGCTCATGGCAGTCATCTTGATTGTCGGCAACAATATACAGTTTGCCGTTTATTTCCATAGCTTAACCAGGGCCGACGTCGTGCGAGAATACAGCTCTTCGTCGCTGATAAAAGTTCAATCCGCCTGATAGGCCAACGGATCAGCAAGCAGCCTAGAACTCCTCGTAGTCGCCCCCGAAGTCATCCTCTACCAAACGGTCATTAAGGAGGAACTTCCGGCGCTGGAGATAGGCATCACGAATAAAGGTATAACGGTCACCGCGGATAAACTTCTCAGCTTCAAGGAGGTCCGCGCGGGTGGACAGCAGTTCCACACCATAAATAGTGTTACGGGTGGGCACATGGTCCACTTCGTTAATCGGATTGACGAGGCGATCCACAATTCTTGAGGGCGCATCGCGCATGGTGCTGGGGCCAAAGAATGGAATCACCACATAGGGGCCAGAATTAACACCATAAAAACCCAATGTCTGACCGAAGTCTTCACCATCATTTTTTGGCAGGCCCATGTTATCGGCTACATCAAAAAAACCGACCAAGCCAATGGTGGTGTTGATCACCAAACGACCTGTATCGTTGCCAGCCTGTTTGAACTTGCCCTGCAGAAGATCGTTAAGAATATTTACCACTTCTCCCACATTGGAGAACATACGGCTAATACCGCGTTCAACCGGGTCCGGGGTAATCGCTTTATAACCCTTTGCCACAGGTTTGAAGGCATAGGTGTCAACTGTATCGTTGAACACAAACACCTTGCGGTTAAAACCTTCCCAGGGATCTTCCGGATCTTTGGCATCCGTGGCGGCCATTACCTGACCTGACAACATAATTCCAGCAAGCAGCAGCATGAATTTTTTCATTGGGTGTTCCCCTTAACATTATTCTCGTAGCAGAAAATCCGCTGATTCTACACGTTCAGATAATACAGGTATACCGTCTAACTGCTCTTACAGCCCCTAAATATGGCCTTTCATTCTCAATAACCCTCATTAACAGTGTGGTTTTAAATGACAATTTTGTCATAAAAATGACACACATCTATCAGAGAATCCTCGCATGGTTTGAATGGGACGCTCCATTGAGCCTGGAATGACCAGTCATAGGTCAGACACTTACTCACAACGCCCTATTAAGGATTGGAGTTGACAACATGAAACGTACTGCAATTTGCTTAGCTGTTAGCGCACTCACTGCCAGCCCGCTGGTGATGGCTGCAACACCCACCGCTGCTGAGATTGATCAAGCCAGCGTACAAGATTTAAAAAAATACGTTCTGGCACTGTCCCAACGTATTGAAGACATGGAAGCGAAAACTGACAAGGTTGTGGCCAGCGCCAAGCCTGCCAAGACCTGGGCTGACAGCATTCAATGGTCCGGTGATGTTCGTTACCGCTACGAAAATATCGACAACGACGCCAAAACTGATGAGCGCAACCGTAACCGCATTCGCGCCCGCATCGGCCTGACTGCACAAATCACCGATGACGTGAAAGCCGGCGTAGCACTGGCCAGCGGCAGCGACGATCCAGTTTCCTCCAACCAGACTCTGGGTGGCGGCGCCAGCTCCAAAGGCATCAACCTGGACCAGGGTTGGGTTGACTGGAAATTTGCTCCCAATACTCACCTGATTGCAGGTAAAACCAAAAACCTGTACTACGCCCCCGCAAAAAGCGGCCTGGTATGGGACGGCGACCTGCGCCCTGAAGGTGTTAACGTTAAATACGATAACGGCACTATTTGGGCTGTTGCTTCCTACCACTTCCTGAACAGTGATGACGGCAGCAGTGGTACTGGCGATATTGAAGAAATGTTCGGCGGCCAGGTTGGTTATAACGGCAATATCAACGACAACACTTCCTTTATCGTTGGTGCCGGCTACTACTACATCCCGGTTGAAGGCAGCGCCTCCTTTGTAGATGGTGATTTCTTCGGCAACTCTGAAATTGCTGGTATGCATGCACTGGATTACAAAGTGGCTGAAGTGTTTGCGGAAGTGAACACCAAAGTCGCTGGCGTCCCCGCTACCTTCTTTGCTGACTTTGTTCAGAACACTGAAAGCGATGCCGATGAAGACACCGGCTATGCTATTGGCTTCAAACTGGGTAAAGCCAAGGGTCGCGGCGATGTCGAGTTTGGCTACATGTATGAAGACCTGGAAGCTGACGCTGTTTACGCAGCCTTCACCGATTCTGACTTCGGTGGCGGCGGTACCGATGTGAAAGGTCACAAGTTGAGTGCAGCCATCGGCCTCAGCAAAAACACCAAACTGGGTATCACCTACTTTAACAACGAATACGGTGATTACACTCTGAGCGATGAAGTGGATTACGATCGCGTACAGATCGACCTGGCAACCAAGTTCAAATAAGCAAACGCTGATTGATTTGGTAAAAACGGCCCTTCGGGGCCGTTTTTTTATACTTGGAAAACCGCCATCACTCCGCCAGCACAATATCCAGTGACAGTAACTGCTCAAGCACTTCTCTACCAAAGCCCATCAATGATTCAGGGTCTGATTGACCTAAAAGGCCTGCAAGCTCACGCAACACCGAGGCTCCCGATTGAGGGCTCTCCTCAAGTAATTGCAGCAACTGCATGGTCACCCGGTTGGTTTGCAGAAACCCAACCTCCTCTTGCCGATTGCGGTAAACCACCAAAAAAGCCGGCTCTTCGCCAGGTTCTTCCGGCTGATACTGCGGCCCGATAAGGTGTACCGGATATTGATAGGAGAGCCGCCAAGCCAAAGGGGAAACCTGCAATGGGTCTGACAGCACATCAACGCCCTCTTTCCGACCTGCCTCGATGCCACCCTCTGCCACATCCAGAGCCAGCTCTACCCACTCGTAATGGGCAAGCTCCAGCATAAAGCCGGGATCACAATCCACAGGCTGATGCCCCTCCTGCAGATACATGAGGAATTCCTGTGAGATTTCCAGAAAGTACGGGGAATGACTTTGGTGACTAGCAATAAATTGCCTGATCATGGCGTGCCAATCGCTATCAGCATAGAGACTACGCAGAATCGGGAACCCACTACTGATAAAGTCTTCAATATTGTTGTAAACCAGCTCCCGGTAGATTTTCAGGCGCCGGTCTTCAATGTCCGCGGGGGCGGGATTGGTATTGGGGTCCCGCAAATGGGCGGCAAATCGGTACTGGGTTTTCTGAAAGTCGGGGGCGCTGAGATCAGACATTGGTCAACTCCACCAAAGGCTGTGGGACGGCGACCGATTGAAGGTGCTGGATATGCTCGACTTCCAGCATCAGCTGTTCCACAGGAGGCAGGTTAAAATCCCTCTCCAGCAATGTTGGCATCACGCCAAACAATTCATAGCTTTTTTCAAGCAATGCCCAGACTGGATCAATGACATCAGCACCGTGGGTATCCACCCGCAGATCGTCCGCTTCTTTATAGTGCCCCGCCACGTGAACATAGGAAACACGATGACCAGGCAACTGCCGCAGGAACTCCTCCGGGTCGTAGCGATGATTGATACTGTTGACATAAATATTGTTCACGTCGAGCAACAAATCACAGTCGGCCTCTTCCAGCAAAGCATTCAGAAAATCAATTTCACGCATCTCCTGCAGGGGCGCTGCATAGTAGGAAACATTTTCCATGGCAATACGCTGACCAAGGAAATCCTGAACCTGACGAATTCGATCCGCCAAATAATGAACAGCTTCTTCCGTAAACGGAATTGGCATCAGATCGTAAAGATGGCCATCATCACTGCAATAGCTAAGGTGCTCGGTATAGGCACGTATCTGGTGTTCTGCCAGAAAGGCTTTGATATTGCCCAGCAATTCCATGTCCAGAGGCGCTGGAGAACCGATGGACAGTGACAAGCCATGGCAGACAACGGGAAAGCGCTCGGTGTAATGACGGAACTGACGTCCCAGCCGGCCACCGACATGAATCCAGTTTTCCGGGGCGACTTCCATGAAACTGACCTGATCAGTTGTCACGGAAGAAAGCGGGCCCAACAGAGCCCGCCTTAAACCCAAACCCGCCCCATGGACGGGATAATGACTTGTGGTCATGACAGATAAATACGCTGTAAATTAACCTTTACCACCGCACTTGCCTTCACCACATTTACCTTCTTTTTCAGACTTTTTCTCTTCGCCACACTTGCCTTCGCCACACTTGCCTTCGCCTTCCTTGTCGCCGGCTTCACCGCAAGACCCTTCGCCGCAAGCGCCTTCACCCTTCTTGTCATGGCCCTCGCCGCACT
>JALRJN010000078.1 GCA_023261185.1 Porticoccus sp.
AGCAGCGTCTGCTGATCAGCGAGCGCAGCATCGAGCCATGCTTTTGGGGTAGCGCAACGCAGAAACGCCCTTACAGGGCCGAGATCAATAGCCTTTGCCATTAGCTGGATACCGAGAACAAATCCGGAGTCGCATGGTAGCGCTCATAATGCCCGACCGAAAGTTCCCAAAACTCCTGATCAATCACCTCGCGCAACGCCACCAGAGACTGTCCAGCCACGCGATCCTGGCGTTGGAAGCCGTACTGCAGAGAGTCATCAATTTGGCTTGCACCAGCCTTCAGCAAAGCAAACAACCAGCAGTATTGGTCGTGATCCGGGTTGAACTGGATCTGTTGAACCTCGAGCTGCCAGCGCAGTAATTTTTCATCGACAATTCGAAAATTGTGCGCCACGCAGGTCGCTAAAAACTGACTGAGGCGACCATCGACGATTCGCTTCTCCTCTTGCGTATAGCCATTCCAGTCGATCACCTCATAGGCAAAGCGTTTACACCCACGGCAGACCGCATCACCAATGCCGGTGGAGCACACCCCAATACAGGGCGTTCGAATGGGTCGTGATGCAGAGGGGTTTCGTGTCATGGCGAAAGTGTAGGGTATGCATACCGTAAATGCACGGTATGCGAAGGATTCACTATCGAGAGTAGCCTTCTGAGGCTATACTTGCGCCCCGTCAAAGTCCCTGCCCTGCTCAGCGTCCGTGCTGACGCGGCGGCCAGTCAATACGAGGAGCAAAACTGTGCTGCAAGCCTACCGCGAACACGTTGCCGAGCGCGCGCAACAGAACATTCCCCCAAAGCCACTGAGCGCAGAGCAGACGGCCGAGTTGGTCGAATTACTGAAAAACCCGCCTGCTGGCGAGGAAGCGACGTTGGTGGACTTGATCAGTAATCGCGTACCGCCAGGCGTGGACGAAGCGGCCTACGTGAAGGCGGGTTTTCTCTCTGCGATCGCCAAGGGTGAAATCGATTGCGCCTTGATCGACGCGGCGCAAGCCATTGCCCTCCTCGGCCAAATGCTCGGTGGCTACAACATCGCAACGCTAGTGACCTTGCTCGCGGATGACACCCTCGGCGCATTGGCTGCGGAACAACTCAAGCACACATTGCTGATGTTCGATGCCTTCCACGATGTTGAAGAGCTCGCCAAAACTGGTAACAGTCACGCCCAAGCCGTCATGCAAAGCTGGGCAGACGGCGAGTGGTTTACATCACGGGATGCCGTCGCCGAGTCGATCAAGATGGTCGTTTTCAAAGTCACCGGTGAAACCAACACCGATGATCTGTCTCCCGCACCTGATGCGTGGTCCCGTCCCGATATCCCGCTGCACGCCCTGGCCGCCTACAAAATGGCCCGCGAAGGCCTGTCGCCTGACGAGCCCGGCTCTATCGGCCCGATGAAACAGATCGAAGACATCAAATCAAAAGGTCTGCCTGTTGCCTTTGTCGGCGACGTGGTAGGTACCGGTTCCTCCCGGAAATCCGCCACCAACTCCGTACTGTGGTTCTTCGGTGAAGACATGCCCGGCGTGCCCAACAAGCGCTCTGGCGGCATCTGTATTGGTGGCAAAGTGGCCCCCATCTTCTTCAACACCATGGAAGATGCTGGAGCTCTGGTCTTCGAAGCCCCCGTTGACGAAATCAACATGGGTGACGTGATTGAAATCCGCCCCTACGACGGCAAAATTCTCAGCGAGTCCGGTGCGGTTCTGTCCGAGTTCGCCTTTAAGTCCGACGTGATTCTGGATGAAGTACAGGCCGATGGCCGTATCAACCTGATCGTTGGCCGCGGTTTGACCCAGCGCGCCCGTGAGCACCTGGGCCTGCCCGCTTCCGACCTGTTCCGCCAGCCAGCCCAGCCCACTGACACCGGCAAGGGTTACACCCTGGCTCAGAAAATGGTTGGCAAGGCCTGTGGCGTCGAAGGTGTTCGCCCCGGCACTTACTGCGAGCCGAAGATGACCACTGTGGGCTCCCAGGACACCACTGGCCCGATGACACGCGACGAGCTGAAAGACCTGGCTTGTCTGGGCTTCTCCGCCGATCTGGTGATGCAGTCCTTCTGTCACACCGCTGCTTATCCGAAGCCCGTGGACATTGACACCCAGCACACCTTGCCCGACTTCATCATGAACCGCGGCGGTGTTTCCCTGCGCCCTGGCGACGGCATCATTCACAGCTGGCTAAACCGCATGTTGCTGCCCGATACCGTGGGCACCGGTGGTGACTCCCACACCCGCTTCCCGATGGGTATTTCTTTCCCTGGCGGTTCCGGCCTAGTGGCCTTTGCTGCCGCTACCGGTGTCATGCCGCTGGATATGCCCGAGTCCGTACTGGTTCGCTTCAAGGGTGAAATGCAGCCCGGCATTACTCTTCGCGACCTGGTTCACGCCATCCCTTACTACGGCATCAAACAAGGCCTGTTGACCGTTGAGAAGAAAGGCAAGAAGAACTTCTTCTCCGGCCGAGTGCTGGAAATTGAAGGTCTCGACAACCTGACTGTTGAGCAGGCATTTGAACTGTCCGATGCGTCCGCTGAGCGCTCTGCCGCCGGCTGCACCATCAAGCTCAGCGAAGACTCTGTCGCCGAGTACCTGAACTCCAACATTACTCTACTGCGCTGGATGATCTCCGAAGGCTACGGCGATGTTCGTACTCTGGAACGCCGCGTACGCAAGATGGAAGAGTGGCTGGCCAATCCATCCCTGATGGAAGCTGACGCCGACGCCGAATACGCCGCCGTTGTCGAAATCGACCTGTCTGAAGTCAAAGAGCCCATCGTCTGCTGTCCGAACGATCCCGACGACGCCAAGCTGCTCTCCGAAGTGGCTGGCGACAACGTGGACGAAGTCTTTATCGGCTCCTGTATGACCAACATCGGCCACTTCCGCGCCGCTGGCAAACTGCTGAACGAAGCGGATCGCGTTAACTCCCGCTTCTGGATCAGCCCTCCAACCCGTATGGATGCCCACACACTGATGGAAGAGGGCTACTACAACATTTACGGTAAAGTCGGCGCCCGCACCGAAATGCCCGGTTGCTCCCTGTGTATGGGTAACCAGGCACGTGTAAACCCCGGCAGCACAGTATTGTCCACGTCTACCCGTAACTTCCCGAACCGCCTCGGCGACGGTGCCAATGTGTACCTGACCTCTGCGGAACTGGCAGCTGTGGGCGGTATTCTGGGACGTCTGCCGACTCCAGCGGAGTACATGGAATACGCCAACAAGGTCAACTCCATGTCTGGCGAGATCTATCGCTACATGAACTTTGACCAGATCGAGTCTTTCCAGAAAGCCGCTGACGAAGGCAAGCGCATTGCTGCCGAGCAGATCGTGGATGTTGCCTGATCTGCTGCGAAAGCAACGCACTACCAAAAAAGCCCCGCTTAGCGGGGCTTTTTTTATGTCCAACCATAAATCCGAGCTGGTCTGTGGCTGCTGTAACAGCCTGTTCTCAGGCGGGTAAATTTGTATGTATGCCGGGAGACATCAATCTTTTGTCTAACCGGTTTTAGGTTGCCTATTCTAATCTGCTGTGCATAAACTGGTATCCACTCATGCAGTTACAAAAAATTATGGCAGGTGCCTATGCAATACCATATTTATGATTTATACCGTCAGTCCCTGGTGCCCATCAATACCGCACTGGATCTGACCCACGATATTATCACCCACGAAAAGAACCCCTTTTCCAAGACCAAGCTGGGCCGATTCAGGAAAGCCTTTCTGGAATCCACCATTCGCCTTCTGAAACATTACCAAAAACAGGGTTTTGAATATGAACCGGTGGTTATCGACGATGTGGAATATGCCGTTCACGAAGATATCGTCATGGACAAGCCTTTCTGTCACCTGTTGCGTTTCCGCCGTGAAGGACTTCCGACTGATGCACCCAAACTGCTCTGTGTGGCAGCACTCTCCGGCCACCACGCCACCCTTTCCAGGGAAACCTTCCGCGAGTTTCTCGATACCTACGAGGTGTACGTCACCGACTGGCTGGATGCCCGTGACGTCCCCCTGACCGAAGGCAAATTTGGGTTTGAAGAGTATGTTGCTTACCTGATCGAGTTCATGGAATTCATGGGCCCGGGCAGCCATATGTTTGCCATCTGTCAGGCTGCCGTTCCTGGCCTGACCGCCGTCGCGCACATGAGCAAACATGACAACCCGGCGCGCCCCAAAACGCTGACCATGATGGCTGGCCCCATCGACATTCGCGTCAATCCCAATGAATTTACCAAGCGGGTGGACAAAATGTCCGCCAAGGCGTTAAAGCGCGTGCTGATTCACAAAGTGCCCTCCCGCTATCCCGGTGCCGGTCGCAAGGTCTATCCGGGCATGTTGCAACTGGGTGGCTTCATGTCCATGAACATGAAATCCCATATTCAGAAACACGTGCAGTTCTTTAAGGATATCGCCCATGGCCGTGTGGATGAAGCCGACCGCCATCGAGATTTCTACGACGAATACATGGCCGTACTGGACATGGACGCCGACTACTACATGGAAACCATGGAACGGGTTTTCCTCGATCAGAAACTGCCCAAAGGGGCCATGACCTACTATGGCGAACCCGTCAGTTGCAGTGATATCAAGGATGTCGCCATTTTTACCCTCGAAGGGGAAAAGGACGACATGATCAGCCTCGGCCAGACCGAAGCCGCTCTGAACCTCTGCGATCAACTGCCCAAAAAGCTAAAGAAACACCATGTACAACTGGATGTTGGTCACTACGGGATCTTCAACGGCAGCAAATACCGCAAGTTTGTGGCACCACTGATCAAAGAGTGGATTGACGGCCACAACTGATAGGCAAGGATTCCTGTTAAAGCCGGGCACCGCCCGGCTTTTTTCATAGCGCCAGCCCGCTGCAGATAGCTGTATAAATCCTGTACAACCATGTAAAATTGCCGCCCTTTCTTCAGGTGACCACTATGAGCGAGCTGCTATCCCCGGCGGGAACACTCAAAAACATGCGCTATGCTTTTGCCTACGGTGCCGATGCGGTCTATGCCGGTCAGCCCCGCTATAGCCTTCGCGTGCGTAATAACGAGTTTAATCACCTGGATGTGATGGCGGATGCCATCGCCGAGGCCCACGCACAGGGTAAGCAGTTCTACATTGCCAGCAATATTTCTCCCCATAACGACAAGGTACGCAGCTATCTTCGTGATATGGAAGCCGTCATCGATATGAAACCGGATGCGTTGATCATGTCGGATCCCGGCCTGATCATGATGGTGCGCGAAAAGTGGCCAGATATGCCCATTCACCTGTCTGTGCAGGCCAATGCCGTCAACTACGCTACGGTGAAATTCTGGCAGCAGCAGGGTATTGTGCGGACCATCCTCTCCCGGGAGTTGAGCCTGGATGAAGTCGAGGAAATCCGCCAGCATGTACCTGAAATGGAGCTGGAGGTGTTTGTCCATGGCGCCCTGTGTATCGCCTACTCAGGCCGCTGCCTGCTATCCGGCTACATGAACCACCGTGACCCCAACCAAGGGGCCTGCACCAACGCCTGTCGTTGGAAATACGATGCCCACGAAGCCAAGCAGACAGAAACCGGTGACATTATTCCCACCAAGATGTGGGAGCCGGAAAAAGCGCCGGACAATCACGATGAAGTGGAACCGATGATGCTTCTTGAAGAGCAGGGCCGCCCCGGTGAACTGATGCCCGCCTATGAGGACGAGCACGGTACCTACATCATGAACTCCAAAGACCTGCGCGCTGTGCAGCACGTCGAGCGCCTGGTCAACATGGGTATCCATTCCCTCAAAATTGAAGGGCGCACCAAATCCCACTATTACGTGGCCCGCACCGCTCAGGTCTACCGCCGCGCCATCGACCACGCCCTGGCCGGCAAGCCCTTTGACATGAATCTGATGGCAGAACTGGACCATCTGGCCAATCGCGGCTACACCGAAGGCTTTTACCGCCGCCATGTACCGCAGGAATACCAAAATTACCAGCAGGGTGTATCCACCAACCCCAACCAGCAGTTTGTGGGTGAAATCTGCGGCGTAGAAAAGGACAAGGGCTGGTTTACCGTCGAAGTGAAAAACCGCTTTGAAAAAGGCGACACCCTGGAGTTAATCACCCCGGCAGGTAATATGACTTTCAACCTCGATGCACTGGAAAACCGCGACGGGGAAAAGATGGATGCCGCTCCCGGTTCCGGCCATGTGGTACGCATACCCATGCCCGTGGACCTACCCCTTGCAGAAGATGGCGGCTACGCCATGCTGATGCGTTATCTGTAAGTCGTTCGGAACCGCTCACTTTCTTACCAGGGTTCCTGTTAGACTTTGAGTTAAAGCTAACGGACGGTTAACGTGGCACGTATTATTCTGTTGCTGGCGTTGGGGATTCTCGCCTACGTCGCCTGGCAACAATTAATCAGATTATCTCCGGAAAAACGCCGTAATTTCCTGATGCGATCAGGGTTCTTTGCGGTGCTGGGTATCGTTCTACTTCTGGCAGCCACAGGGCGCGTTCACTGGATTGTCGCCGCTGTCACTGCCGTTATACCGTTTGCCAAGGTCCTGCTCGGATTGCTGATGCGCTCCCTCCCTTTCCTCCAATTGTGGCTGAAAAAGCGTCAACAACAGCAGCCCCCGGCATCGCAGGAAAACCGGATTCTCACCGAGCATGAGGCACTGCAACTGCTAGGACTGAAACCCGGTGCCAGCCGAGAAGACATCGTCATGGCGCACAAACGGCTTATACAGAAACTCCACCCCGACCGCGGTGGCAACGATTACATTGCATCGCAGCTGAATGCCGCCAGAGACCTGCTGCTAAAGCGCTACGGCTAGTTTTTCAGCAACAGATGTATATACCGACCCAACCACAAATAAGGTTCGCGGCGCGAATAGCGTAACTCCATATCAACCACGGCCTCTGGCACGGTATTGCCACCACGGGGTGACGTCACATAATCAGAAAACACCCGTACACCACTGGTGGCCATCACCGACAGACCGGCTTCCTCGACCCAACGACCAACCTGCTCGGGAGACTGTGGATTGCCGGGCGTCAGGCTACCGGGATCAGCGCTGAATCCCTGATTACCTGCCAGATTTTCACGTTCCAGCAGATTAAAATTGCCGCGGATCAGGTTGCGGTATTCCAGTGAATGGCGGTTGTAGTAGCTGAGGGACAACACACCGCCCTGCGTGAGAAACTGCTTCAATACTGGAAGTAAAGTTTCCGGCTCTGCCAGCCACTCCATCACAGCATGACAAAGCACCACATCGAATGTACCCAGATCAAGGGCTGGCAACTGCTGGAAGGCTCCGTGATGCCATTGAATAAGACCCTCGACGCCCTCTTTTCTGGCGGCCTCCCGGGCAATGGCAAGCATTTCAGCGGAAATATCATTGACCACAACATCATGACCCATAGCCGCCAAACGGATGGCCAGCTGCCCTAACCCTGCGCCCACATCCAGAATCCGCAGAGGCCGACCCTCTTTCAGTGTCGGCACTTCGCTTTCCAGGTCACGCCAAAGAACAGCCAAACGAATTTCGCCTTTCAGCCCACCATAAATTTTGCGCTGAAAGCGCTCGGCAAGATCATCAAAGTTTCGGTCTTGTTGCATAGCGTCGCGGTAGGTCCCTTGTGAAAATTACCTGCTCGTGGGGCTGTCATTTGCCGCCAACTGGTGCGAACGCTAGAATACCCGCGCTGTCACCATATGTCTTCGCCCCGGTAGCTCAGCTGGATAGAGTGGCCCCCTCCTAAGGGGCAGGTCAGAGGTTCGAATCCTCTCCGGGGCGCCATATATTATTCACCCCTTCGGGCATTTCCTGATGAACCTTTTGCTTTTGGAACCCGGTGATTTTATCGATGAAAATCGGGTTCAGTTGCAGGGACGCCGCCTGCAACATATGCAAGACGTTCACGGGGTCACAACCGGTGACACGTTGAAAGCCGGGGTTCTCAATGGAAGCATGGGCACGGCCCGCATCCTACAGTTGTCGCAGACGCTGGCGGAGCTGGAAGTATCCCTGGACAAAGCACCACCTCCCCCGCTGCCCATCACCCTGTTGCTAGCTCTGCCCAGGCCGAAAATGTTGCGCCGTGTATTGCAGACTGTCGCTACTATGGGTGTCAAACAGCTGTACCTGATCAATAGCTGGCGAGTAGAGAAAAGCTACTGGCAGAGTCCTTTTCTCTCTGAACACGCCATCCGTGAACAGTTGTTGCTGGGGCTTGAACAGGGCTGTGACACACTGCTTCCCGAGGTACACATCAGGCAGCGCTTTAAACCCTTTGTAGAGGACGAATTACCCGGACTGGTGGCCGGAAACATGGCACTGGTCGCACATCCCTCTGGCGAGATGCCTTGCCCCACCTCAGTTCAGGACAACCTGGTGCTGGCCTTGGGACCTGAAGGGGGGTTTATTGATTACGAAATCCAAAAATTTCAGGAAACCGGGTTTGATGCGGTGACTCTGGGCGCGCGTATTCTGCGTGTGGAAACGGCTATTCCAGCTATTCTCGGCAGATTGTTTCAATAACAAGGCCTCGCTTACACCCTCTAAATACACTCATTAAACCCCTCCAAAAAGGTCGGGCATTAGCATTTGCTAAAAACTATCAGAATCGGTATCTTACTTTTCTATCCAGACTGACCAGTCAACTTTTGAGCATGGTCAGCACGCCCACAAGTTCAACATCAAAATAATAAAGAGGTAGTCACTGATGAAATTGTACGATTGCGCGGTAGCACCCAACCCCAGAAGAGCCCGGATGTTCATCGCCGAAAAAGGCCTCGATATCCCCAAAGTGGAAGTGGATATCCTGGGTGGAGAAAACCTGAAAGAGAGCTTTCTCGCGATTAACCCAAGAGGCCTGCTTCCCGTGCTGGAGCTTGACGACGGAACCCGTTTTGACGAGGCAATGGCCATCTGCCGTTACCTTGAGGAACTATATCCCGAGCCACCCCTACTGGGAACCACCCCGGTAGAGCGGGCGCAGATTGAATGCCTGCAACGCAAAATGGAATTTGACGGAATGATTGCGACCTCAGAGGTATTCCGCAACCAGCCCGACAATGAAAGCTTTTGCTACCGCAGTCTGCCTGGCGCCGGCGACACCCCGGCAATTCCGGGGCTCATTGACCGCGGTAAAAAATCCCTCGACCGTTTCTTTTACTGGCTGGAAAAATTCCTGGACGGGAATGAATTCATCACCGGTGATCGTTTTACCATGGTGGATATCACCGCCGTATGTGCCGTGGACTTCGCCAAGTGGGTGGACATCACCATTCCGGATAAAAATACCAACAGCCTGCGCTGGTACGAGGAAGTCTCTGCCAGACCCAGCGCGAAAGCCTGAACAAACGATGTTTAACAAAAAAGCCCGGCATTGAGCCGGGCTTTTTATTTTTGGCGGTGAGGGAGGGATTCGAACCCTCGATACGTTTCCGTATACACACTTTCCAGGCGTGCTCCTTCGACCACTCGGACACCTCACCAGATAAAACTGTCTGCTTGTTTTTTTACTCTCAGGATAAGCACGCCAGGCGTACTCGTTACTCGGGGATACTCCCCTCGCCCTTCGGGTCGCCGTCACAAGCTCCGGCGCTCTCTGCGAAACTGCCTGAATCAATGATTCCGGGCATTTGACCGCACTTTTTGAGGGCCGCAACTGTACACAAGCACCCCCAAAAAAGCAACGATCACGGCCAGTTCGCAAAATACTCAGAGACCTCCACTTCCGGTGCGGGGGGTGGTGTGAACTCCATGGTGCCAAGGTAAAGAAACCCTACGATTTTCTCATCCTGTCTAAGCCCCAGGCCGTCCATCACATTGCGGTCGTAGGCATAGTCACCGGTACGCCAGATTGCACCGACATTTTGCGCGTACGCTGCAGTAATCATATTCTGCACTGCTGCACCAGTAGAGATAACCTGCTCAATCTCAGGCACTTTCAGGTTGGCCTTTGGACTGGCAATGGCCACAATCACCATGGGTGCCCTCAGTGGTCTGCCAAGAGCACGTTGGCGCTCTTTGTCACTCAGATCCGGATTCTTTACTGTCTCCGCATGGGCAAATAATTCGCCCAGTGCCACCAGTCCGTCTCCCTCCAAAACCAGAAAACGCCATGGCCGCATTCGCCCGTGGTCAGCCGCCCGGAAAGCCGCCTTCTGAATATTGGCCAGCACTTCACCGGCAGGGGCTGGTGCCGACAATCTCGGACAGGAGATGCGTTCGTGCAACGCTTTAATGGCATCCATCTATAGATCTTCCTCGGTTAGAAACGACCATCCCGATCACCACCTGGGACAAACATGGACATTTACAGCCAGACATCGTGTAATTAGCCGCACTGGATGGCATGTCGGGGCAACATCTTACAGGATGAATGAAGAGAGTTCGAAAGAGACCGCAAGGTTGATCCGTTATCAGGGCCTGTTTCGTTTTCTTAATGGCTTTGCTGGTATTGCCGCCATTGCCCTCAGTCATGAGGCCCTGAGCCAAGACCTGACCAAAGCGCTGCCTATGCTTCTGGCAGCACTCTATATCGCCTCTGCAAATGGACTGTTGCAGCGCTTTGATGAATCCAGGCGTGCTGCAGTCTGCCGGTTGTTTGCCTTTATCGACGCCCTTTTGCTGGGCTGCGTGCTGGGTTTCCTGCAACTGAGCCCCATACCTTCCCTGATATTTTTCCTAGCCCTGCAATTTAATGCCCTGGCTAACGGCACCTGGCAAAAGCTGGTTATCGACAACCTGGCAATGGTAATCGGCATTGCGGCGACCATGTTTGCCCTGCAGCTGTGGTGGACAACGGAAGTCTCTCTGGCGGTATGCCTGCCGCCCCTGATCGCCCTGGGAGTCTATGCCTGCATATTCGGCCGGAACAGCTTGCGGCAGATGCACGATCAGCATGAAAAAATCAGCCAGTTAGAGAAGCAGCAGATTCAGCTGAAACTTCGCAATTACCGCCTGTCTAAATATCTTTCTCCAACATTGCTCAAAGCGATTCAGTCCGGCAAGGATGTGAAGCTTGAAACCCACCGCCGCAAGCTAACCATTTTCTTTTCCGATATTAAAGGATTCAGTGAACTGGCGGAGGAAATGGAAGGGGAACCCCTCACCAACCTGCTCAATAATTACCTGACAGAAATGTCGCAGATCGCACTCAAGCACGGTGGAACCATCGACAAGTTTATCGGTGACGCCGTGATGGTGTTCTTTGGTGACCCAAGTACCAAGGGAGCCAAGGAAGATTGCCTGGCGGCAGTCTCCATGGCCATCGACATGAAGAAACACATGAAAGAGCTGCAACAGCGCTGGGCCAACCAAGGTATTCGCAAGCCTCTGGAAATCCGTATGGGTATTAATACCGGTTACTGTGCGGTGGGCAATTTTGGTACCGAAGACCGCCTGGACTACACACTGCTCGGAACCGAAGTGAATCTTGCCAGCCGTCTCGAGTCCGCCGCGCAGCCAGGTGAAATCCTGATCTCACACGAGACCTACTCGCTGATCAAAGAATTAGTGTTGTGCGAAGAGCGCGGTGAAATCCAGGTGAAAGGCTTTCAACATCCGGTTAAGGCCTATGCGGCCATCGACCTGCGCAAGAATCTCAAGGGTGCCCACCGCTATTTCGAACATATTACCGACGGTTTTTCGTTCTACATGGACACCGACCGCATCCGCAATTACGACCAGGACAAGATCCTGCGTTCCCTGCTGGAAGCGGCAGAACACCTGCAGAAAACCAGAAAGCCCTGAAAGCCCTGAAAGCCCTGAAAGCCCTATTAACCAGCGTTACTGCCTGGAAAGGCGGATACGGGGTGCATCGCTTTTAATGGAACTGCGGTAGGGGTTGATATCCAAGCCACCACGCCGAGTGTAGCGGGCGTAAACCTCCAGCTGATCCGGCGCACAGAGCTCATTGATCTCCGTAAAGATTCGCTCCACACACTGCTCGTGAAAATCCTGGTGATTTCGGAAGGAAATCAGATAGCGCAGCAACCCCTCATGCTCGATGGGCCAGCCCGTATAGCGAATCAGGATACTGGCCCAATCAGGCTGGCCGGTCACCGGGCAGTTGGTTTTCAGCAGATGGCTGTAAAGCGATTCTGTCACGACCTCTCGCTGACCGGTGAGCGCCAACAGTGTGGCATCCGGAGAATAACTGTCGACCTCAATCGGCAGCTCATCCAGACAGGTACCAGGGAATGAGCCTATACCCCGGTGCCTGAAAGTGTCTGCGGGATGAATTCCCACCTGAACCGGCCCGTTAACGCATGCCGAGATATCCTTTTCCAGCAACGTCGCCACATCCTGGGGTGAGTGGTAGCGTTCCTGATTAAGCGAGTTCAGGTAAAGCTTGAGGGACTTGGATTCCACCAGGTTTTCTGTGTGGCATGGCATGGAAATCTCTACCACAGCCACCACGGGTTTGCCGCGCATATCCAGCCAGGAAAGCTCGTAGCCAGTCCAGAGATCAAAACCGAAAAATTTAGGTTCTCCTTCCAGTCCCAACGCCTGACGCCCTTCACTCCGGGCAATCGGTTGCAGAAGTTGCGGGCTGTACTGATCCGGATACTCGGTTTCAGCGCCAAGCAACAAGGGCTTATCGACCACAGTCACCTCAACTGCGCAGCCTTTTGCCGCGCTCCAGCAGATAGAGTGAATAGACAAACAGCACTACACAGAATGCCATCACCATGATGAAGGCCCACACCACGTTGATATCGGAAACACCGAGCAACCCATAGCGAAAGGCATTGACCATATATAGCACAGGGTTGGCCTGGGAGACGCCCTGCCAGAAAGCGGGCAGCATGCCGATTGAATAGAACACTCCGCCCAGGTAAGTCAACGGTGTCAGCACGAAGGTGGGAATAATGGAAATATCATCAAAACTGTTAGCGAAAACGGCGTTAATGAATCCCGCAAGGGCAAACAATACCGCGGTGAGAAATACGATAGCGATGGTAATGCCCAAGTGGCTGACCTGTAACTTGGTAAAGAACAGGGATAACAATGTCACGATCACCCCGACAGCCAGCCCACGCGCCACACCACCGATCACATAGCCCAGCAGAATAATGTAGTTGGGCACCGGTGATACCAGTAGCTCTTCGATACTGCGTTGAAATTTGGTGCCGAAAAAAGACGACACCACATTGGAATAAGAGTTGGTAATCACCGACATCATGATCAGGCCGGGAACCACAAACTCGATATAGCTGAAGCCGGACATTTCACCGATGCGGGGGCCAATCAAGCGCCCGAAAATGACAAAATAGAGGGCAATGGTTATGGCAGGGGGCAACAGCGTTTGTTGCCAGATGCGCATGAAACGACGGATTTCTTTTTCCAGGATAGTGTAAAACGCCACCCACTGCTGCCGGGCATTCATGGCTGCACCTCCTGCTTGCCACCGTTGTGCGACTCCACCAGTGACACAAACAGCTCCTCCAGACGGTTGGCCTTATTGCGCATGCTGGTGACATGGATGCCCCGCTCACTGAGGCTGGCAAACAGCTCATTGAGTGACTGGTGCTTTTCCACTTCCACCTCAAAGCTGTGGTCGTCGAGCAGCTGTCCCGGATAGCCGTCAATGGCTGGAAATTCGCCTAGCTCTTCCCGGGTATCGAGAATAAACACCTCCTTGTTCAGCTGCTTAAGCAGGGCTTTTATGGTGGTGTTCTGAATGATCTGACCGCGATCAATGATGGCGACATTCCGGCACAGGCTCTCTGCCTCCTCAAGGTAATGAGTGGTCAGAATAATGGTCGTACCCTGGGCATTAATGTCACGCAGGAACTGCCACATGGAACGGCGCAGCTCAATATCAACGCCTGCCGTCGGCTCATCGAGAATCAGCAAGCGGGGTTCGTGCACCAGGGCGCGGGCAATCATCAACCGCCGCTTCATTCCGCCGGACAGCATTCGCGAACGCTGATGTCGTTTATCCCAGAGCCCCAGTTGCTTCAGATATTTTTCAGTGCGCTCTTCTGCCAGCTTCGATGGCAACCCAAAATAACCGGCCTGTGTCTTGACGATATCAAAGACTTTTTCAAACTGGTTGAAATTAAATTCCTGGGGAACTACACCGATGTTTTGCTTGGCCAGGGAGAAGTTGTCATCGATATCGGTACCGAATACGGAGACCTTGCCACTGGTTTTCTTCACCAGCGAACAGATGACGCCGATGGTGGTGGATTTGCCAGCGCCGTTAGGCCCCAACACGGCGAAAAAATCACCCTGCTGAACGTCAAGGCTAATACCCTTGAGGGCTTCAAACCCGTTGTCATAGCATTTGTGAAGATCACTGATAGAGAGTGCGGCAGTCATAGTACTCCAAACCTGTCGAAAAGCCCTGGCGGCTGCCCGGCAATCCACAGGGCGTATTACTGAACAGCACACCGAACGCTAGTCTAAAGAAATTTGTGGGAAAAAACCCGTGGCGTCGTAAACCAGGGACACATGACGCAGCTACTATTCTGAAAAAGCAGCCTTCTCCACCAGCGGAACTACAGACTGACAACACAGCTGTCAGTGTAATACCACGCAGAAAAAGGAGTTTCTTAGAGGAGTATGAAAAAGGAGAGATAAACTGGAGCGGGAAACCGGGTTCGAACCGGCGACCTCAACCTTGGCAAGGTTGCGCTCTACCAACTGAGCTATTCCCGCACTTTTTACCAGTAT
>JALRJN010000027.1 GCA_023261185.1 Porticoccus sp.
CAATCTGCATCGACTAACCGGAGGCGACGACAATGACAACCACACCCAAACAAACCGCCGAATACAACGGCTTTGCGCATTCCAAGGTAGCGGTCAGCGAGCAAACCGCCAATAACGGGCATGGCATAGACTAGGGCAGCATAACTACCCAGTACATCCAGTCCCATTGCGTCGGTGAAGAGGTGGTATTTTGTTAAATACAGTAACAGCAAATATTTCATGCCGTAGAATGAAAAACGTTCCCACATTTCCGTGGCAAAACAAACGTAGAGCCCCTTGGGATGTCCAAGCCATTCGTGGTGTTGTCTTGTCAAACTGACTCTCCAGAACGCGATCGTTGTTTAGGTCGTTTGCTGTACCTGCTGCTGGCGCTAGAATGGCCAAATGCATTTATTGAATAGGTCCGATTATGAAGTTTTCCGGTACTGATCGCTATGTCGCCACCGATGACCTGCAAATGGCAGTGAATGCGGCTGTCACCCTGAAACGACCACTCCTGATTAAAGGCGAGCCGGGCACGGGTAAAACCATGCTCGCTGAGGAAGTGGCGGCGGCTCTGGGGTGGCAATTGATTCCGTGGCATATCAAGTCCACGACCAAAGCACAGCAAGGGCTCTATGAGTACGATGCTGTGTCCAGATTGCGGGATTCACAGCTGGGCCAGGACCGGGTGCATGACATTGCCAACTACATCAAGCCCGGCAAGCTATGGCAGGCCTTTGTCGCTGATGAGCCCGTGGTTCTTCTGATTGATGAAATAGACAAGGCTGATATTGAGTTTCCCAACGATCTGTTGCTGGAGCTGGATCGTATGGAGTTCCATGTCTACGAGACCGGTGAGACCATCCGGGCAAAGCAACGACCACTGGTGATCATCACCAGCAACAATGAAAAGGAATTACCAGATGCCTTTTTGCGCCGCTGCTTTTTCCACTTCATCAAATTCCCGGAGCGGGAGACCATGGAGCAGATTGTGGCGGTGCATTTTCCCGATATTCAGAAAACCCTGGTGCAAGAGGCGCTGGATATCTTTTTTGAAGTGCGTCAGGTGCCCGGTTTAAAGAAAAAACCTTCGACATCTGAGCTAATTGACTGGTTGAAGTTGCTGCTGTCAGACAAGATTCCCGACCACCTGCTGGCGGAACGAGACCCCAGTAAAGTGATCCCGCCGCTCTACGGTGCCCTGTTAAAAAACGAACAGGACGTGCATCTGCTGGAAAAGCTGGCCTTTATGTCGCGTAGAGAGAGCCGGTAATCCGCCGGCACAGAATCCATGTTGCTCAACTTCTATCAGAGTATACGGCAGTCGCAGATTCCCGTTTCCATCAAGGAATACCTTGTGTTGCTGGAGGCTTTGCAACAGCGATTGGCCTTTGCGGACATGGATGATTTCTACCTCCTGGCAAGAACCTGCCTGATCAAGGACGAAAAATACTACGATCGCTACGACCGGGCTTTTGCAGCCTACCTTCATCAACTATCTGACATTGAACAGTTAATTGATGCCCTGATTCCTGAAGAGTGGCTGCGCAAAGAGTTTGCCAGGCACCTGAGTGATGAGGAAAAAGCCAGAATCGAGAGTCTGGGCGGACTGGAGCAATTACTCGACACGTTCAAAAAGCGACTGGCTGAACAACAGAAGCGTCATGCCGGAGGCAGTCGCTGGGTTGGTACCGGTGGTACGTCTCCCTTCGGACACGGTGGCTTTCATCCCGAAGGCATTCGTGTCGGCGGGGAGAGTGAACAGCAACAGGGCGTCAAGGTCTGGGAGCAGCGGGCATTCCGCAATCTGGACGACTCAGTCGAGCTGGGAACGCGCAATATCAAACTGGCACTTCGACGCCTGCGTCAGTTTGCCCGTACCGGCGCAGCAGAAGAGTTGGCCCTGGACGACACTATAGACGCCACTGCCCGCAATGCCGGCTTGCTGGATATCAAGATGGTTCCGGAGCGCCACAATGCGGTCAAAGTCCTGATGTTCTTTGATGTCGGAGGCTCCATGGATCCCCATGTCAAAGTGTGCGAAGAGCTGTTCTCTGCTGTAAAAAGTGAGTTCAAGCACCTGGAGTACTACTACTTTCACAATTTCCTCTACGACTATGTCTGGCGTGACAATCACCGCAGGAAAACTAACAAAACGCCCACCATGGAGCTGCTGCATACCTACAGCCGTGACTACAAGGTGATCTTTGTGGGTGATGCCACCATGTCGCCCTACGAGGTGAGTGCACCGGGCGGCAGCGCGGAGTACTACAATCAGGAAGCCGGAGCCGTCTGGATGCAGCGTATCATTGATAATTATGACCGCTTTATCTGGCTGAACCCGGTGCGTACTGATTACTGGCAGTACACACCTTCTATCAAATTGATTCAGCAATTGATGGGCCCAGAGCGCATGTTTCCCATGACTTTGGCCGGGCTGGAAAAAGGGATGACTGCACTGACCCACTGACAACCAGCGGATACGATGTGGGTAGGCGGGAATTCTGTACCTGGACCGCACGTTTCGATAGCATTGCCGGAAAACGGGCGCTAAGACAGGCCAGCCATAATAACCATAATATCGACAGAGCAGGGGAGCGGTAATGTCTGAAATCGACACGAAAATGGAAGTGATGGAGGCTGTCCGCAACTCTTGGGACCACTATGGTATTCCCCACGACTTGCCACCCAGTGAGATGCATAACCTGTTGGATATCCTCGCTGAAGCAGTCAGAAATTATGGTAGCCAACCTGCTGTCACCTCTCTGGGGGGAACGCTGACCTATGCCGAGCTGGACAGGCAGTCCAGTGCATTTGCCAGCTACCTGCAACAGCATACCGGCTTGAAGCACGGTGACCGCATTGCCATTCAGATGCCGAGCCTGATCCAGTACCTTGTGGTCACCTACGGTGCTTTCAAGGCGGGTATGGTCATCGTCAACGTCAACCCGATGTACACAGCCACCGAACTGGAGTATCAGTTCAACCACGCGGATGTAAAGGCTGTGGTGGTTTTTGACAAGTTTTTGGACCATACACTGGCGGTAAAAGACAAAGCGCCCCTGCAAACGGTTATTTCCACCTCCCCCTTTGATCTGCACTCGCCCCTGAAGCGAGTGGTGATGTCAGTGCTGATGAAATTGCTTGGCAAGGCTAGTTCTTCTGCCGGTTCAATTTCTCTTCTGGAAGCACTAAAGAAGGGTAGTGAACAACCTCATCAGGAGGTCGCTTTGGATGGTGATGACCTGGCGGTTCTTCAGTACACCGGTGGCACGACGGGCGTCTCCAAGCCGGCCATGCTCAGTCACAGCAATATGGTCAGCGTGACACGGCAATCTGCCATGGTTTTGGAAAGTTGTAGCATTGATCGGGGTGTGGAACGCTTTGTGTCGCCTCTGCCGCTCTACCACATCTATGCGTTTGCCGTGGTCATCACGGTAGGTGTTCATTTAGGCGTGCACAGCCAGTTGATCCCTGACCCACGCAATATCAAGGCGTTTGTAAAATTGCTGCGCCAGTGGCCAGCATCGGTATTTATCGGGCTAAACACGCTTTTTGTCGCGTTGATGAAAGACCCGGATTTTGGCCGTATCGATTTCTCTACCCTGAAATTCACCATATCCGGAGGGTCAGCGCTGGCGACCGGCACCAGCAACGACTGGTTTGACAAAACTGGTTGCCAGATCAGTGAAGCCTACGGTTTAACGGAGGCGTCGCCCGTGGTTTCTCTCACTCCTTCACCCGGTGGCAAGCAGGGGGCGGTGGGCATTGCTCTGCCCGGGACGGAAATAAGGATTGCCGATGACGATGGCAATCCACTGGCTGTGAATGAGCATGGTGAGTTGTGGGTGAGGGGGCCTCAGGTGATGCAGGGTTACCTGCATTTCCCGGAAGAAACCGCCAAAACCGTGACGGCAGATGGTTGGCTGAAAACCGGGGATATCGCCTCAGTGGATGAAGATGGTTTCCTGCGTATTCATGATCGAATGAAGGATATGATTATTGTCTCGGGCTTCAACGTCTACCCTAATGAGATTGAAGGTGTGGTTTCCCGTCACCCGGATGTGACCTACTGTGCTGCGGTAGGTGTGCCTGACGAGCACTCTGGTGAGGCGGTCAAACTCTATGTGGTCAGTGCCAATCCGGGACTGACCGAAAAAGACATCCGCGATTTCTGTGCCGAGCAGTTAGCCCGTTACAAACTACCCAAGTACGTTGAATTCCGTGATGAATTGCCGTTGTCCAATGTGGGTAAGGTATTGCGTCGGGAACTGCGCGATAATTGATGCCCACATTCATAGGGCCGGGTTCAACCTGGCCCGTCAGGTTTCTGATTAGTTGTCTTGAATGAACAATGAACTTCAACAATGGCGGGACAGGATTGCCGATTGTCTCGCAACGGATCGCTATCGTCTGGAACGCCTGTTGGAAAAAATCAGCCAACGTGCGGGGCAGGGCAAACCGTTTGATCGCGATCTGCAACAGTTCACTGCGCTACTGGAGCAGTCCGATGCCAGCCTGAAGGCCCGTAAAGCCAGCGTGCCGGCAATAAGCTACCCTGAAGAGCTGCCCATCGCTGGGCGTCGGGATGATATCCGCGACGCCATTGAAAATCACCAGGTGGTGGTGATCGCCGGGGAGACCGGATCCGGTAAGACTACCCAGTTGCCGAAAATCTGCCTGGAGTTGGGGAGGGGTGTGTCAGGCATGATTGGTCATACCCAACCACGGCGCATCGCCGCACGCACAGTGGCCAATCGTATTGCCGAAGAGCTGGGTCAGCCACTGGGGGAAACCATTGGCTACCAGGTACGCTTCAATGAACAGAGCAGCGAAAATACCCTGGTCAAATTGATGACTGACGGCATCCTGCTGGCGGAAATTCAGCACGACCGGTACCTGAATCGCTATGACACCCTGATTATCGACGAGGCCCATGAACGCAGCCTAAACATCGATTTCCTGCTCGGCTATCTCAAGAAAATACTGCCACAACGTCCGGACCTGAAGCTGATCATTACCTCCGCTACCATTGATGTAGAACGGTTTTCGCAACATTTTGATAAGGCTCCCGTGATTGAAGTTTCGGGCCGAACCTATCCGGTTGAAGTGGAATATCGCCCGGCTGAAGAGGATCGTGACCTGTCTCAGCAGGTACTCGACAGTGTGGAAGAGATTTTCAGCCTGCCCAAGCGTGGGGATATCCTCGTGTTTCACAGCGGTGAGCGGGAAATACGCGAAACCGCTAACGTGCTTCGCAAGGCCCAGCTGCCGAACCTTGAAGTCGTGCCTCTCTATGCCCGCTTGAGCCTGGCGGAACAGAATCGGGTATTTCAGCCACACCGAGGTGTGCGGGTGGTACTCGCTACCAACGTGGCCGAAACATCGCTGACAGTCCCCGGTATCCGCTATGTCATTGATCCCGGCACCGCGCGTATCAGCCGTTACAGCTATCGCACCAAAGTGCAGCGTTTGCCCATTGAGGCGGTTTCACAGGCCAGTGCCAACCAGCGCAAAGGCCGCTGCGGTAGGATCAGCGAGGGTGTCTGTTTTCGTCTGTATTCTGAGGAGGACTTCAACAGCCGACCCGAGTTTACCGATCCCGAAATAGTGCGCACCAATCTGGCATCGGTCATTTTGCAGATGTTGCAGATGCGCATTGGTGATATCCGTGACTTTCCCTTTGTCGATGCCCCGGATCAGCGGTTGATCAACGACGGCTTCAGCCTGTTGCAGGAGTTGCAGGCGGTTAACCGCCGCGGTGAATTAACTCGTATCGGGCGGCAGCTTTCAAGGCTGCCAGCAGATCCGCGTCTGGGTCGGATGCTTGTTGCTGCCGCTCAGGAGGGCGCCCTCAAGGAGGTGTTGATTATCGTGTCAGCGTTGAGTGTGCAGGACCCGAGGGAACGGCCTGCCGACAAACAGCAGGCCGCGGATGAAAAACACCGTCAGTGGCAGGATAAGGATTCCGACTTCGTGGCGTATCTCAACCTCTGGAATCACATGGAGGAGCAGCGCCAGGCACTGGGGCGCAACCAATTCGACAAATACTGCCGACAACAGTTTGTGTCACCACTGAGAATGCGCGAGTGGCGCGATTTGCATCATCAGTTACACGGCTATTGTCGGGAATTGAAGTTGCCTGAAAATCGTCAACCAGCCGATTACGCGGCCGTGCACCGGGCACTGCTTACGGGGTTATTGGGCCAGATCGGATTTCGCCATGAAGAAAAGGAATTTATGGGGCCTCGCAACCGAAAATTTCACGTTTTTCCTGGTTCAGGGCTGTTTAAAAAACCACCGAAATGGCTGATGGCAGCGGAAATAATCGAGACCTCACGGCTATACAGTCACGTTAATGCGCGTATTGAGCCTGAGTGGCTATCAGAGCTGGCGGCTCACCTCGTCAAGAAACACTACAGTGAACCGCACTACAGCGCACGTAGTGGCCAGGTGATGGCCTATCAGCGCCAGACATTGTATGGCTTGCCCATTGTGGACCGGCAACCCTGTCAGTACAGCAAAATTGATCCATCAGCCTGTCACGAGCTGTTTCTGCGCGCGGCGCTGGTCGAGGGCGAATATCGGGGTAAGGGAGAGTTTTTTCGTCATAACAGGGCGCTTCAGGAAGACCTGGAAGAAATGGAGTCACGAACACGCCGTCGGGATATTCTGGTAGATGATGAGGTGATGTTTGAGTTCTACCGTCAGCGTGTTCCCAGTGATGTCTTGAACCTTGCTGGCTTTGAACACTGGCGCAAGAGCGCTGAAAAAGACGATCCAAAACTACTGTGGATGGATGAAGCGTTGCTGGCTCAGCGACAGCTTGAAGAGAACACTGGCGCACAGTTTCCCGATTATCTGGAGTGGCAGGGGACACGCTACCCATTGAGCTATCACTTTGAGCCGGGTCATGCCGAGGATGGTGTCAGTGTGACAATCCCAGTCAGTATTCTTCATCAGGTGCCTGCTGCGCGCCTTGAGTGGCTGGTTCCCGGAATGTTGCGGGATAAATGCATTGCCCTCGTCAAAGGTTTGCCCAAATCACTACGGCGTCATTTTGTCCCGGTGCCGGACGTTGTCGACAAAGCATTAATCGAGATGAAACCTGCCAACGTTCCGCTAACAGAAGCCCTCGGGCATCAATTGAAGCGCCACACCGGGGTAGAAATTACACCTGAGCAGTGGCAGGCAGCGGTTTTGGACGATGTGTATCTGCTGAATGTGCGTCTGATTGACGAACAAGGAGAGTTGTTGACCAACGGCCGCGATATAAAACAACTCAAAGCGCAGTATCGGGGTAGGGTTTCTCATACGGTTGAGCAGGTTTCAGACAACGGTATTGAGCAGTCAGACCTGAATGGCTGGAATTTTGACAACCTGCCAGAAGTTTATGATATCCAACAGCAGGGTCTGACGATCCGTACCTATCCAGCCCTGGTTGCCAATGGTCAAAAGGTGGGCCTCAAGTTGCTGGACAACCCCGTCACGGCGCTGAATAGCACCCTCGATGGTATGGTCAGATTGTACCAGCTGAGCTATCCCCAGGGCGTGAAATACTTGCGAAAGGATCTGCTGAAAGGGCAGGACCTCAAGCTCAAGGCGGCACACTTGCCGGGCAGGGATGTGTTGGTGGCAGACTTGATTGATGCCGCCTACAAGAAAGTTCTGGTTGATGGTAGAGATGTGCCACGAACCCGTGCCGACTATGAACAACAGCTGGTTGCCGGTAAAGGCGAAATTGTCGCAGCGGCCAATGAGCTCGAGCAGATGCTGATTGGTTGGCTTCCGGCACTTTCAGATATCCATAAAGCAATCAAAAAACTGGGGTTGTCAGCTGTTCATTCAGTACCGGATATCAACCGCCAACTGGCGATGCTGTTTCAGTCGGGATTTCTCTATCGTGTACCCTATGACTGGCTGCAACAGTATCAACGGTACCTGAAAGCGTTGACGGTGAGGTTGGATAAACTACCGTCACAACCCGGCAAGGAGCGTGAATACGTATTGATGCTGGATAAACTCGCCAGCAAACTGGAAGGAGTTGATTCGCACTGGCAGGATTATTCCAGAGAGGTACAGGAGGGTATCTGGCAATACCGCTTTATGATCGAGGAATACCGGGTCTCTTTGTTTGCGCAGCAATTGAGGACACTGTTTCCTATTTCGGACAAGCGTATTCTGGCCCATTGGGCTACGTTGTCGCCGGGCCTGGCCGAAAGCCGTTCATAAGCTAAAAGCATAACCGCACATTTCCTTGAAACTTATTCTGTAACGCTCAGTCTGATTAGCTGTGTGGTCTGGATGATCACGCACCTCCCCCAACAAGATAACCTTTAATGGAGATACATCATGTCCAAGAAAACCCTGAAACCCCTGGCCGCAGCTGTTGGCGCTGCTTTCATGGCATCAGTTGCTATCGCCCCTCTGGCATCTGCGGCGGAAAATCCGTTTCAGGCCAACCAGCTGAGCTCTGGCTATAACCTCGCTGACTCCCATGGCGAAGGCAAATGCGGAGAAGGTAAGTGTGGCGAAGGCAAAAAAGCTGAAAAAGATGGCAAGTGTGGCGAAGGCA
>JALRJN010000115.1 GCA_023261185.1 Porticoccus sp.
AAAACCGCAGGGCAAGCCCTGCGGTTTTTACGCGAACACCCAATATTTACAGCTTATCAGCGTTCTCGGAGAGGTAAGAAGCAACACCATTCGGAGATGCGTCCATACCTTTATCACCTTCTTTCCAGCCAGCCGGGCACACTTCACCGTGGGACTGGTGGAAGCTCAGGGCATCAACCATACGCAGCATTTCATCAATGTTACGGCCAAGAGGCAGGTCATTGACCACTTGGTGACGAACAACACCATCTTCGTCGATCAGGAATGAGCCGCGGAAAGCAACACCAGCGGCGTCGAACTCCACATCATAGGCCTGACAGATTTCGTGTTTCACATCAGCAACAAGGGGGTACTTAACTTGGCCAATACCGCCATCATTGATGGACGTGTTACGCCAGGCGTTGTGGGTGAAAACTGAATCGATGGAAACACCGATCACTTCGACACCACGCTTTTGGAATTCTTCATAGCGGTGATCAAATGCGATCAGCTCAGAAGGACATACAAAAGTAAAATCCAGCGGATAGAAGAAAATGACCGCTTTTTTACCTTTGATGGCATCGGACAGAGTGAACGCGTCAACAATGTCACCATTGCCCATTACCGCCCCAGCAGTAAAGTCTGGTGCTGGCTTACCAACTAAAACTCCCATGGTCTAACTCCTCTTTTTCATTAAGTTATTAATCGTGTTGGGGCTACCGGCAGCAGCCCTTTACCAAAACATTAGAAGTCATCTTACACAATGAACCAACTATGTCTCATTGTTATTCTCTATAACCACAATAAGTCAACTTAAAACAAATCCCGTCAAAGGAGGCATCACTCGGCTTTCGGTGCCGCAGCCTTAACCAGCTCGGCGAGTTCACCGTTTTCGTGCATTTCAGTGATGATGTCGCAGCCACCGACCAGCTCACCATTCACCCACAATTGGGGAAACGTAGGCCAGTTCGCGTACTTTGGCAAGTTCGCACGAATCTCGGGGTTACTCAGAACATCCACATAGGCAAAACGCTCGCCACACGCCATAAGTGCTTCTACGGTGCGTGCTGAAAAACCACATTGGGGAGCATTCGGAGAGCCCTTCATATAGAGAATGACCGGGTTACCTTCTACCTGCTCACGAATGGTTTCCATAATATCCATTGATATGTACCTCTAAATATTTAACCACGTAATAGTCGACTATTAAGGTCAACTATTCTACTCCACTCACCGGCATCTGACACTACATCGGTCAAAAAATTCTTTTACTTCCCAACAGCACTACCAATAACGCTAATACAAATAGGAATTGTTTGCACATGAGAACGATTCTCGTTATAGTTTGGGCCGTCTTACCCAAAGGCATTCAACAGAAGAACATTCGGAGAAAGCAACATGTACAAGAAGACTCTGCTTGCCGCGGCCGCCATTGGGCTAGCCTCGACAGCACAGGCTGCAGCACCATCACTCGAAGAAATGTGGGAATTAGTGCAAAAGCAACAGGCAGAAATTGCCCAACTTAAATCACAGCTCAGTGAAACCGAACAACGTGTCGCTCAGACTGAAGAAAAAACCGAAGCCACCTTCGCCGCAGTCGAAGAAGTCAGCGCCGGTCCCGTTGCCAAGCTGGCAGAGTGGGCTGAAAAAACTACTATTGGCGGCTACGGTGAGGTCCACTACAACAACCTCACGTCTGATAATTCTGACAACTCCAAAGATGAGTTCGACCTGCACCGCTTTGTGCTGTTCTTCGGCCACCAATTTAATGATGATCTGCGCTTCTTCTCTGAACTGGAAGTCGAGCACAACGTCGCGGGAGAAGGCAAAAATGGTGAAGTGGAAATCGAACAAGCCTATATCGAATACGATTATGCACAGCACCACCGCGCCAAGGCCGGTGTGTTCCTGATGCCAGTGGGCATTATTAATGAGACCCACGAACCCGATACTTTCTACGGTGTTGAACGCAACAATGTTGAAAAAGACATTCTGCCTGCTACCTGGTGGGAAGCTGGTGCCATGTTCAGTGGCGAACTGGCTCAGGGGCTGAGTTACGATGCAGGTGTGCACTCGGGCCTGTATATCACTCCCATGGATGGCAAATATAAAATTCGTGATGGCCGCCAAAAAGCCAGCGAAGCAAAGGGTGATGATCTCGCCTATACCGGTCGCCTGAAATACACCGGAGTACCCGGCCTGGAATTGGCCGCCACCGTTCAGTACCAGTCCGACCTTTGGCAGGGCGAAACCTTCGGCGGTGAAGACGAAGCAGACGCCACATTTTGGGAAGCCCATGCCATTTACAACAGCGGTCCCTTTGGTATTCGTGCGCTTTACGCTCACTGGGACATCGACGACGCCATTGAAGCCGTTCAGGCCGGTGCCGATGAGCAGGAAGGCTTCTACATCGAACCCTCCTACAGACTTTCACCAAAACTGGGACTGTTCGCCCGTTACAGCGAATGGGACAATCAGGCTGGCAACAGCAGTGACACCGAGAAAGAGCAATATGATATTGGTGTAAACTACTGGCTGGCAGAAAATGTGGTGCTGAAAGCAGACTACATGCGTCAGGAAGTAGAAGTTGGTGACGAACTGCGTGGATTTAACCTGGGGGTAGGTTGGAGCTTTTAAGCCAACAACATTTATCAACATCCATGAGGAGAGCAGCGAAAGCGGCTCTCCTTTTTGTCGTACTCTTCACTGTAATTGGCGGCGCTTGGGGCAAAGGGGTGTATCAGACCGGGCCTGAGTTTGTGGCAGAAGTTTTCGGGGACACCAAACCCCAGGCGGACTACCTACTGCTCACCCCCGGCCGCAAAGAGATTGCCAGCCAGATCATGAATCGCAGCGTGCGTGGATTGCGCACTCGCTACTGGCATAACGGCAACACCTCCGCCTGGATCATGGAAGAAATCGGCAAGGAATTGCCTATTACCATTGGCGTAGTGATCAACGACAATCGTATCCAACAGGTGAAAATTCTGGCCTTTCGCGAAAGCCGTGGCTGGGAAGTGCGCTACCCGTCATTTACCGCGCAGTATGCGGATGTCAAAATAACTGAAGACTTCCATCTGGATACACATATTGATGGCATCACCGGGGCAACCCTCTCGGTACGTGCGGTAACTAAAGTTGCCGCCCTGGCCCTCTACTATCACCAGCAAGCCTTCCAGAAACCAGAAGAATAAGAGAGCTGTACCCTTGCCGCAGAGACTCCGCAAGATTTTTCTATTCAATATCAAGTGGCACCGCCGCATAGGATTGGGTATTACCATCATGCTGATATTCCTGGCAGCCACCGGCATTCTGCTCAATCACTCCCCCGCCCTGAACCTGGCTGACAAACACCTGAAGGCGCCCTGGCTGCTGAACTGGTATGGCCTGGAACACCCGCAGCTTGAAGGTGTCAGGATTGGCGATCAATGGCTAAGCCTTTCCGACAACAGCCTGTTTCTGGATACTGCACCGGTCGCCACCTGCCCTGCACCATTACATGGCGCCGCTGGAGTGCCGGATATGTTGCTGGCACTTTGTGAGGATGCCCTGCTGTTGCTCACGCCATCGGGCGAGTTAATCGAAAAAGTCGATACATTCAGTGGGTTGCCCGAGGGAATCACCCGGTTGCAGGCCCTCAACAACCAAATACTTATCAGTAATGCGCAACAAACCTATGTCATTGATCCAGAGAGCCTGTCAATCTCGGTCCGAGCCAACATAGAAGATGGATGGAGCACACCAACTGCGGTGCCTGACGCGCTGTTCAAGCAGATTGATAGCAGTGCCCTACCTGGAATATCGCTGGAAAGCCTGATTCTCGACCTCCACAGCGGGCGTTTTTTTGGAGCCGCCGGTGTGTGGTTCGTAGATATTATTGGCATTCTTTTGTGTGTATTGGCCCTTACCGGAATCTGGGCCTGGAACAGCAGACGCCGACTCAATGGTGGTGGTAAATAAACCCTGACACCCCGCAAAGCCGCGGGATGATTGCCATTGTTGAAAAATCCCTATATTATTCCGCACCTTGGGCAGCGCAACTGGCGACTGCCTTTTTTTGTTTTGGAAGATTGCGATGACCAGTAACGCATTGATGAACAATTACGGCACTCGAAAAATAACCCTCACCCGGGGACAGGGTAGCTGGGTTTGGGATGATCAGGGCAATCGCTACCTTGACGCCATTTCCGGCATTGCCGTCTGTGGACTGGGCCATGCCCACCCGGAAGTGACAAAAGCCATTGCCGAGCAGGCTGCCACGCTGACCCACTGCTCCAATCTCTATAACATTCCCAACCAGGAAGCTCTGGCGGAACAGCTGCGCGACCTCTCCGGTCTTGAGAAAATGTTTTTCTGCAATTCCGGCGCTGAGGCCAATGAAACCGCCATCAAGCTGGCGCGTATGCTGGGCAATAAGCGCGGCATCGATGAACCCACTATTATCGTCCTGGAAAATGCCTTCCACGGGCGCACACTGGCGACTCTGACAGCCACCGGAAACCGCAAGGTTCAAGCCGGCTTTGAGCCGTTGGTCAGAGGTTTCGTACGCGCGCCCTATGGCGATATCGAAGCGCTGAAAACCATCGCTAAAAATAACCGCAAAGTAGTCGCGCTGTTGCTGGAACCCATTCAGGGTGAAGGCGGTATTCGTGTGCCTGAGGCAAATTACCTGACAGGCCTGAGACAGCTCTGTGATGAACAGGACTGGCTGCTGATGCTGGATGAAATTCAGACCGGCAATGGCCGCACTGGAAAATATTTCAATTACCAGCATGCGGGTATCCTGCCAGATGTGCTGACCACAGCCAAAGGTCTGGGCAATGGTATACCGATTGGTGTCTGCCTGACCGGGCCCAAAGCCTCAGAACTGATGCAGCCTGGTAGCCATGGCTCCACGTTTGGGGGCAATCCCCTGGCCTGCGCCGCAGGGCTGGCAACAGTGAAGGTCATTCAAGAGCAGAACCTTTGCCAACAGGCCGCCGACATGGGCAACTACCTTCTGCAGCAGTTGACAGAGCGACTCGGTGGCCTGGATGACGTCATCGAAGTTCGCGGCCAGGGATTGATGCTGGGTATAGAAATGAAACAACCCTGTACCGAGCTGGTGGAAAAAGCCGCTGCAAAAGGTTTGTTGATTAATGTCACTGCCCAGTCCGTGATTCGCCTGCTGCCGCCTCTGAACATCAGCCAAGAAGAAGCTGACCAACTGGTACAAACACTGGGTGAGCTACTCACACAGGAGTAAAAGACTATGGGATTGAGACACTTCCTGACCTTGCAGGACCTGACCAAGACAGAACTCAAAAGCCTGTTGCAACGTGCTGTGGAACTCAAACAGCAACACCGCAACAGCACGGCAGGTCGCCCCTGTGAGGGTAAAGTGCTGGCAATGATTTTCGAGAAATCATCCACCCGCACCCGGGTTTCCTTTGAAGCCGGCATGGCCCAACTTGGCGGCAGCGCCCTATTCCTGTCACCCAACGATACCCAGCTCGGTCGCGGAGAACCGGTGGAAGATTCTGCCCGGGTCATCTCACGCATGGTGGATATCATCATGATCCGCACGTTTGGGCACGACCGCATCTCTACCTTTGCGGACTATTCCAGCGTGCCGGTAATTAACGCACTGACCGATGAATTCCACCCCTGTCAGTTGCTTGCCGACATGCAGACTTACCTGGAACACCGGGGCAGTATTCAAGGCAAGAAGGTCGCGTGGGTGGGTGACGGCAATAACATGTGCCAGTCATACATGAATGCTGCCGACATGCTGGACTTCGAACTGGTCATCGCCTGTCCATCAGGCTACGAACCGTCACAAACGTTACTGGACAGATTCAGCAACCGTGTCTCCATCGTTCGAGACCCCGTTGCCGCCCTGAAAAATGCGGACCTGGTGGTAACGGACACCTGGGCCTCCATGGGCCAGGAACAGGAAAAGAAACAGCGTGAAAAGGATTTTGCCGGGTTCCAGGTCAACGAAGCAGTGATGCAGAGTGAAGCCGCTGCAGACGCCCTGTTTATGCATTGTCTGCCTGCCTATCGCGGCCTGGAAATCAGCGAGACCATGCTGGAATCGAAATGGTCCGTGGTATGGGATGAAGCCGAAAACCGTCTGCATGCCCAGAAGGCATTAATGGAGTTCCTTCTCGCCGAAGCGGCGAAGTAAAACCCGAAACTGCCCGCTGGATAGCCGTATCCCTGCTGGGCCTGGGAAATAGCCCCAGCAGCTAGCGCAACAGCCGCCAGGGCAACTCCACCAGGTTGGTCAACGCCTTACTGGTGCGATACTTGGCAAAATTGCCGCCGGTGAGTGCCTGTCGCCACAAATCGGTAATCTGTTCACTGTTACTGATGCCGGTTTTACACCAGCTGGCAAAGTGCTCACAGTTGTTAAACATCCAGTCAAACGCAAATTCACCCAGCCGACTTTCAGCCCGGCTCATTACCGCATCCGGTGAAAAATCCAGCTCTTCGACCTTAAGCCCCCGCAGGCTGTCCATAAACTTGTTAATGCCAAGGCTGGTACGATCGATCAAATCACCGCGTTTTAGGGTTTCAAAAAAACGCTCGTAGTCACGGACCAGCACTTCATCCCCGCGGGCAAACTTTTCAAGGCTGGTCCGCCGCACCTGGCGAGGGGTTACCCAGTGGTTACTGGTATAGTGAATCACCGTTCCATCACCCGCATCAATGCCGTGGTGGGCATAGACGCCACCATAACGCCGGACATAGATGTGGTCACCTCGAGCCATAAAAGCGTCCCTTCCGCCAAGGCCATAACAATGGATTGATGATAGCAGTTTAACGGATTTTATTGGCTTTACGTGACACCACTTTTGGCGGTGCGAACGACTGATAACGTAAGCAGATAAAGCTCTGAAAAATATAAATCATCACTCGGGCAAAATACCCCATAGAACGCTAAAAATTACGGGTGTGAATGCATTCACTGTCATTCATAGCTGGCTTAAAAATTCCTGATAAGCTTTACTGGATGTGATTTCTTTAAACTCCTGCCGCTGCGCAATTAACTCGATAATGCCCGGCGTTTTTAAAACCTCTGCTCTGGCAAAAGCGACAAATCCGGCGGCATCCCCAGCCAAGGCGTAATTTTTGAAGATACGGTACTGTGCTCCGTAATCGGTTGAGTCCAGCTCATACGCCGATTTAAATGCGGAAATGGCTCCCGGGTATAACTCTAGCGCTTCAAGACAAGTGCCGTATTGAAACCATCTGGAGGGCATACTCGGATCTGCCTCCACCAGCGACCGGATAATTGGGAGCGCTTCAGCCCACTCAGAGGCACTGGCATGAGCGTAATACTGGTCAATGGGCTTCAACGCAGGTGTTTCTGCAAAAACGCTTGCAGATACCATTGCAGAAACTACCCATACCAGAAATGTGAAAATGAGATTTTTCATATGTGCTCCAAGGTAGTCTCAGCTTGACGTTTAAGTCCTATGGTAAGTCTGGCCAGGCTAAAACTGCCGCACAAGTGATGACGGCCCCCAGAAATGCTGAACCTGCGCCTGGAATAGGGCCAACTCACCACTACTCCAGAACTCTTCACCGCCAGTTGTTGAATTTGTTGCCGTCAGCCCTTGGCTTTCAAGGCGTCGACAAACCTCATTGGCCACAGCCAGCTCTGTGCTAATGATTGAGACATCGGGACCAGCTACCTGGGCTATCACCGGTGCAAGGTGTGCATAGTGTGTACAGCCCAGAACGATAGTATCGGCCCCTCTGGCAAGAAGAGGGTGTACATATTTTCCCACCAAACCCGCCGTCTCCTCATAGCTGAGTTTTAACGATTCAATCTGGACAACCAGCTCAGGACAGGGCATGACTTCTACTCTGATGCCATCGGAAACACGCTTTGCCAGTTCCGTGAATGAATCCGTCACCAGGGTTTTTGTGGTGGCCAAAATGCCCACTACCCCACTTTTGCTATTGAGTACTGCGGGTTTAACTCCCGGTTCAACGCCAATAAAAGGCACTGGGTATTTAGCTCGAAGTTCAGAAATACAGGTTGTGGTGGCGGTATTACAGGCTACAACCACCGCCTTGACCTGGCGAGACAGAAGAAAGTCAGTAACGGCAAAGGAGCGCTCCAGAATGTACCGGTCGGGCCTGTCGCCATAGGGGGCGTGTCCGCTGTCCGCCACATAGAGAATATCTTCGCAAGGCATTAATTCCCTGATTTTTCTGGCAATTGTCAGGCCACCAATGCCTGAATCAAACACCCCGATGGGTCCCGAATCTCTCATGTATCTGTCAACAGCCTTTCTTCCTTTGGTGTACTTTCGACTGCGCTATCTATTCGTGCATTTTTTCACACTCGAAAAATCCAGTGTGCTATTCCTGTGGAATAGTTCTGCGATATCGGCCATACAGAAAATTGAGCAATCCATACAGTACCCCACCGAACAGACACAGGTAGAACGGCACAGCCAGAAAAACCAAACCCGCTGTGGATGACCGGTCAGTGGAGACGATGCGGTGGGCATCAGCGTAGAGGTACACCGAACAGACCGTAAACAACAGGGAAATGATCAGTCCTGAAATCTGGTAGCGGTTGACTCTGCCTACACCGACAATCTTCTTTCCCAACAGGGCAAGCAACAGAAAGGGCGATGAAACAATTGCACCCATCATGACCAGACTGAACGCTGTGAGTAACACGTCCTGTAAAGCCAGACCGCTTTGCAACAGGGAAAGAAATGCGCTTTTGGCGCCCAGGCTGAGAATATAAAAAGCGACAACCATGCCGATCATCAAGACAAAGAGCTCAATCCTTCTAACGACTTCGGCACTACTGATATGACTAGACATGCTTTCCAACCTGAATGGGGAACCAAACCCCATTCTGAGGTAAACCGGGGGTTGCTGATACGTTTTTCTGGTTGGTGTGTGACCGGATACTCAGCCGTCACAGTGGCGCTGGGCTTCAGCGACATCCAGCGTCCCTTCGTAGATGGCACGACCAGTGATGGCACCAAGAATGCCCTGACCGGCAACGGCATTGAGTGCCACAATATCGTCCATATTGGTGATACCACCGGAGGCGATCACGGGAATTGAAGAAGCTCGCGCCATATTGACGGTTGCCTCAACATTCACACCCTCCATCATGCCGTCACGATCAATATCGGTGTAAACAATCGCGCTGACACCGTCCGCCTCGAAGCGTTTAGCCAGGTCAGTGGCCTTAACTTCGGTGACCTCAGCCCAACCATCGGTTGCCACCAGGCCCTGCTTGGCATCGATACCGACAATAATGTGACCTGGAAACTGTTTGCACATTTCGGTGACAAACTCGGGTTCCTTGACCGCTTTGGTGCCGATAATGACGTAATTTACACCGGCCTTCAGGTAGGCTTCGATGGTTTCCGCATTACGGATTCCGCCACCAATCTGAATAGGCAGATCCGGGTAAGCCCGAGCAATTGCAGTGACAACATCGCCATTCACTGGTTCACCGGCAAAGGCGCCGTTAAGGTCCACCAGGTGCAACCTGCGCGCACCGGCATCTACCCATCGTGATGCCATGTCAACGGGATCTCCGGAAAACACAGTGGAGTCTTCCATGCGGCCCTGGCGCAGACGCACACACTGGCCATCTTTCAAATCAATTGCGGGGATAATCAGCACTGCTCGTTTCCTGTCTGTTCGGGGTAGGTCATTATGATTGTTGGTTGGTCAACCCGGCAGGGTTATTCACCCAACCAGGAGACAAAGTTACTCAGCAACTGCAAACCGGCGGTGTGGCTTTTTTCCGGGTGAAATTGCACCGCGAATAAATTGTCGCGTGCCACGGCGGCGGCAAAACGCACGGCGTAATCACAGGTGCCCGCCACCAGCTCCGGACGACTTTCGTCCACGTAGTAACTGTGCACAAAGTAAAAACGGGAATCCTGCTCAATCCCATGCCACATGGGGTGATCAATGGACTGGCTCACTTGATTCCAGCCCATGTGAGGAACCTTCAACTTTTCCCCATTAGCATCGTGGAGATCACGGCCGAAAAAACGCACCTGACCGGGCAGAATGCCTAAACAGTCAACACCGTTATTTTCTTCGCTATGTTCCAGTAGCGCCTGCATCCCAACACAGATACCCAACACTGGTTTACCCTGATTGACGGCTTTGGTAACGATATGATCAAAGCCGAGGCGGCGAATTTCGCCCATGCAATCACGAATGGCGCCCACACCGGGAAAAACCACCCGATCGGCATCGTCCACTTCGGTAGCATCGGAAGTAATCACCACTTCGGCGCGAGGCGCCACGTGTTCCAGTGCTTTAGACACAGAATGTAGGTTGCCCATGCCATAATCCAGCACGGCGATACGGGTACGAAAGTCTGTCATAGAAATTACTGCTTACAGGGTGCCCTTGGTAGACGGCATCACACCGGCCATTCTCGGGTCAGGTTCTATCGCCATCCGCACTGCACGGCCAAAGGCCTTGAAGATGGTCTCGATCTGGTGGTGCGTATTGCTGCCGCGCAGATTGTCAATGTGCAGGGTGACACCGGCGTGGTTGACGAATCCCTGGAAAAACTCATACCCGAGGTCCACATCGAAATCCCCGACGCGAGCACGGGTAAAATCCACGAACATTTCAAGGCCTGGACGACCGGAAAAATCCACCACAACACGGGAAAGCGCTTCGTCCAACGGCACATAGGCATGCCCATAACGACGAATCCCTTTTTTGTCACCCAGTGCTTTCTGGAAAGCCTGACCGAGAGTAATACCCACATCCTCTACGGTGTGGTGATCATCAATGTGTGTGTCGCCATCAGCCTTAATGCTGATGTCGATCAGTCCATGGCGTGCAATCTGGTCCAGCATGTGCTCCAGGAAAGGCACACCAGTATCAAAACTGGATTGACCGGTGCCATCGAGGTTCACCTCAACGGTAATCCGGGTTTCCAGGGTATCGCGACTCACCGTCGCTTTGCGTTGTGCCATGGGTTTCTCCACACTCAGCCCGACATTCGGGACGGCGTATTATAAAGCCCTCAACCCTGCCCTTCCACAGGCATCGCAAAGTGATTACACTTCCACGTCGGTTACGGATGATTTATCAATGCAGTTTCGAACCCCGAACATTGTCATAGCCTGCCTGTTGGCACTCACCACACTGTGGATGGGTGAGCTGGCTGCTGCCCACATTCATGTGGACAGCGACAATGTCAGTTGTGAAATCTGCCACAGCTCTCACAACAATAGCGCCACGCTACAGAGTTATGCCGCTACATTTCCCGCAATTCATCCGGTCACCACAAAGCATGTGGCGGCCACCCCGCCACTTGCCAGCCACAACGCTGCTCCCGAAAACAGCCGCGCACCTCCTTCCCTGAGCTGAACTGACACATTCACTCAACTTTTTTACCCAATTCTGCTTAGGGAAGCTGAACCATGAAGACTTACTTTATGGCAGCACTGGCCGTCGCCAGTCTGCCCATTGCTGCATCCGCACAGGACCAGCATCAATCCACACTCAATGAAGTGATCGTTTCTGCCTCACCGCTGGAAGAGCAATCCGCCGGCATCAACCAGGCTGTCAGCGTGCTCAGCGGCGAGGAACTGCGCAATAAAGCCGCCGCCACCATTGGCGAATCTCTCAAAGACGAACCAGGCGTTACCAGTTCTGGCTTTGGACCCGGCGTGGGACAACCCGTTATCCGCGGACAATCCGGCAATCGCGTCAGAGTTTTGCAAGACAGCATGGGTACCATGGATGCCTCAGATGCCAGTGGCGATCACTCTATCACCGTAGAAGCATTGGTGGCGGAGCGCATCGAAGTCCTGCGGGGCCCAGCTACCCTGCGCTACGGCAATGGCGCCTTTGGCGGCGTGGTTAATGTTATCGACAATCGTATTCCCGATGAACTACCTGATGAACTCAAATCAGCTGTGGAATACCGGCATAACAGCGCCAATGATCAAAACAGTACGGTTTTTGTCATGGATGGCGCTATAGCCGATACCCCACTGGGCAATTGGGCCTGGCACCTGGACGGACTCTATCGTGACAGTAATGACCTGGAGGTTGATGGATTCGCTCAACTGCCTGAAGACGATGAAGAAGATCACGAAAGCACCCATGGCTATATTGATAATACCGACTCCCAGGCACACAACGTAACTGCAGGCCTTTCTTGGATTGGCGACAAGGGTTTTATCGGCCTTTCTGTCAGTGAAATGGAAAATAACTACGGTGTTCCTGCAGGTGGCCATCACCATCATGAAGAAGAGGAAGAAGACGAGCACGAGGAAGAAGCCGAAACTATTCGTATCGATATGGAACAAACCCGCGTTGATCTAAAATCGGAATGGCAGGATATTCTTCCAGGCATTGAATTGGGACGTTTCGGTTTCAGTTACAACGACTATGAACACACTGAGCTGGAAGGTGGAGAAAAGGGCACTCGCTTTACCAATGAAGCCTTTGAAGGCCGGGTGGAGCTGCTCCATCAGGAAATCGCTGGGTGGACTGGCGCTTTCGGGTTACAACTGGAAGACCGGCAATTTGCCGCCATTGGCGAAGAATCCTTTATTCCCAAGTCTGACATTCAGAATAGTGGTGTTTTTTGGGTGGGTGAAACCAGCCACGGTGATTGGAGTTATGAAGTGGGGCTACGACTGGACCGTCAGACCATTGACCCCGATGGCAGCTCTGAAATCGACCACAATACCCAAAGCCTGTCCTTTGGCACCCTATGGCAGATGACTGACGAGCAACGTGTCAGTTTCACGTTCACCCGTGCCCAACGGGCACCTGCCATTGAAGAACTGCTATCAAATGGCCCACATCATGCCAGTCAAAGTTTTGATCTCGGTGATGAAAATCTGGATGAGGAAACCAGCCACAATTTTGAATTTGGCTATCGATACGAAGGCCCCGTAAACCTCTCTCTCAACCTGTTCTACAACAGCATCGACGATTTTATCTTCAAGAAAAATACGGGTGTGGAAGATGACGACGAAGAATTAACCATCTATCAATATAATCAGGAAGACGCAACCTTCAGGGGAATTGAAGCCTCAGTGGTTATTCCCGTGGCTGAGCGCTGGGAAATTGAACTGTTCAGCGACTATGTGCGCGCCAAACTCGACAAGAGCGGAGATGTGCCTCGCATTCCACCACTGCGCTACGGTGCAGCCCTGGATTACACCGCCTACAGCTGGACCGCCGGCATGCGCCTGACCCAAGCCAATGAACAGAGCCACGCCGGTGAGTTTGAGGATGACACCGATGCCTACACTCGTCTGGATGCCCACGTGCACTACCACATTGATACGGCTGCAGGAAACTGGCTCCTGTTTGTGAAAGGCACCAATCTGCTGGACGACGAAATCCGCAACGCCACATCCTATCTACGCGACTCAGCCCCAGAGTCGGCACTCAGCCTGGAACTAGGTGTGAGATTCAGCTTCTAACTCCCAGGCCGGCAATTATCGCTGGTAAACAAACTTGGTCATTGCGGGTAACATGACTCCCGCAATGACCAATTTAATCCTGGGGTAAGGGAGACAATTCCATGAAGTTTTTGAAAATTGTATTGCTGGTAGCAGTACTTCTGATTGTCGTGGTGATTGGCGGTGTCGCATTCCTGCTGGTCGGCGTTGACCCCAACAGCTACAAGCCTGAACTGGAAAAACTGGCCCGGGACAATGGCGTCGAGCTGAAAATGGAAGGCGACCTCGGCTGGTCTTTTTTCCCCAACCTGGCAGTGCACGCTGGGGCCACCTCCCTTTCCGGCATTGACGACAGCGCCGGTATACCCGATGTGCGCTTCAACGACGCAAACTTCGTACTCGACTGGAAAGCCCTGCTAACCCGCAAAGTGCGGCTGGCCGCCATTGCTGTAGAGGGTGCCGATATCCGTGCCAAAACCGCTGCCGAAGCGGCGAATGTCGCCGCGCTACCTGGTGCTGCAGCCTCAACCCAGAAAACCGAAACCGCTGACCTGCCCTTTGAAGTGGCCATCGACAAGATGTCGCTCACCAACAGCCGCATCACGATTGTTACACCCGGCGCACCGGATCAGGTATTCGATCAACTCAATTTCACCAGCGAAGGGCTTAACCTCGATAACCGGCCTTTCGACCTGAGCTTGGAAGTCAGCACCCAAATACCGGACCAACCCAACCCCTTTGCCATATCGCTGAACTCACGGGCGGCTCTGCAGTTGGAACCGCAGCAAGTCAGCCTGTCTGATGCCAAACTGACCCTGAAGGGTCTCGATAAATTACCCCTGACACTGAACTTCAACGCCAGCTATAACGGCGCCAGTGACAGCTTGTCTCTCAGCGACCTTACCGGCAGCGTTGGTTCCGCCAAAATCAGCGGTGCTATGACTGGCGAAAAAGTCCAAACGGCACCCGCGCTGACAGGCGAAATTTCACTGCAAAACCTGCTATTAAAAGAGCTGCCTATGGAGCCACCGGAGGGCTTCAGCCGTGTGGATCTCAGCACCAAATTTTCCGCTTCGGAAAAAGCGGTTTCTCTGGATGACCTGAAAGTCTCGTTGGATAAGTTCAACCTCGGCGGCAAGCTGTCCATGCAGCTCACCGCTCCACGACAACTGGAAATGGCCATCAACGGTAACGATCTGGTATTGCCCGCCACTACAGAGACTTCCAGCACCGAAGAGCAGGCTGCGATCTTTACCCCACTGCTGGCCCCGCTGGCCATGTTGGAAGGTGGCAAGGGACATATTGAAGTTAATCTGGCCAGTATTACCGCCGACAATATTCGCGTCGACAAGCTGCACTTGAACCTGTTCACCAACGGCAATGTGGTGCAGATTGCCGATCTCTCCGGCGGCGTGTTTGGTGGAGCTTTTAAAGTCAATGCCAAGGCAGACCTACGCAATAAAACCCCATCCGTTACCTTCTCCAAGACATTGACTGGCATCGATTTGAACCAGGCACTGGTTACCCTCGCGGAGCAGGCTGATATTCACGGCCATTTAACAATGGATTTCAGCGGCACCAGCAGCGGTGACACCAGTGATGCCCTGATGGCCAATATGAACGGCAGCGGCAAGTTCAGTTTTACCGACATGCAGGTGGACAATATCAATGTCGAGAAAAGCTACTGTGAGATGGCTTCACTGGTGGAGGGCAGAACCCTCACTGGTAAGACCTGGCCAAATTTCACCAGGCTCAACGATATGCAGGGCACGGTGAAATGGCAGGACCAGATAATCAACCTGCCCGGCTTTACCACCGGCGTCGGCAATCTGGTGGTCTCCGGCAATGGCGGCGCCAATCTGGCCAGCGAAACCTATGACATGCTCATCAAGTCCCGCCTCAATGGTGACACCACCTCAGAAACAGGCTGTACCGTAAAAAGCAAAACCATCCAGAATCGGGATATTCCCTTTCGCTGCACCGGTTCCTTCGCCGAAAACGGAGGCGGCAAGTGCCTGCCGGACAAGCAATTTATCAACCAGCTGATCCAGGGGAAAATTCAGGAAAAACTGATCGACAAGTTCCTTAAGCCCTCAGAGAGTAAAACCCAGGAAGGTGATACCAGCGGCGAAACCACTGAACAGAAAGACCCCAAACAACAGTTGATGGAAGGCCTGCTGAAGGGACTGTTCAACTAGTGACTGACCGTTTTGCCGAAAAGCTGCTCCACTGGTTCGACCTGTACGGGCGCAAGGATCTGCCCTGGCAACAAAACATCCACCCCTACCGGGTGTGGGTGTCGGAAATCATGTTGCAACAGACCCAGGTCAGCACGGTCATTCCCTACTTTGAGCGCTTTATGGCGAGCTTTCCGGATGTGCAGTCCCTGGCAAATGCCGAGCTCGATCAGGTGCTACATCACTGGACCGGGCTGGGCTACTACGCCCGAGCCCGCAACCTGCACCGCGCGGCGCAAATAGTGGTAACAGAGTGTGGCGGCGAGTTTCCCGACGATGTGGAAGCGCTGCAACAACTGCCGGGAATCGGTCGTTCCACCGCTGGAGCTATCTGCGCCATCGCCCACCAAAAACAAGCAGCTATTCTCGATGGCAACGTTAAACGAGTTTTGGCCCGGTACCACGCCATTGCTGGCTGGCCGGGTCAAAGCAGCGTTTTAAAACAACTCTGGGAACAAGCAGAGCTGCATACTCCATCAGAGCGTATCGCAGACTATACCCAGGCGATCATGGATCTGGGCGCCACCGTATGTACCCGAAGCAAACCGGATTGTGACAACTGCCCTCTCGCAGATAATTGCCAGGCGCTGGCAATAGGCAACCAGGCCGATTTTCCCGGCAAGAAGCCACGGAAGGAGCAACCTGTGCGCCGCTGCCTGTTTCTGGTCATTCGCAACCCCGAAGGCGACATATTGCTGGAACGACGCCCGGCCAACGGCTTGTGGGGCGGCCTGTGGGTCTTTCCCCAGTGCCCAGAGATAGAAGACATCCACAACACCTGCGACCAACTTGGCTGTACTCCCAAAAGCTGGGAGTTGCTGTCTACGCGACGCCACACCTTCAGCCACTTTCATCTCGATTACCAGCCAGCGCTAATCGAAGCCCAGCAGACGTCACAGGTCATGGATAGTCCGGGCCTGGTCTGGTATAACCCTGCATCATCACTGGAGCTCGGAACCGCCCAGCCGGTCAGACAGCTCCTGCAACAGCTTACGCAATAACTTATCCATTAAAAGGTATTCCCATGGCACGTATGGTTCACTGCAAAAAATTCAACGAGGAACTGGAAGGCCTGGATGCGCCCCCCTTTCCCGGCCCCAAAGGTCAGGATATTTTTGAGAATGTCTCCAAGAAGGCCTGGTCGGAATGGCTGGAACATCAGACACGGCTCATCAATGAAAAACACCTCAATATGATGGACCTCACTGCTCGCACCTATCTCAACGAACAGCGGGACAGGTTCCTTTCGGGACAGGAAATTGACGAGGCAGAGGGGTTTGTGCCGCCCTCGGAATAAATTCCACGGCTACCCTTGACGCTGCATATGTGAGAAGGTTTAATACGCGCCTTCTGAGACGCCAAGCGGCTCTTGGAACATTGCCCAGATAGCTCAGTCGGTAGAGCAGAGGATTGAAAATCCTCGTGTCGGTGGTTCGATTCCGCCTCGAGGCACCACTACTTTTAAGGCTTGCAGTGATTGCAGGCCTTTTTTGTTTTTACCTAGTAGACAAATAGT
>JALRJN010000116.1 GCA_023261185.1 Porticoccus sp.
CCGGCGAGAGTATTCAAGGGCCAGAATACCGCCAGAAGTAATAGCCAAATAAGTCCTTTCGGTTTGCGTGCTTGGTTCATGATGTCTCCTCGTCTTTGTATGAGGTCATTATTGTTATGAAAGTAGAAGTCTGTAGATCGCATTCAGAGTAGGTAAACAGATCTGTTTAAGTCAAGTTGATAGGTTCCGCTTAGACTAGAGGTTGTTATCGGCAATCAAATGAATATAGCAGCGAAAATAAGCGCCTGTAATGAGCTTTGCTTCATAGACCTCTGTCGCGATTGCCCCTACAACACAGCAGGCAAGTAGGGATGGTCGTCACTTTAACGGGAGGCGGTCGAAAATACCTTGCCACGATGGTGCTCCAGGGCGCTGTAAATAGAACTAATAACAACCGGGAGTGTTCTATGTCGTTATCTGTGATTGGTGCCGGGTTTGGTCGCACTGGCACCATGTCTCTGAAAAAAGCTCTGGAAACATTGGGCCTGTCGCCTTGCCATCATATGGAGGAAGTGTTCAAAAATCCCTGGCAGTTACTTTTCTGGGAGCGGGCGGCTAAGGGTAAAAAAGTTGATTGGAACGAGGTCTTTCAAGGCTATAGTGCCTCTGTTGATTGGCCCAGCGCCCACTACTGGAAAGAGCTGGCGGCCTTTTACCCTGAGGCAAAAGTGGTGTTGAGTGTGCGCCCTCCGGAACTGTGGTGGGAAAGTTTTTCTGCCACCATCAAAACGCTGCTCGAAGTCAAGGGCCAGATTCCCGAGGAATACCCTCGCTCGGTGATTGATATGGCGGACAATATCATCCGCGAGCAGACCTTCGGGGGTAGTCTTGAAAAAGAAGCCGTGCTTGCCGCGTTTCAGCAGCGGATCGACGATGTAAAACGCACCATTTCCCCAGAACGGCTTCTGATCTTTGAAGTGACCCAGGGCTGGCAGCCGTTGTGTGAGTTCCTGGATGTGCCTGTCCCCGATGAGCCGTTCCCCCGCACCAATGCCAAGGTGGAATTCTGGGATGTCTTCAGCGGCGGAGTGTCTCCAGGGAGCTGATCTGTCACTCCAGTTTCATCGTACTCCCCGCTGAACATGTTAAATATTTCATGTAACATAATTCTCCCCTGCGGTCCCGGCATATCTGCCGGGTTTAACCCGCAAACCGGTATGAATTAATAACGGGAGAGGCACTGCCCTCATCCGGAGAATAAGCGAGTTGGAGTGAAGAACGATGGAGTACGAAGAGGTTAAGGCCCTGCGCGAGGCCTGGGGTGACAAAGACTGTGATCACCAGGACTTTACCGATGAAATTCTGTTTGGTTCCAAGACAGGAGATTTTGTCTGTATCCAGTGTGGTAAATCTTTTACCAAGCGGGAAAGAGATTCTATGAACCGGGCGGGTGTCCACCCCAAGCTCACTCAACTGACTGAGCAGAATAGAATACTTAAGGAACGCATTGATATTATCAATACTCGCAAGAGCAAGTTTGAGTCAATGGCAGCCGAGGTTGGAGGTCATACCTTGCTCGACTCGCTGTTACTGCAGCAGCAGGGCGTGATTGCCCTGCTGGACGAGATGATTGAGTCGACTGAACCGAGCTGACGTTGCCCCTAGGCAACCCAGTGAGACGGATTTTGGTGCCCGTACGTTGAGCCGGGCACGCCTGAAATCAGTGAACGCCTACTTCAACAGCCTGAATAAACTCAACCATAGTGATGCCCAGTGCTTTTGATAGGTTTTCTATGGTTGTGATGGTTGGCTGTTGCTTGTTTCCCTCAAGTAATGAAATAGAGCGCATGGACAATCCTGCTTCGAACGCCAGATGCTCTTGTGAATAACCCTTCGACTGCCTGATTTCTTTTAGAACTCGTGAAAACGTCATTCTAGCCGTCACTTTCCTGTTCCTCTTTTATAGTTATCTATCCAGGGATGTTTTATGTTTTTTTATTTCAGGGTGACTAAGGTCCTATGGTCTTGTGTTGATCAGTGACATGTCCCCTGAAATGTCTCTACTACTGCCAATAGTTTTTTTTATTCGGCGTTACGGGGTGTTATTTCACTCATATGTCCCCATTTGAGCGCCCGATTTTGGACAAGATTCTGCACTCAGATGGCCTTGGTTACATCAGCAATACCCCTTACATGACTAAGGATTTTCCTGAAGACCTTCTCAGGTTTTAGATCATGACGGCGGAAAAATCCAGAAATGCCCGTCATTAAAGGGCTTAGAGCAGACGGTGGTTGCCCTCGCTGCTTGGTTAGCTAAGCGAAAAAAGTGAAAAAATGAGTACGTTAGAAGTCAGCTCCGGGGAAAGAAAAGCTGGTCTCGAAGACGGGACTTGGTTGCGGTTGTCAGGCGTCGATCAAGCCATGTCGAATGGCAAGGCGGGCAAGTTCTGCCGAGTTAGAGACATTGAGCTTCTGTTTGATGTTGGTGTGGTGGGTGCCGACGGTTTTCGGGCTCAGGTTAAAAATCTCAGCAATGTCGTTGACTGTCTTGCCTTCAGCGAGGAGCCTGAAGATTTCAAATTCCCGCTGGCTGAGATTTTCCAGAACGTTGGTCATCCCGCTCAGCTTCATAACGGCTATTTGTTGGGCGATGTTGGAGCTGAGGTAGATCTTGCCTTCTGACACTTCATGAAGCGCCTTGTACATTTCTTCTGGAGCGCTTCTTTTGGGGATGAAACCTTTAGCCCCGGCTTTCAATGCCTGGTTAGTAAAAATACTGTCTTCATAGACGCTCAGAACCAGGATTTTGGCCTTGGGGTCATAGCAGATGATTTTTTCAATGGCACCCAGTCCACCAATGCCTGGCATGGAAATGTCCATCACGACCACATCGGGGTGGTGTTTTTTGTAGAGGCATGCGGCCAGCTCGCCGTTGTCCGCCTCCAATACTTCTTTAATGCCCTCGCCGTCCTCAAGGAGGCGGCGAAAACCGGCCCTGACAAGTTCGTGGTCGTCGACCAGCAATACGGTGAGGTTGGCAAAGCTCATAGTATATGCTCCGCTTCGAGTGGTATTTTGATCTTTATTTTAACGCCATCACCAGGCTTGCTAACCAGCTTAAATTCGCCATTCAGGTTTTGGGTTCTCTCCTGCATACCAAGTATCCCAAAATCCACATCAGAGTAGAAATCTTTGATTTGCATTCCCTTGCCGTTGTCGTAGATATCCAGGTACAGCTTGCGCTCATTGTGAACATGGGCCACTGATACGGTGATTTGAGAGCAGCCTGCATGTCGCACGGCATTGGTGATAGATTCCTGGATGATACGGAAGATCGTCATGTTGATTTCTTCGTCCAGGTTGTTCAGGTTGCCGGAAAGCTGCAAGTGAAATTTGATATCTGGTTGTCTTTCCTGCCAGGTCTCGATAGTGTCCTGCAGGGTAAGCACCAGTCCCAGGTCGTCAAGGGATGTGGGGCGTAGTCTCGCCAGCATGTGGTGGACCACATCATAGATATGACTGGCTACGTCAATGATGACCTGTGCACTATGGCTGATTTTCGGGTCGGAATTGTTGTTGCGGTTCCTGATGAGTACGGCGTCGGTTTTAATTGCTGTCAGGCATTGCCCCAGCTCGTCGTGCAGCTCCCTGGCGAGGTTGCGTCGTTCATTTTCCTGCACGTTGGCTATGTGCTGTGTAAGCAGTCGTGACTCACGTAGTTGGTGTTTTGCCAGTTCAGCCTGCTTGTGCTCTGTCACATCGCGAACAGTACAAATGAAGCCGATAGACTTGTCTTCCGTGTTGGCCAAGGGCGAGATGGATAGCAACATGGAGGCAGTGCCTTGGTCTTCCTTGTTGAGTGTGATTTCCATGTTATCGATAGACTGTTTTTCTTCGATAATATTTATGATCCGTTCTTCATAACCTCCGAGTTTCAGGTGCAGAAATGATTTGCCGTTCAACCCGGAAGCAAGCTCCGGGAACATCTGTTTGGCGGCGGCATTGAAAAAGGTGATCTTGCCGGTGTGGTCCAGCGAGACGATGGCATCGCTGGATTGCTTGACCAGGGTGGCCATGCGCTGGTTTTCCTCAATGCTTCCCTGCAGCGCCTCGCCCATGCTGTTAAAGGCATCGCTGATATTGTTCATTTCCTTTATGGAAAAGTCAGGCAGTCGGACATTCAGATTACCTTTTCCAAAGCCAGCCAGTGCCGTGGAGATGTATTCAAGCGGACGCAAAAGTCGGTTGATACCCACGTAGAGAATGAGAAGAATAAACACCGAAAGTGCGGCACCAAAGGTAACCAGCGCTCGGATGTCTTGCCAGCGTTCAGTGATCTCCAGTATGGGTTCCGCGTGGATCACCAGCATGCCGCCGGCAAAACGCGTCACTAGTGGCTTGATGGTGGGGGAGAGCATCTTGATAAACAGGTCAGGGGGTCTGGTCAGGTTGTCGGTGTTTGGGCCTCCGGCGTACAGCAATTGGCCGTTTCGATACACCATGATGTAAAGACCGCGAATTTCACTCATCACCTTGACCAGGTCTCCCATGCGCTGGTGTGCCGTTGGGGAGTTCCTGGAGGGGGTGGGAGGCATGGCTACGGACAACAGATGGGCGGCAGCGGTCATGGCGCTCTCCACCTTGGTATGCACCGATTGGCGCGCATTGGTGATGAGAATGCCGGTGGTCATTATCAGGGTGATAATGAGCAACATGGCGAAGAAAAGGTAAATTTTAAGTCTGAGGCTCATATTCTTATCGTCGTTGGTCAAGCCTGAAAGTTTTTCAGGATATCGCGATTTGCAGTTGGAGCCTAGAGCTGTCCCTGTGTCTTGGCTATGACCTTTCTTTATTAAGTAGGACCCACATGGACGGACTTTTCCTTTATTTTCAGCCTGATGCTCGGGATACCCGTGTTATGAGCTGGCACCGGCAGGCATTGGCTCAACAAACTTTACAGGCTGCACGGGGGTTTTCTTGTTGGCCACCATGGCCGGGGCGCATTGTTTGTCATCGTTGATAATAACGATGCATTCCAGGCACTGTATGCATTCGTCGTAATCAATTTTCCCTGTCCGATCAATGGCATTGATGCCGCAGCGGTGCCTGCAAACCTGGCAGGGGGAGCCACACTCTTTACGGCGATTAAGCCATTCAAAAATACGCAGCTTTCCGACAATGGCCAGTCCTGCGCCCAGTGGGCATACATACCGACAATAAAATTTGTGGATAAACATGCCGGCCAGCAACAGGAGCAGGGCATAGGCGACAAACGGCCAGGAACGAACGAAGTAAAAGGTCATTGAGGTCTTGAATGGCTCTACCTCAGATAGTTGTTCACTAAGTGCTGAGGAGTAAAACGCGGAGGCGATCAATACAATAAGGATCAGATATTTCAGTTTGATCAGTTGAGTGTTCAGTTGCGGGGCAATACGTATCTGCTTCAGTTTTAATTTGGTGCCGAGCCAGGCCGCCATTTCCTGAAGTGCGCCAAATGGACAAAGCCACCCGCAAAACAGGCCGCGGCCCCACAGAACCAGGCTGACCACTGTAAATACCCAGAGAATGAAAATAATGGGGTCAAGCAAAAAGAATTCGAGGTTGAAGCCTCTCCAGGTTTCCAGCAGCAGGGTATAAATATTGATGACTGATAGCTGGCCTTGAGCGTAAAAGCCAATAAAAAAGAGTGTGAAAAACAGGAAGGCCCAGCGGAAACGATGAAAGGCCTGCGTCTGTTTGCTGATGGCTTGCTGCTTAATAAAGACAATGGTGAGCAGTAACAGAGACAGACTCAGGATGGAGATATCCACTATCCGATTCTTCCATATACCTTTCCAGATGGCTTCATCCTTTTCAACGGGCTCTTCCGGCAACAACTCGAATAGATCTTCGGGTAGGGTGTAGCTGTCCTGGAAGCGGGCTTCCAGAAACCTCCCGTTTGGCAGTCGCAGGTCCAGATTAAGGGTGAGCTGCATGGGCTTGTTGGGTAGAAGCTCCAAGGATGCCGGAATTTTAAAAATATGCACGTTGCTCATGCCGGTGTTCAGTTGTGCCTGCTCAATCACGGTGCGGTCAAAAAAGTCGATGTCAAACAGAGGCATCCGCAGCCCCTGTTGCTCGATATACAACTTTTTGGCCTGGGAGTTGGGGACAAAATCAACGCCCAGGTAGTCATAAAAGCCGTCGGCAAACACAACGATAGCCTGCTCTCCTGGTTTAAGAGCTTTCTTGAGGCTATTAAAGCTGGCCTCACCGAGCAGGTTTTTACCGATGAGGGGCGAGTTCAGGTAACCGTAGTGAAAGTTCAGGTCTGCCGCCGGGTCACTGACGTCAAGGTTTGGGTCTTCGTAATGTTTTAGGGGTAGGCCGGTTGCCCGTTCTACTTTATGGCGAGTGATGGTCCATTTGCGAATCAGTCCTTGATCGAGCAATTCCTGCCAGGACAATGGAGTATAGGCATCCTCTTTGGCAACAACGCGTTGTTGTTGGTAAGCCGCTATTTTCAGCCGTGCCACGTGCAGGGCGGAAGACAGGACCGTTTTGTTGACAACTGCCAGAGAGATGGTTGCTTTGCTGATGCCGTCAAATTGAGCTGTGCCATTGATGACTTCCCTGGCAGTCTCATTTGGGCGAGTTTTGATGCTGTTATCGATAATGATCTTAGTTTTAATGTCCAGACCTTTATATTGGTTTACGAAGCGCTGCATGGCGCCGACCAGGTCGTGATTAAACATCGGCTCGTGGTGTTCCAGAACTCGCACACCCTTTAATGTGCCAGCGGTATCAATGCCGATGAGTAAGTTGATGGGTTTTCCCGCAAAGCCCCTCAGGTCGACCAGGTCGATAGACTGAAAGGCATAACCCACCAGTTGATCATTGCCATATACAGGCCAGGCGGCAACATCCGTAAGCTTTTCTCCCGCACGGTCAGCGTTATCAAACAAGGTCGGGATCAGCGTCTGGATGGGTTGGTTGGTGGAGTTTTCAGTTGCAGAAACCAGGCTGGTTGAAGCGGCAAATAGAAGCAGGCACCAGGCGAGGCCGGTGAAAAAATTGATTTTGATATTCACGAAAGACCTGGCTTTTGACATTGTCTGGGTCGGTATCTTCTCTGAAATAGGTTGCTTGTCGGCTATTGGTCTGGAGTGTCTTTATCTGGAGCAGCTGGGCTGCTCATTTGGCTGTTGGTGTTGTTGTCCTTTTCAGCCTTTGTTTCGACGTCCTTTTCAGCTGCGTTATTGTGGTCGCCTTGCTCCATATGGTTGTTGCCGTGGTCACTGCGAGAGGGTTCTGGCTCTCCCGCCACGATTTCTACACTTGGCACAGTCATGGCGTTAGCAGGCGTGACAATGTCCGGGGCTATTATGACCGGGATGATTAAAGTGGCTGCCAACAGCAGGTAAATATGACGTAAATGTGGCATGAGTTGATCTTGGTTGTGATGTCAGTTTTGTATTGTTTGGGATGGCATGGCCACTACAGGTTTGCAGCTTGCCCCTATGTCACTTGCCTTTATTATCTTTATGTCAGTTCCAGCCTTTGATTATAGGAAAATTGGGCAAGAAACTGTCCATGAAGATTAGTTCATAGCGATTGGAATCCATCGGTGTTTTAGTTTGGATGCTGGGATAGAGCCTTGGTGCCTTCTGCTTGTGGAGGTGTGGGCTCTGCTCACTATTTACGCTAAAAACAACCTTTGGGGTGAGTCCAATGAAAAAGACTAAAAAGGCTGCAGTACTTCGTATTGCAACGCTGGCTGCCGCAATGTCCACAGTGGGCGTGGCGCAGACAGTATTGGCCGAAGAGGCGGCGGGACCTTCCTGGAATATATCCGGCTGGGTCAATGAAAGCATGTCTTACTACGATGATGGTGAAGGCAGCGACATGGTGCAGATGTCGGATAACGGTACCACGCTGGGTAGCAGGGTGACGTTTTCCGGGTCCACTAAACTGAACGGTGGTCTGGACGCCGGTTTTGATGTGACCATCGAACCGTTCTCCGGTAACCCGAACTTCACAGGTAACGGCAACCAGATCACACCGCTGGTGTTCTCCAACCAGGACAACATCGATAACTTCAACGGTGGTGATATCGGTCTGCTGGGCAGCAGCGTTTATCTCGGCGGCAGCTGGGGTAAAGTGACCATCGGTCTGCAAAGTATGCCGACGGATAATATCGGCGTACTCGGCGACCCTTCCATGACCATCTGGTCCGGCGTGGGCGCACTGTTCCGTGGTTCCGGCTTCTTTATTCGTGGTCTCAATGGTGCCGCGTTGGGTGGTGCCGTCAACTGGGGTAGTTTTGCCCAGTGTATGACCACCAACGGCCTGGGTATCGGTATTGACTGTAACGGGGTATACCGCAACGGTATCCGTTATGACCTGCCCGCGTTTGGTCCTGTTAGCATTGCCGTTGGCTATGCCAATGACGATATCTACGATATTGCTGCCAAGTATGCTGAGAAGATTGGTGATGTAGAGGTTAGATTCCATCTTGGTTACGCCTATAACGCCAATGGTGCAGCTAACGTTGCAGAACGTACTATTAGCACTAGCTCTGTAGACACCGGTATGACAGCTGGTGGCGATCCAGTCATGGCAGACGTGACATCAGTAGCGTTGGGCGATACCGACTCAAAAATGTTTACCATGCAACTGGGTTTGTGGGATACCAATACCGGTTTGTTTGGAAACATTACCTATCAGCGTGAAGAGGCGGATGGCGATGTTTCTGACTACGCTGAAGATGAAAATGATGCGTATTACACCAAGCTGGGTATTCGCAAGCCCTTTACCAAGTTGGGTGATACGGCGTTTTACGTTGAGTACGGTCTGTACAAGGATCAGTACAGTGCAGCGATGGGTGAAGCCGGCATTACAGGCACAGAGCTGACCCGTACAGGTATGGCTCTGGAGCAGTACTTCGGCAGCAAGATGATCATTTACGGAAAATATGAGCAGCTCGACATTGATGTTGATGGCACACCGGCTGCTGAGAATGTCTATGATGATGTTGATGAGCTGGACCTGTTCTCCCTGGGTGTGACTTACTTCTTCTGAGTCAATAAGGCC
>JALRJN010000044.1 GCA_023261185.1 Porticoccus sp.
TAGGACACAGGTGTGTGGGTGTAAGCCCGACACCGCCCGAATTGCCTGATGACTATAGCGAGCGTGAACCACCTGATCCCATCCCGAACTCAGAAGTGAAACCGCTTAGCGCCGATGGTAGTGTGGGGTTTCCCCATGTGAGAGTAGGTCATCGTCAGGTTCTTATTAAAAAAAACCTCACATATTTGTGAGGTTTTTTTTCGTCTTCATTTTCTAAGCACGTTTTTCAAATAGTGCGCATGAACAACCACCTGGTTTGTGGTTGTTCATGACTATTCCAAATCAGGCATAATGCGATGCTGTTGCTTTGGGGGTGTCGTGGAAGTTTACCTGCTGTATCTTGGCCTAGGGGCTGTTGCCGGTTTAATTAGTGGCTTGTTTGGCCTAGGTGGCGGCGTCGTCATTGTTCCTATTCTCATCTTCACATTTACTGCGCAGGGCCTTTCACCGGATATACTTACCCACCTTGCGATCGGCACTTCTCTAGCTACTATCGTGATTACCTCCATCAGCTCCGTTTCTGCTCATAACCGACACGGTGCTGTGCTATGGCGTGTTGCGTTGTGGCTGACGCCGGGAATTTGCCTTGGTGCGGCTCTTGGGGCTGTCTTTGCTATCAGTATTACAGGCGCCTCACTTCAATTGGCATTTGGTGTTTTCCTGTGTCTCGTTGCGGGCAAAATGGCCTTTCCAATCAACCCTGACGGTGGCGCGAATATGCCAGGCCCTGCAGGTAAAACTGCTGTAGGCGGTGTGATTGGTTTTGTTTCCAGTTTGTTTGGAATTGGTGGCGGTTCTCTGAGCGTCCCTTTTCTCACCTGGGTTAGAGTGCCTGTTAAACATGCTGTTGGTACATCTGCGGCCTGCGGCCTTCCCATTGCTGTGAGTGGCGCGTTGACCTATCTCTATAAAGGTTATGGCGCTGTAGAGCTGCCTCCACACGCTATGGGTTACATCTATCTACCAGCATTTATTGGTATTGTTGCATCCAGTACCATTTTTGCCCGTTTCGGTGCCAGGCTTGCTCACCGGTTGCCGGGCGATATGTTAAGCAAAGGCTTTGCCCTGCTTCTGTTCCTAATAGGTATGCGGTTTGTGTGGATCAATGTGAGGCTGTTGGTAGCCTGATGGATAGTCTCTTAAACATACTGGCTGATGGCGAATATCACTCCGGTGAACAACTTGGCGAGCAATTGGGGATTTCTAGAGCGGCCGTATGGAAGCAAGTGCAGAAGCTTGTCGATGCTGGATTGCAGGTCGAATCCCAAAAAGGGTGTGGTTACAGAATTCCTGGTGGCTTGGATCTGTTAAATGCTGAAGCATTGGAGCAACAGCTTGATAGTTGCACTTTTGCTATTCGTCCTCGTTTGAGCCTTTACAGTACCATCACTTCTACTAATGAACTGGCCAGGGAGGCCGCCGCCGAGTGTAATGAAACTGGGCTGGTCATTTTGGCGGAACAGCAGACCGAAGGACGAGGAAGGCGAGGACGTCAGTGGGTCAGCCCGCTGGGAAGAAATATCTATCTGTCTATTGTGTGGGGCTTTGAGGGCGGGGTTCAGGTAATAGAGGGGCTGAGTCTGGCTGTGGGTGTGGCCGTCAGGCGAGCGCTCGTTAATTGTGGCGTTGATGCGCTTGCCTTTAAGTGGCCAAATGACCTGCTTTGGGAAAATAAAAAGCTGGGCGGCATACTCTTGGAGGTGTTAGGTGATCCCGCTGGTTTTTGCCAGGTAGTCGTGGGTGTTGGGCTGAATCTGAACATGACGACATCGTCAGGAGGGTCAATTGACCAACCATGGGCGGATATCTCCCAGATTTCATCTGCTCCCATCTCGCGTAATCAATTGTCAGTATCTTTGGTCAAGGAATTGTTTGATCTGTTGGTGAACTACCAACAGAGGGGTTTTGGTGCCTACAGGGGTGAGTGGAAAAAAAATGATGCATTTGACGGTAAGGGTGTGACCCTGTCGATGCTCAACAAATCCCTGCAGGGTATTGCTCGTGGTGTTGATGATCGTGGCGCTTTGCTGATCGAAATTGATGGCGCTCTACAATCTTTTAGTGGTGGCGAAATCAGTATGCGGGGTAGTGATGATCGTTGATATTGATGTGGGTAACACGCGAGTGAAGTGGCGTGTCAGCCACGATAGCGGCGTCAATATTCATGGTGTTCACAAGACCTTTGATGATGCTGCAAGGGAAATCGGTGTTCAGGGAGTGCCAACACGCATCAGGTTGTCCAGTGTGGGTAATGCAAGTGTCACCAGAGGGGTTGAAACTGCAGCAGCGCATTGGGGTTGTATTGTGCAGAAAGCACAAACCACGAAAAATGCAGGAGGTATTACCTGTGGTTACGAGCGGCCCGAATCTATGGGGGTTGATCGGTGGTTGGCACTGATTGCTGCCTGGCAGCAATATCAGGGTGCCTGTGTGGTGGTTGATGCCGGCAGTGCGGTGACGATAGATGTGCTGGACAGTGCAGGTCAGCACCATGGCGGGTACATTGTGCCCGGTGTGATGATGATGCGAAACAGCTTGCTCGGTGGCACAGCGAAAATACTTCTCAGCGAAGGGTTCCGGAGAGAAGTTACTCCGGGTGTGTCAACCCAGGAGGCTGTGGATCATGGCGCCTTATTGATGCTGCGAAGTTTTGTTGAAGCTGTCCACGAGGAGCTATTGTGCTCTGAAGCCAATGCAAAGATTTTTGTCACAGGTGGTGATGGTGAGTCGTTGTTGCCGCTGAAGGACTGTGAGGCCGTTTACTGCAAGGATCTGGTTTTGGACGGCCTGGCTGTAGTATTCCCATGAATAAAATGCGCTGGTTTTTCTGGACATTGTTGATGCTTAACGCAGTGGCAGCCTATTGGTTTAGCAGTGCGGCAGATCATCGTCGTGATGTCGTTTCTGACTTGACGTCAGTTAACCGCGCTGGGCAAGGCGCAGAGGTGAAAGAATTGCAGTTATGGGGTGAAAGCTCCGCAGCCGATGAGCAGAAAGTAGTTGCCGAAGAGGCAAACCAACAACAGTTAGAGAAAATGTCGCCAGCAGAACCTGAGCAGCATGTCTCGGATATGCCGGTCGATGAAGAGGTGTGTCGCCAGCTGGGACCCTTTGAGCCGCAAACGGTAGCTAAAATCCTATTGGTGTTAGGTGACCGAGCGAATGGAATATTGGTCATTAATAAAGAAGAGGTGGTTAGTGAGGGCTTCTGGCTCATTATGCAGCCGAGGGAAACCCGGGCGGAGGCAGAATTATTATTGAAGTCACTGCACGACAGGAAGATAGAGAGTTACCTGATTACTGATGGTGAGTATGAGAACGGGGTTACTCTGGGTGTATTCAGTGGAAAGGAAAACGCAGATAGCTATCAGGACAAATTGTTGGCAGAGGGCGTGGAAAGTGTGCTGATCCCTCGGACAAAAGTAGAAAAAAAGGCATGGGTGCAACTCAAGGGGGATAATAACGATGAAAACACCCTTTCTGATATCGCAGCTACCTTAGGTATTGAGGAATCGGCTATTCGCCAAGAGGAATCGATTCCGTGCGAAATGTCGAACTGACCATATGATTCTCAAAGGCGGTCACTTGGCGGATCAACATAAGGCCTGGTGATTAATCTTCCAAAAAACGCGGATTGGGTTCGTGCAACGGTTGATTCTGAGGCCAACATTCAATAGAATCGCGCTCCCGATTTAACAGCGGGTTTTTAATTTAGAGCTGGCGTAGCTCAGTTGGTAGAGCAGCTGACTTGTAATCAGCCGGTCGGGGGTTCGACTCCTCTCGCCAGCTCCAATTTTATGTTTGCCGGGTGTTTTTGTTTGACACCTCGGCAAGTGGTGTGGACAATGTCCAGCCTTTTTCGCAGGGGTTCCCGAGCGGCCAAAGGGATCAGACTGTAAATCTGACGCGAAAGCTTCGGTGGTTCGAATCCACCCCCCTGCACCATTAACATTGTAGATAGCCGAAAATGGTTATCGGCAAGCCGGCTCAGATGACCGGCTGTGTAGAGTGAAATGCCGTAGATGGTGACCTCGGCTCATAGAGCTGACGTCCCGGGGCAGCAGTAGGCGGGTATAGTTCAATGGTAGAACCTCAGCCTTCCAAGCTGATGATGCGGGTTCGATTCCCGCTACCCGCTCCATTGATACGGTAAGGCGTTTATATCGCTCATATAGCTCAGTCGGTAGAGCACTTCCTTGGTAAGGAAGAGGTCACCGGTTCAAATCCGGTTATGAGCTCCATTTATTCCACAGGGTTGGACCCTGCGGATTGTTTTTGTTTGAAGTACCAGGTCCTAATGAGGAGCGCTCGTCATGGCGAAGGAAAAGTTTGAACGAAATAAGCCCCACGTAAACGTGGGTACGATTGGTCACGTAGACCATGGTAAAACGACGCTGACTGCGGCGCTGACGCGCGTGTGTGCGGAAGTCTGGGGTGGTACAGCGGTGGCATTTGACGGCATCGACAACGCACCGGAAGAGCGCGAGCGCGGTATTACCATTGCGACCTCCCACGTGGAATACGATTCACCGAACCGTCACTACGCACACGTAGACTGTCCCGGACACGCTGACTATGTGAAAAACATGATCACCGGTGCGGCGCAGATGGACGGAGCGATACTGGTGGTATCGGCCGCTGATGGCCCGATGCCGCAGACGCGCGAGCACATTTTGTTGGCGCGCCAAGTGGGTGTGCCGTACATCATTGTGTTTTTGAACAAGTGCGACATGGTGGATGACGCCGAGCTGCTCGAACTCGTAGAGATGGAAGTACGCGAGCTGCTGTCCAAGTACGACTTTCCTGGGGACGACACACCGATCATCAAAGGCTCGGCCAAGCTGGCGGTTGAGGGTGATAAGGGTGAGATGGGCGAAGCGGCGATCATGCAACTGGCGGATGCGCTGGACAGCTACATTCCCACGCCCGAGCGTGCCATTGACGGAGCGTTTTTGATGCCTGTGGAAGACGTGTTTTCCATCTCGGGGCGTGGCACGGTGGTTACCGGGCGGGTTGAGCGCGGCGTGATCAAGGTAGGCGAAGAGATAGAGATTGTTGGCATCAAAGACACGCAAAAGACCACCTGCACCGGCGTAGAGATGTTCAGGAAGCTGCTGGACCAAGGCCAAGCGGGGGACAACGTAGGCATTTTGCTGCGTGGCACCAAGCGCGAAGACGTCGAGCGCGGGCAAGTGCTGTCCAAGCCGGCGAGCATCACGCCGCACACGCAGTTTACGGCCGAGGTGTACGTGCTGAGCAAAGACGAAGGGGGGCGGCACACGCCGTTCTTTAGCAACTACCGGCCGCAGTTTTACTTTCGCACCACGGACGTGACGGGCTCGATCAAGCTGCCAGAGGGCAAAGAGATGGTGATGCCTGGAGACAACGTGGCCATTGAGGTGACACTGATTGCCCCGATTGCCATGGAAGAAGGCCTGCGCTTTGCCATACGCGAAGGCGGTCGTACCGTCGGCGCCGGCGTGGTCGCAAAAATTATTGCTTAAGGTCAAACGTCATGCAAAAACAACGCATTCGCATTCGCCTCAAGGCATTCGATTACAAACTGATTGACGCCTCGGCGGCCGAAATCGTCGATACCGCCAAGCGCACCGGGGCCATTGTGCGTGGCCCAGTGCCCTTGCCCACCCGCATGCGGCGCTTTGACATTTTGCGCTCGCCGCACGTGAACAAGGCCAGCCGTGATCAGCTCGAAATCCGCACCCATCAGCGGTTGATGGACATCGTTGACCCCACCGACAAAACGGTGGACGCGCTGATGAAGCTGGATTTGGCGGCCGGGGTGGACGTCGAGATCAAACTGCAGTAAAATAGAAGGCTTCGCCGTAATTTATTGCGGCCAAACATCAGGCCCGGCCAATTGAAGTCGGGAACGGAGAAAAAAATGAGTCTTAGCAACACGTTGGGGTTGTTGGGTCGCAAGGTGGGCATGATGCGTCTGTTCACCGACGACGGCGAGGCGGTGCCCGTTACCGTCATCGACGTGGCGAACAACCGCGTGACCCAGGTTAAAACCGCCGAGCGCGACGGGTACGTGGCCCTGCAAGTGGCCTACGGCAAGCGGCGCGCCAGCCGCGTGACCAAGCCCGAGGCGGGCCATTTGGCCAAAGCTGGCGTTGAAGCCGGTGAATTGCTTCAAGAATTCCGCGTCAGTCAAGAAGTGGCCGAACAGTACGGCGCCGGCGCCAACGTGCCCGCGCAAGCCGTGTTCACCCAAGGCCAAAAGGTTGATGTGCAGGGGCGTTCGATCGGCAAGGGTTACGCTGGCACCATCAAGCGCCACAACTTTTCTTCGCAACGCGCCTCACACGGTAACAGCGTCTCGCATCGCGCGCCAGGTTCGATCTCCATGGCGCAAGACCCCGGGCGTGTGTTTCCAGGCAAAAAAATGTCTGGTCATCTGGGCGACGTCACCGTGACG
>JALRJN010000037.1 GCA_023261185.1 Porticoccus sp.
CGCCTGTCGTTATTTATACTCAAAAAAAAACCCCTGCATGACAAGGGCTTTTTAAAATATGGCGGAGGGGCAGGGATTCGAACCCTGGGTACCTCTCGATACGCCGGTTTTCAAGACCGGTGCTTTCGACCACTCAGCCACCCCTCCTGTAACTTTTTTTAATGTGGCTTCGTATTCAGGAAATAGCGAAGTTCACGTTCGGTTTATCCGCAATGGATCCGCCCCGAAAAGTGCGGCAGATTATACAGTGGATTACCCTCTGTTCAAGGGTGAATCCACTGACATTTCTGATGTTAGGCGCCCTGGCTGCCGCTTTGGGATAGGTCATCCCCATTAGTATTATCAGTCTCAGCTGGCTCCTTTGATTGAGCCGGTGCAGATTTGGCTCTAGGGTCGTTGGCAGCTCTCGGGTGCTGGCTGACAGGTAGCGCAACTGGGGACGGTTTTGACGTATCCAAAGGCTGTGGCGATGGCTTGGTGCTGATGTCGGTGACAATCTTGACAGCTTGCACTGGTTGCGGACGAATTCTTGGGTCATTGCCAGCACGTTTCAATCCCGATGCTGGTTGGGGCTCAGGTTCGTTTGTCGCCACAGTGGTGTCGGTTTTAGCTTCATCTGAGGGCTCAGTAGTCTCGGCTAGATTGTCTTGTACTCCAACCGCAGCTACTGATTCCGCTATGGGCCTTTCCTCTACATCAACAATAGGCGTTTCTTCTGCTTGCGTCTCTGTTTCCAATTGAACATTTGCAGATTCAGTTGTTTCCAGCGCATGTTCGGAGGCGATATCTTCTTCTGATACAGGGCTGTCGACAGTATTGGTTTCTACTTCTGATTCGTCCGTTATGGCCTCTGCTTCTATGGCTGGGACTATCTCGGCTGATGTCTGTGCACTTGTGGAAGGTTGTTCAGAAGCAGTTGCTTCTTCAGTTGCAGGCGTTGGCTGTAATTCCTGTGACACCGGTGTTGTCTCAGGAGTTTCTTCCGCCGTTGAGGGCGCGTCCTCAGCAACGACTACAGGCTCTTCGGCAATGCTTGAAGGCTCTTTTTCTGTTGATAGCTCCACATTCGCTGAAGGTGCCTTATTTGCTGAAGGCTCCACCTTCGAGGAAAGAGCTTCTTGCGCCGATGACTCTTCAGATGTCGCAGGCTTTGTAGCTTTGGCTTTGTCCGTTTCTACCACGTCAGCGTCAGTATCAACATTGGCAATGGTGAAAACTTCTGTCTGGGTTTCCTGGGGCTTGGGAGATTCAGTTTCAGCCTGCTTCCTGGGCGAAACTGCCTCAACGGCCGCTGGATCTGCTTCTGTAGCCTGGTTATCGATTCCGGCTGCGCTCAGCAGTTCAGCAGGCACTTCCCGTCTGGGCCTACGTTGGCGCGGGTTGCGGCGTTTGTCACCTTCGCGGCGAGGAGGGCGATTGTCCGTGGTAGTTTCAGCGGCTGAAGTCTCGATAGTCTCGGGAACTGCTTCCTGTTCGGGACGAGGTTTCCGTGGTTGTTGCTCGCGGCGATTTTTTTGCTCTTCACGGTTTTGCTGGCTGTCACGTTGGTCCCCTTTCGCATTAGAGCGATTGCGGCTGCGTCCGTTGCGGCGGTCATCCTGCCGACGGCTGCGGCCCTGGGGTCTTCTATCGTCCCGGCCACCATCACGACCACGGCGGGATTGGTCGGTCTTCTTCGCTGGAGCTTTTTGCTCTTCACTGCCAAACAATAGGGCAATCAGACGCTTCAGAAGTCCCGGTTTTTCCTTGTTCTGTGGTTTGCGCTTGGCAACCGGTTTTTCTGTTGGCATAGGCGCTGGTTGAGACGGCGTTGGCGTCTTGACTGCCGGTTGCAGAGCCGGTGGGACAGGTTGCACGAGCTCTTGCTCGTGGCTGTGTAGTTCTTCGTTGTGAGCGCTGGCCAGACGGTAGCTATACTCAGTAGTTACGCCATCCTGTTCGCGAATACGCTGAACTTCAAAGTGGGGTGTTTCCAGCTGCTCGCTGGGGAGTACTACAATTTTTGCGCTATGGCGTTTTTCAATCTCGAAGATTTCCTTGCGCTTCTCATTAAGCAGAAACGTCGCTACTGAAACTGGCGTTATGGCACGTATCTCTGCACTGAATTCCTTTTGTGCCTCTTCTTCCACCAGGCGCAGGATCGATAGTGCCAGTGAGCGTGTACCTCGGATGGTACCCTGACCAAGACACCGGGGGCAGAGTTTGGAAGTTGTTTCTTCCAGAGAGGGCCTAAGGCGTTGGCGGGACATTTCCAGCAGGCCAAAACGGGAAATACGACCTACCTGAACCCGTGCGCGGTCTAGTTCCAGGGCATCGCGCATGCGATTTTCCACTTCCCGCTGATTTTTGGTGGAAGTCATGTCGATAAAATCAATCACGACCAGTCCGCCCATGTCTCTCAGGCGTAGTTGCCTGGCAACTTCATCGGCGGCTTCCAGGTTGGTTCTCAGGGCAGTTTCTTCAATATCACCACCACGGGTTGCCCTGGAAGAGTTGATATCAATGGATACCAGTGCCTCAGTTACATCGATCACAATGGAACCGCCAGATGGCAGCTTCACTTCCCGCTCAAAAGCCGTCTCGATTTGGTTTTCAATCTGATAGCGGTTAAACAGGGGCAGGGAGTCTTCGTAAAATTTGACCCGGCTTTCAAAGTTGGGCATCACCTGTTTGATAAAGGCCGATGCAAGCTCGAAGGCTTCGCGGTTGTCGACGATGACCTCGCCGACATCCTGGCGCAGGTAGTCCCGAACCGCGCGAATGATGACATTGCTTTCCTGAAACAGAAAATGGGGCGCTTTGGCCTTGTTGGCTTCTTCATAGATGGTTCCCCACAGTTGCAACAGGTAATCGAGATCCCATTGCAGTTCTTCAGAAGAGCGACCGATACCGGCAGTGCGTACAATAACACCCATGCCCTGTGGTGTTTTCAGGTCTCGCATGGCGGCTTTCAATTCTGAACGCTCATCACCCTCAATACGGCGTGAGATACCGCCAGCACGGGGGTTGTTTGGCATTAGCACCATGTATCGACCGGCCAGGCTTATAAAGGTTGTTAAGGCGGCCCCTTTGTTACCACGCTCTTCCTTGTCGACCTGAACCACAACTTCAGTGCCTTCCTTGACCACATCCTGAATTTTGATGCGGCCTTCTACGTCGGACGGCTTTTTGGTGAAGTATTCGCGGGAGATTTCTTTCAGGGGAAGGAAGCCGTGGCGTTCAGCGCCGTAATCGACAAAAGCGGCTTCGAGGCTGGGTTCTACTCGGGTGATTTTACCTTTGTAGATATTGGCCTTGCGTTGTTCTCTGGTGCGGTTTTCCAGATCGAGGTCGTAGAGGCGTTGTCCGTCGACCAGTGCCACCCTCAGCTCTTCAGGCTGGGAGGCGTTTATCAGCATACGTTTCATTCAGTTTTCCTAATGTCTTGCGCATCACAAGCAACAGGAGTACCGCTGAAACATGAACAGCACACGTACAAAAGCTAGGCAAAAGGTATCGAAATTAGTTAAATAACTAATTAATTTAGTTGTATAACTTATTGATTCTAAAAGTATTGCCTTTATCAGTCACTAAATCTGTCCGGGGTTGCCTTCAAGGGTTGGTTCTGATCGTTTTGTCGCCAAGTGTCCAGGGAAGGCAAGACTATATCCAATCAAGTCTAGAGCTGTCGTTCTACTTATCCGTGCCTCTTTTGTGTGTTGGGCTGGGATGCGACAGCTTGTCTTGCGCTACCATTTGAACAGAACTTTCGTTCAAGTTTCTTTGTTCGGTTACTGCTGCGCTATCAGCGCGGGTTTCTCAGTGACAGCTGCAATCATCTGTCAGCAGCCGTCGGAATTAATCCAATTAATAAGTAGGGGGCTTTCGCCGCGTTAAATCGGGGGGTAATAAAACCTTTCCCAACCGGGTGAGGCCACTTGTTTCCTAGCGTGCCCGGTGATACCGAAATTAACGAAGGGCGAATATAACAGGTATGCGTAGTGTCATCAATTTATGTCCATGAAATGTGAACATAATCTTATGATTCTGGGTATGTTTTCAGGTTTTATCCGATGTTGGTGTACCCAATAAGCTGTGCTGATAGAATAGCGGGTCTTATGTTAATGCCGCCCTCTTATGCCTGAAGTTAATAGCAAACCTGTTGCCGTACAAATGCTTGAAATCACCGAGCATCATGCGGGGCAGCGTGTCGACAATTTCTTGCTGACTTATCTCAAAGGGGTTCCGAAATCCAGGGTATACCGTATTTTGCGCAAAGGGGAGGTGCGAGTTAATCGCTCCAGGATCAAGGCGGATTATCGCCTTCAGGTGGGTGATCAGGTACGAATTCCGCCAATCCGGGTTGCAGAACGCGAGGCTCCACCCGGGCCAAGCCCTCGGTTACAGCAATTGTTGGAGGGCAGTATCCTTTTTGAAGATGACAGCATGCTGGTCATTAATAAGCCCGCGGGACTGGCTGTTCACGGTGGTAGTGGGGTCAGTCTTGGCCTCATCGAGTCATTGCGAGCCGCACGGCCTGATCAGCCATTTCTGGAATTGGTGCATCGTCTCGACAGAGAAACCTCCGGTTGTCTGATGGTTGCCAAAAAACGCTCGGCGCTTCGACACTTGCAGGATGAAATGCGGGATGGGCGTGTCAAAAAGGTGTATCAGGCGCTGGTATGTGGCCGCTGGCCCAAAGGTATGAAGCGCGTTGACGTTCCTCTTCGAAAAAATGAGCTTAAATCTGGTGAGCGGGTCGTCAGAGTCGATGGTGAAGGCAAAGCGTCTGTAACGCACTTTGCGGTGTTGGAGCGATTTGATCGCCACACTCTGATGGAGGCGACGCTGGAGACCGGTAGAACCCATCAGATCAGGGTTCACAGCCAATTTGCCGGTTGTCCGCTGGCCGGGGATGACAAGTATGGTGATGAGGAGTGTAACCGGCAGCTGCGACAGTCGGGCCTGAAACGCATGTTTTTACACGCCATGAAATTGCAGTTTAAGGGCCCGGATGGACAAAAGCTCAGTATCGAGGCTCCACTACCGGAAGAGCTTAGTCATGTGTTGGTGCGGTTGAGGTAGTTCATGGCGAAATTGCTGGTATTTGACTGGGATGGAACGCTGTGTGACTCCCTGTCTCGTATTGTGACTTGTATCTGTCTCGCCGCTGAAGAGACAGGTTTGCCGGCTCCGCACCATGATGCGGCACGGGACATTGTCGGCCTCGGCCTGGTGGATGCTTTGGAAACGCTTTTTCCAGGGATTGACCGTGAACATATTCTTACTATGAGAGACAGCTATTCTCGCCATTTTGCTGAACAGGACAGAGAGCCATCTCCCTTTTTTGATGGGGTGATGGAGACGCTGGAGTTATTGCACGAGCAGGGTTACGTACTCACTGTGGCTACCGGGAAGAGTCGCCGGGGACTGGACCGCGTGTTGAAGGCCAGAGGATTGAATGACTTTTTTCATGGCAGTCGCTGTGCTGACGAAACTGCCGGCAAGCCCGACCCAAAGATGTTGCTGGAGCTGATGAGTGAATTCCAGACTCCGCCCGAGCAAACGATCATGGTTGGTGATACGGAGTTTGACCTTGCTATGGCTGTCAGTGCCGGTGTGCCGCGGATTGCTGTGAGCTACGGTGCTCATCACCCTGATCGGTTGCAGAAATACCAGCCGTTGGCCTGTATTGACCAGTTTTCGCTAATCGATGATGTTGTAAATATATATAAAAAACAAATTTATAAAATATAAATCTAAAGTAATTTATAGTTTTCGTTGCGTAGCATCTGGCAGAGCCGAATCAGCGGTAGCCCAATTAAAGCGGTGGGGTCGCTGCTATGGATTGCGTCAAAAAGGGTGATCCCCAGCCCCTCACTGCGAAAACTGCCAGCGCAGCTGTAAGGCTCATCACGTTCCAGATAGGCACAGATTTCTTCCTCTTTAAGCATCCTGAACACCACATCGGTGGTGATGATGTCGACTTGGCTGCTACCGTTGGCACTATTAAGCAGTGCCAGACCGGTAAGGAAACGTACCTTTTGTCCGGATTGTCTCCGTAGTTGTTGTTGAGCAGCGGCGAAGTTTCCGGGCTTGGTAAGTATGTAGTCATCAATGATGGCAACTTGGTCGGAGCCAATAATCAGGTTGTCTGGATATAGGGTGCTGATAGCGCGCGCCTTGCTCTCCGACAGTCTGCGCACCATGGTGTCAGGTGTTTCTCCGGGTAGCCGTCGTTCGTCGATATCCGGAGCATGTGCAGTATAGGGTAGGCACAGGCGGTCAAGCAGGCTTTTACGGTAGCTTGAAGAGGACGCAAGAATTAGTTGTTGCAAGGGGGCTCCTGTCTCTAGTGGTAACTTTTTTGGCATTCCCTTAGGGATGCTTTTTGAAGGTTTTTGCCGGGTTCTATAAATGATCTCTGACACCCCTGATCTGAAGGAATTTTTCTTTGACAGATCAAAGTGATATCACTATTATGGCGCGCCTATGACGACACCCCCTCAGAGAAGTCAATTGCCTAGGATTCTGGATCCCAGACGCTTGGCCAATCAGGGCGAAGTCTTGTCGGGGCAGGTATCTGCCGCGCATTGTGAAAGATTACGGGATGCCGTGCTGGCTATCAACGTTCCCATTCAAGCTGAGCTCGTGTTTGAGCTGGCTGAGCAGGGACGAAAAGTGGTAGCAGGGCATGTGGATGCGACAGTAGAAGTGGCTTGTCAGCGCTGCCTACAGCCGATGACGCTTCCTCTTACTGTCGATTTCCGGCTCGGTATTGTGTGGTCCGAAGAGGAAGCGAAATCACTTCCCAAGGATCTGGACCCGTGGGTGGTAGAGCAAGAGACTGCGGATTTGTCCGCGATGGTTGAGGATGAGCTGTTACTGGCATTGCCCTTTGTAACGTACCATCCACAAGATACCTGCCAGGCTGAAACACATGTTTCAGCTATGGAAGAACCGGGGGCTTCCGAGAAAGAAAACCCTTTTAGTATTCTGGAGCAACTGAAGAACAGTGGCCCCGACAATTAACAGATAACAGACAGTTTTTATCAGGAGTATAAAATGGCCGTTCAACAGAACCGTAAAACCCGTTCCAAGCGTGGCATGCGTCGTTCACATGATGCGTTGACTGGACCCACTTTGTCCGTTGATCCGGTCAGTGGTGAAAAGCACCGTCGTCACCACGTTTCAGCTGATGGTTTCTACCGCGGTAAGAAAGTCGTAGCTTCTGCCGAAGACTAATCCCCGCTGACCTGAACGTATTTTTTTGGCTGACTCTCGCTGTCTCGCCATTGACGCCATGGGCGGGGATTTCGGTCCCCGCATCACGGTCCCCGCATCTCTCGATATACTTCGCCAGCACCCTTATCTGAAGGTTGTTCTCTGTGGCGATCAAAAACACATCCAGCCCTTTTTAAACGCCGACAAAGAAAGTTTTGCCGGGCGACTGAGTGTGCTCCATTGCGAACAGTCTGTTGCCATGGATGAAAAGCCGGGCAGCGCCCTGCGCAATAAACGCGAATCCTCCATGTGGAAAGCGGTAGCGTTGGTCAAAGATGGCACGGCTCAGGCCTGTGTGAGCGCCGGAAATACCGGTGCGCTGATGGCAATCTCGCTGTTTCAACTGGGAACCTTGTCTGGCATCAGTCGTCCAGCAATCTGTACACGGGTGCCGACCAGCCGTGGTTATACCTATTTGCTCGACCTGGGGGCTAATCTTGAGTGTACCTCCCGCCAATTGTACGAATTTGCGTTGATGTCGTCTCTGGCTGCGATCTCGCCTTCAACAAACGCTCCCTCGGTGGGTTTATTGAACATCGGTGTTGAAGCCATAAAAGGTCGGCAGGAAATACTCGATGCTGCCGAATTGTTGCAGGCGGACTCCAGTATCAACTACATCGGTTTTGTTGAAGGTGATGCCTTGTTCTCCGGTGTTGCAGATATCGTGGTCTGTGACGGCTTCAGTGGCAATGTGGCACTAAAAACCGGTGAAGGTGTGGCGAAAATGATACAGGGTCTGTTGCGTCAGACACTGTCTGAGAGCCTGCTGGCTAGACTGGGGGCTCTGCTGATGAAACCGGCACTGAAACGCCTGATTAATCAGGTGGACCCAGCCCAATATAATGGTGCAAGTCTGTTGGGCTTGCGCGGAGTGGTGGTTAAAAGTCATGGCGGGGCTTCTGTTGAGGGCTTTGCCAAGGCTGTGGAAGTGGCTTTAGTCGAAGTTGAAAAAGACCTGCCGATTCTGATTGAGAGTCGGTTGGCTGATAAGAGTAATCAATCAGAGGTATTCGATGAAAAATAATCTCGCATTTGTCTTTCCCGGACAGGGATCCCAAAAACTGGGCATGTTGGCAGAGCTTGCCGACAAATACCCCGTTGTCGGTGAAACCTTTGCCGAAGCATCTGAAGTGCTTGGCTACGATCTCTGGGACCTGGTGCAAAACGGCACCCAGGAAGAGATAACCCTGACCGAGCGCACCCAGCCACTGTTGCTGACCGCCAGTGTTGCGGTATGGCGTATCTGGCAACAGGAGAAGGGAGCCCAGCCCGCCCTGATGGCCGGCCACAGCCTTGGTGAGTGGTCTGCGCTGGTTTGCTCCGGCGTAGTGGCTTTCCCAGACGCTGTACGTCTGGTGCGCAATCGTGGTGCTTATATGCAGGATGCCGTGGCACCAGGTGAAGGTGCGATGGCAGCCATCATTGGTCTGGACGATGACAAGATCAAAGCGGTCTGCGAGGAGGCCTGCCAGGGAGAAGAAGTTGCTGCAGTCAACTTTAACTCTCCCGGTCAGGTCGTGATTGCGGGGAATGCTGCGGCTGTTGAGCGCGCCATCGAAGGCTGTAAATCGGCGGGAGCCAAAAGGGCGATGCCTTTGCCGGTTAGTGCACCTTTCCATACCAATCTGATGAAGCCTGCTGCAGATCGTCTGGCCAGTGAAATTCTTGCCACCGAGTTTTCTGCTCCGCAGGTGCTGGTTGTACACAATGTCCACGCCCAAACAGAGAGCGACCCGGAAAAGATTAAGCAGCTGATGATTGAGCAAATTACCGCCCCAGTGCTCTGGGTGGACTGTGTCAACACCCTCACTGCAAGTGGTATTGATACCCTGGTGGAATGTGGGGCCGGCAAGGTTCTCAGTGGCCTTGCTAAAAGGATTGAACGTTCATTAAACAGCTATGCTACAGAAGACTGTGGTTGTCTCGAAGAGGCATTGGCCGCAGTTTAACTGCGGTGGTGTTTAGAAAAAGGAGAGGAAGATGAGTTTGCAGGACAAAATTGCGTTGGTCACAGGGGCCAGTCGTGGTATCGGGGCAGCAATTTCCGACAGTCTGGGAGCCCAGGGGGCTATTGTGATAGGAACAGCAACCTCCGAATCGGGCGCAGAAAAGATTTCGGCGCGCTTTGCGGAGAAAGGTATTAAAGGTGCCGGTATGGTGCTTGACGTGGCCAGTCAGGAGTCGGTAGATAACCTGATCAACACGATTACCGAGACTTACGGTGCGCCGTTGATTCTAGTGAACAATGCCGGTATCACCAAGGATAATCTGCTGATGCGCATGAAAGATGATGAGTGGTTTGATGTCATCGACACAAACCTCAACTCCATCTATCGCTTGAGCAAGGCCTGTCTGAGGGGTATGACCAAGGCCCGCTGGGGTCGAATAGTCAATATCAGCTCTGTGGTGGGCGCGATGGGCAATGTGGGTCAAACCAATTACTGTGCCACCAAAGCCGGTGTGGGCGGATTTACCCGCTCTCTGGCCAAGGAGCTGGGGCCACGCAACATTACTGTAAATGCCGTATCCCCGGGGTTTATTGACACGGATATGACCAAAGAGCTCGCAGAAGCTCAACGGGAGGCCATCCTCTCCCAGGTACCCCTGAATCGCCTGGGCGAGCCGGAAGAAATTGCGGCCGTGGTGGACTTTCTGGTGGGAGAGGGTGGGGCCTATGTCACCGGCGAGAATATCCACGTCAATGGTGGGTTGTATATGGCCTAATTCACTGTATTTGCAGTGAATATCAGGATTTTATTGAAAGCGGTTACAGCGTGCAGTATTTGAGGTAAAATGCGCGCCTGACATGCCGTCAATAACAGATTTCTTGTTGTGGGGTGGTTTTTAAAGGGCCGGGCAACAGAATACTTTCTTAATACAGGAGAGAATAAATATCATGAGCAGCATTGAAGAACGCGTAGCCAAAATGGTTGCAGAACAACTGGGCGTTAAAGAAGAAGACGTTAAGCCGGAGTCTTCTTTTGTTGAAGATTTGGGCGCGGACTCTTTGGATACCGTTGAACTGATCATGGCTTTGGAAGAGGAATTCGATACTGAAATTCCCGATGAAGAAGCTGAGAAGATTGCCACAGTCCAAAACGCGATTGATTACATCAACGCCAACCTTGGCTAATGCTGCTGGGTTGTTGACTGATAAAAGCCGCTCCATCGCGAGCGGCTTTTTTATTTCTAATATTTTTTGACTGGTCGAACTGATTCATACCATGAGTGCAGTTGAAGGCTTTTGCCTGGTTAACGGTCAATGGTCGGATGTTATTCCGGCAAGGGATCGTGGGCTGGCCTACGGCCATGGCATTTTTGAGACCATTCGACTCAGTGACGGTAAGCTGCTGATGTCAGAATTGCATCTCGAACGCCTAAAACGTGGTGCAGAACGACTTTCCATACCGGTTGATTCAACCATAGTCCAGTCCTACCTCGAGATGCTGCTCAGTCGCTGCCCAGATCATGGCGTGGTGAAAGTGATATGCACCGCAGGCGAGGGAGCGAGAGGCTACCGAACGTATCCCCAAACCCCACCAAATTTCATTGTGCACTGGGGGCCTCCGCCCGACTATCCCAATCATTGGGTTACGGAAGGGATTTCAGCGATGGTCTGCGAACAGCGCCTGGCCAGTTTCCCGAGGTTAGCAGGTATTAAACACCTCAACCGCCTGGAACAGGTGCTGGCCCGCATGGAGTGGCAGGATCAGTTTCAGGAGGGTCTGATGCGGGATAATGAGGGCCATATTATCGAGGGAACAATGACCAATCTGTTCTGTTTTCGTGATGGTGGCTGGTTAACCCCAAGTCTGAAAAGCTGCGGTGTGGCAGGGGTGATGCGTCAGTACCTTATGGATAAGCTGATGCCAGCCATGAATTGTCCTGTACGCGAATCACAGTTAAGCCTGGAAAGTCTTTCTGGTATGGAAGAGTTGTTTGTCTGTAACTCTATAGCCGGTATCTGGCCAGTACGGCATATCGCTGATGTGGGTCAATGGAAGCCGGGTAAGGCTACCAAAGCCGTTTCCAGTGCTTTATCAGAGAACTTTGCATGTTTCAGCGCTTAAGTAAGGTCCTCGTTGTTTTTTTCTGTGTCTCGGCGGCTATTCTGTTAGCAGCCAACTGGTGGCTGACGGATTATCTGGAAAGCCCACTCAAGCTCAACCGCTCGTTGTCCATCAAAGTCCCTGCAGGAACGTCGTTGACGGTGCAGGCGAAACAGATGGAAAAAGAGGGGCTGCTTAAATGGCCCGAGGTGTTAACACTCTACGGGCGCCTCAGTGGTCAGACGGGAATCAAGGCGGGGGAATACCTCTTACAGCCCGGAGTCACTCCCCGCGATCTGCTGGCAAAGTGGGTTGCTGGGGACGTCATACAGTACAGTCTTACCTTTCCTGAAGGGTTAAAGTTTTCTGACTGGCTGTCATTGCTGGGCAATATCGAAAAGCTGGATCATGTGCTCACACCAGGTAATCAGCAGCAAATACTGGAACAGCTGGGCCTGGAGATCAGTCACCCGGAAGGATGGTTCTTTCCGGATACCTACAGTTACAGCGAGGGAGAGACCGACCGGGATATCCTGCTGCGGGCATACCGGCGTATGCAGGACGTGTTGGCAGAGGAGTGGAACAATCGATCGCCTGATCTTCCTTACGATGCCCCCTATGAAGCGCTGATAATGGCATCCATTATCGAAAAAGAAACGGGTGTGCCTGAAGAACGGGGCCAAATTGCGGGGGTATTTACGCGACGTTTGCAGAAAGGCATGCGCCTGCAAACAGATCCGACTGTGATTTACGGATTGGGTGATGCCTACAAAGGGAATATCCGTCGCAAACACCTGCGTCAGCACAGCGACTATAACACTTACCTGATTAAGGGGCTGCCACCAACGCCCATTGCCATGCCGGGCCGTGGGGCAATTCACGCGGCCCTGCATCCCGAAGATGGCGATAGCCTGTTTTTTGTGGCCAAGGGTGATGGCAGCCATTATTTTTCTGCTACCCTCAAGGAACATCAGGAAGCGGTGCGCGAGTACCAGTTACAGCGTCGCTCAGACTATCGTTCACAACCCAAATAAGGAAACTGCGGCCTCCGTATGCGTGCTCTAAAACCACAATTTATCACCGTAGAGGGTGGTGAGGGTGTCGGTAAAACCACCAATATTGCGTTTATTCGGAAATGGCTGGAACAGCAGGGCCTCGATTACGTCGCGACACGAGAACCGGGTGGTACGCCACTGGCAGAGGAAATTCGTGGTTTACTGGTTAATCCTCGGGAAGAAGTCGTTGATGAAAATACGGAGTTGCTGCTGATGTTTGCTGCGCGTGCACAGCACCTATCCCAGGTCATCAGACCAGCCATGAATGCTGGGAAGTGGGTACTTTGCGACCGTTTTACCGATGCGACGTACGCCTATCAGGGTGGCGGGCGTGGAATGGCCGTAGAAAAAATTGCGCAGCTGGAAACCCTGGTACAGGGCAGTCTGCGACCAGATTTGACCTTGTTGCTGGATATCGGCGTTGAGCAGGGCATGGCCAGAGCCAGTGAGAGGGGAGCGCCAGATCGTTTTGAGCAGGAGAAGCTGGCATTTTTTCATGCGGTCAGGGATTGCTATCTTGCCAGAGCAGCTGCAGAGCCGCGCCGGTACCGAATTATTGATGCCTCCCAACCGTTGTCTCAGGTTCAGAGCGCCATTGGGGAAGCACTGGAAGCATTTGTAGACGCTATTCATGACTGACAACGCGATAACTCCATCGTTAATGCACTATCCCTGGCAGAAAGCTCAATGGCAGATGCTGGACGATCTGGCAGAGCGCGAGCGGTTACCACATGCGCTGCTTCTGGCCGGCCCGGAGTTTGTGGGCAAACAGCAGTTTGCCACTGCGTTATCGGCGAGACTGATCTGTGATTTCCCCCTGGCGGGATTTGCCTGTGGCAATTGCAAACAATGCCTGTTGTTCAAGGCGGGGAGTCACCCGGATTTTTTGCGGGTAGAGCCTGAGGACTCTGGCAAGGCCATCCGTATTGATCCGGTGAGGGAGCTTGGTCAGTTTCTGGGTAAAACAGCGATGCAGGGTGGCCGCAAGGTGGTGGTCATCAACCCTGCTGAAGCCATGAATCAGAGTGCGGCAAATGCCTTGCTCAAGAATCTGGAAGAGCCAGCCCGCGATACCTATATTCTTCTCGTCAGCCATGAACTGTCCCGGTTGCCGGCTACGGTGAGAAGTCGCTGTCGCAAAGTGACTTTTCCCCTGCCTTCCCATGATGAATCAAGCCGCTGGTTAGCACAGGTGACGGCCAAATCAGAAGGGCTTGCTGAGTTGATGGAGTATGCGGCCGACCGACCACTTTTAGCGTTGCGGTTTCTGGAGTCGGACCTGCTCCAGCAACGCCAGGCATTTGAGCAGCTGCTCGACAAGGTTAGCTCCGGAGCTATTAAGCCTCTGTCAGCGGCAGAGCAATGCGTGAACACTCCGTCAGTGATGGCTGTGGACTGGCTATATAACCGGGTCTCGATGGCCATCAAGTCAGGTCAGCTGGGGTCAGAGCAGGTGATGTCCTTTCGCTTTCTCGATAAGCTGGTACAGGTCAAAAAGCGACTTTTCAGCACGGCCAACCCCAATATCAATCTACTCTGGGAGGAGTTAATGCTCGATTGGCAGCATCTTTCCAGATAATGGTGTTGAATATCCACATGTTTTGAACTTGCGACGTTTTTAACAAACTGGAACGCCCGGTTCAGCATATAGTACACTAAGCAAAATTCGGCTCGGGTCTGTTATGAATATGGAAGCATTTGGCGGCAGTGTCAGAAATGGTATTCTGAATTTAGCCATCAAAGATGAACATGCTCTTTACTCGTGTTATATGCCATTTGTCAAAAATGGCGGTCTGTTTATTTCAACTCGGAAAAACTATTCATTGGGTGATGAGGTTTTTATTCTGCTGGACCTGATGGATGAGCCGGAACGTATTCCTTTGACCGGGCGGGTGGTTTGGATAACACCAAAAGGTATGGGCGCGAGTCGTAAGGAAGGTGTTGGCATCCAACTGAATGAGCGCCATAGCGCGATTATCGATAAATTCGAGACCTATCTGGCGGGGCTGCTTGAGTCAGGTAAACCCACCAATACCATGTAATACGACTTAAATTGCTGTCCTGCTGTGCTCGTTGACTCCCATTGTCATCTGGATCATCTCGATCTTTCCGATTATCAGAACTCTCTGGACCGGTTACTTGATACCGCCAGGCAGCGTGGTGTAACACAATTTCTTTCCGTAGGTGTCGACTTGCCAAGTTCATCTCGCCTGGTAGAGCTCGCACAAACCCGTGACGATATGCTGGTCTCCGTTGGAGTTCACCCTTTACAAAGGGAGTTGCCGCCGTTGCCAGAGGTTACCGAGTTGCTGTCGCTGGGCAGTCAGCCGGGTGTTGTGGCCATCGGTGAAACCGGGCTCGATAATTATTACGATAAAGATAATGCGGAGTGGCAGGAGCAAAGTTTTATCAGTCACCTGCAGGCAGGCGCTCAGCTCAGAAAACCGGTAATCGTCCATACCCGTGAGGCCAGAGCGCAGACCATGGCCATTTTGCGTGATTATGCCAGCACCTCGTCGGGTGGTGTTATCCACTGCTTCACAGAAAACTGGGACATGGCGAAGGCCGCCATGGACCTGAACTTTATGATCTCATTCTCTGGAATTATTACGTTTCGCAACGCCTCAGCATTGCGCGAAGTGGTGAAAAAAGTCCCTCTTGAGAACATGTTGGTGGAAACCGATGCGCCATGGCTGGCGCCGGTTCCTTACCGGGGCAAGCAGAATGAGCCCAAGTACGTGGTTGAGGTGGCTAAGGCCGTGGCCGAGATTAAAGGTGTTGGGTGGCAGCAGGTTGCAGAGGTGACAACCGCCAACTTCCAGCGACTGTTTTTGCCTTGAATGTATAAAGGCCGTTCAGGATGACTGAACGGCCTTTATTATCAGCTTTGCTCGTTACTGTTATCTTCTTGCGAGCTTTCTTGGTTGGCGGCAGGTTGCACCGTTAACTTTGCTGCATCCATGGCGGCGATCTTTTCATAATCTCCCCAATCGATGGTAAACATGGCGTCGTAATCGTTACGGGTGACGTAGCAGTTTTCCTTGGTCATGTAGAACTGATAGATGAGCGGTTTTTCACTCTGATCAGTCTCTACACTCAGCTGAGCGTAACCACTGCCAGCCAGATCGGGCATATCAGTAACCAGCTTGCGCACTCTCAGGTCTTTCAAAGCGTAGAGCATGTCGCCCACCTTGCCGCTGTCGAGTTCCAGGCCTTGTACATTGTTCTGGCCCTGCAGTACCCAATCCTCACCCTGTTTTTGCAATCGGTAATCGGCGCCCTGGATGGACACCAGTTCGTCCAGCTTAAGCAGGGAGTTGTCGAGCCAAGCCTGGCTGGCGGTGATCATGTCCACCAGTTCCAGGTCCACAGAGTAGACGTTATCCTGGCCGTCCATACGTACATGCAGTTTTTTCAGCCCGGGGGATGAACCGACAATCAGTTTACCCAGCAACTCATCGCCATGGTAAAAAGCGACAAATCGCTGGAGTTTGTCTTCGGTGACATCAAAGCGCGCATGGCTTGCCTGGGTCGATGCCACTGGCCAGCTGGTTTGCAATGCTTGTAGCTTTTCAAGCAGTTGCTCGGCGTTGCCATCTACCGTTGGCAACATGCCCAGGTCGCTGAGCAGCCAGCTGTCTTTGGCGTAACTAAGGGCCACCTGCTGGTTGCCATCGCCAACTACAAAGCGGTCAACTTTTTTCCAGCTGATATCTACCAATGGCTTTGGCAGGCTTTTTTGCAGTTCCTGTTGGGTATTCCAGTAAAAGCCAATTGCCAGTGCCAGTTGTGCCACAAGCAGGGCGCTTAACCAGGTTTTCATCTTAGTCATCAGTCGCTCCCGGGATTAATTGGCCAAAACGTTCAGGTAGTGTTGATGACGGGATTTTTTCCGTCTTTTCTGTACGCCAGCAATGATTGCCAGTGCCAGAACCGCCAGGGCGTAATTGAGATATTCCCAGAACACCTGGCTATCGCGTTCCATGGGCGGAAGTGTGCGGTTGAAATGGCCACGGGAACGAATGCTCAGCAGGCCAGCATCTTCCAGGGCAAAGTCCACCGTATTCGCCATTAGCTGCATGGGGTTTAGGTACTCACTGCCCGCAGCAGAGTTGGCCATTGTCATGGTCTGATCGCGCAGAAAATCATTTGAGCTGTACAACACGATGCGAGCCGATTGCGGAGAGTGTTCAATGACACTGGTGACCGCCGGCTGACTATTGCTTGTAGCTTCACTCTCTGTGTCAGCCTCTTCAGCCGTATCGCCGGCCTCCGGGGTTTCAGCCTTTTTCACTGACAGCAGCGGCGATTCCTTGCCGGCGAAGTAGGAGGTAAAGCGGCCTTCACTCATGACTCCTAGCAGTTGTGATCCACTCTCCGTGGCGGCAGGGAAAGCCGCCATGCCGTTGGCATCGATGTCTGGCATGATTTCCATGTCATCGGATACCCAGGCGTTATCCGAGCTCCTGATGAGCTGGGTAATTTTTCGTTCACCCTGTTTCTCTGGGTCAAGCTGGATGGGAGATGCCCACGCCATGGTGACCTGGGGAACATTGGCAGAGATGGGGTTATCCTGATTGAGGCCGCTTTCTCGAACATCCACAAAATAGGGGTATTCGATAACACGGATTTCCTGCATTTGATAACCCCCGACATTGCGCACCACCGGCATGGGGAACGCGGTATTCTGCGTATCCAGTACCAGTTTCTTGTCGACGGTCAGGCCGTGATGGCTGAGCCAGTCCTGAAATGATCCCTGTAGGCTTGCCAGCCCCAGTCCCTGCTGACTCAGCGTGGTCGTGAACGGCGAGGCTGATGCGATAACGGTGCCGCCTTTCATGAGGAACTGGTCAATGGCAAACAGCTCCTTGTCTTTCAGGTTATTGGGAGCCGCCACGATGAGGATATCGGCCTCGGGGGAAACACTGCCGTCGCTGAGGTCTTCATCGACCACGTTCATGTCGGCTGCCAGTGTGTCTCCAAGCAGTGTAAAGCGAGGCACCGTGATGCCGTACTGTTCCATTTTGGGGTCAACTTTGGGTGTTACCAGGGCGATGGTTTTGGTGATGCCGGAAGCAAAACGTTTGATACTGCTTTTCAGGTTGCGCTCAAAGGTTTCTTTGGAGGCATCCTCGATCGGAACCTGTACAACCTGGTCGCCTTGTTCCAGCGTCATGTAGAAATAGAAATGATCCTCGGACCACATGCTGCTGGCCATGGGTTGGAAACCGTATTTCTGGCCAATCATGCGAGCGATAGCGCCCTTGTTGGCATCGGGATCATAATAATGAACACTTAAGCGGTCCCCGGCCTCCTGTTTGAGGCCGTCAATCACTTCCTCTACTCCCTGGCGGTATGACACCAGCTGTTCGGGCAGTAACTCATCTTTTGAGACGTAGGCATTGAAGGTAATGGGGCCGTCGATAAGCTCAAAGATGTCGCTGCCCCCGCGGTAGCTGTTGAGAACTTTCTTGATGCTTCTTGTGAGGTCGTATTCGGGGTTGCGCAACTGAATTTCTAGGCTGTTATCGCCCTGTGATTTCACCTCAATGAGGTCCTGGAAACCCAGTGCCTGGAATTCGTTCCCATAGTTAATCAGGATGCTGAAGTAGGAGTTAACAATAGCCGTCTGGTAACGGTCAGCCACCTGTAACGGAGTGGGGCGAATACCGTATTTCTTGTTGGCTTCCTCTTCCACTTCCGGGTCTGTGACCGGGTCAATGAATTCAACCCTGACTTTTCCGCGCCCGGCAATTTCGTATTCGCGAATCATGTCTTTCATCTGGGGAACCAGTGGCGCCAGCAGCGGGTGGGTTTTGCTACTGAAATAGCCGCGTATCAGCAGGGGCTCCTGTAACTGACCCAGGTAATTCAACGTCGCCTCAGAGATAGAGTACTGATTGCCCTCGGTGGTATCGATACGCAGCATGGTGACCTGGCCCAGCCACAGGTTGGCACAGATGGCATTGGCCAAAAGCAGACCAGTAACGGCCCTCCAGGACTGATGGCGCGGTGTATTTTTGCGGGTTGCCCAACGTTCCTTTTCCAGAACAAAAGTGTTCAGGGTCAGGAAAGCGATCATGATGCTCAGGTAGTAATACAGATCACGAACGTCTACCACACCTCGGGTAATGGAATCAAAGCGGGAGCCAGTGCCCAGGGTTCGCAACCATTCCCCGGTCACATTGCCAAAGAAATCCGTGATGGCGGGTGTGCCCACCAGATAAAAAATACCGGACAGTGCCACGGCACAGATAAGGCTGATGATCTGATTGTCACTGCGGGCGGAGACAAAAAGACCAATGGACAGATAAGCAGCACCTAACAGGAATGTGGCCAGGTAGCCGGCCCAGACGGGGCCCCAGTCCAGTCTGCCAATTTGTGAGACTGTTAGAGGCAGTGGCAGGGTGATCACCAGAGCAATGGCCAGCAGCACCAGACAGCCAAGGAACTTGCCGATCACAAAATGCCATAGGGGTAGGGGCTGTGTCAGGACATGCTCAAGGGTCCCAGTACGACGTTCCTCACTCCACAGCCTCATGGTCAGCGTGCTGGTGAGGAAGATTAGCAGTACCGGCATCCATTCAAACAGCGGGCGCACATCGGCAATGTTGCGCGAAAAATAGGACTCGCCCCAGAAGAAGATAAACAGGCTGATGCCCGCAAAAGTGGCCAAAAACAGATAGGCAATTGGCGAGGCAAAAAACAGTGAGACCTCTTTTGCGGCAATGCGGCGAATATGTGGTATGTGTTTGTTATCAGGCTGCATTTTTGGCCTCCTCTGCGGCACCACTCAGTGGGGCTGAGTTGACTTCACGGAACAGGGTTTCCAGATTGCGACGTTCTTCGCCAATACCGTAAACCTCCGCCCCTTGAGAAATAAGTTCTTTATTGATATGCGCGCCGAGCGCCAGGTGATCTGTATCTTCTGCAACCGTTATGCGGTAGCGACAGATGGACGGGTTGTTTTCTTCCGCCTGTATCGAATCAATCGTGACAATGCCGGCAGTATTGGCAATCTGTTGTGCCAGTTCGTCAGCATTCATGGACGTGGTGAGCAGCAGGTGGTTACTTCTGCGCAATTCGTTGAGGCTTGCGTCCACGGCCAGCTGCCCGTGGCGCACAATCAGCGCCCTGTCACAGATGGCTTCCACTTCCTGCATGATGTGTGTGGATAGAATTACCGTGGCACTGCTGGATAGCTCGCGAATCAACTTGCGCATTTGTTCGGTCTGCGTTGGATCGAGTCCATTGGTGGGCTCGTCAAGAATGAGCAGTCCGGGTTTGCCGAGAATGGCCTGCGCAACGCCCACTCGCTGTTTATAACCTCGGGACAGGGTGGAGATGGGTGACAGCAACTTGTCCATCAGGTCCGTTTCGTGAATCACGCGTTTGATTTCGTCAATTTTTTCCTGGCTGGCGAGTCCTTTGATGTCTCCTACATAGTCCAGGTATTCGGCAACCGTCATTTCTGGGTAGATGGGAAGGTTTTCAGGCAGATAACCAATACAGCGCTGGGCGCGCTTCAGCTCCAGCTGCAAATCAATCCCGTCAATTTTAATGGAACCTTCATTGGGCTCCAGGTAGCCGCTGATCATTTTCATGATGGTTGTTTTGCCTGCGCCATTGTGACCTAACAGGCCGACAATCTCGCCCTGAGCAATGTTGAAACTGACATTGTCAACGGCTTTGAACTCATCATAAAAACGAGTTAACTGGCTGACTTCCAGCATGATGTTCTCCTGCTATGGGTTAATTCTTGTCCGCTTTTATTGAGGTGCAAATGATGCGTTTCAGACTCTGGGAGGAGGGCGAGCCTTACGAGATCGTAACTGCAAGTCAATCTTTTTTAACATGGCCTGACGTTCTTTTATTCTTCTGCCGGTAGTGCATTTCGGCATGTAACTTACTGTCATTCTCGTTATTTGGGGTAAGGCCCTAAAATTCAAGTGGGCGATCATAACAGAGGGGGTATACGGGTAAAAGTTCCCCGTTGGTTTACTCGCTCTGGCTGGGCAGTCCAGCTACAGCCTGTAACAGAGGTAGGCAGCCTGTGCTCTGCAATGTCTCGAGCTGCTGTTGATCCTTGACGAGCAGTGTGCCGGCGTAACCCAGAGCGTTCACTGCAAGCCCGGTGTGGCGCTCACGGCACCTTGGAACTACCCAGAGATGACGGCGGGTCATCAGCAGGTTGTGGGGTAGAGGGTATTCGCCTTCCTCCGAACCCAGGCCCAGCTGTGATGCCATTTGCCGGTAACACGCCCAATTGTGTGTGGCGCGTGTTTCGATGTCGACATGCTGGCTGGCCGCAGCCACAAGGTGGGTAAAGGGCAGTTTCGATTGAACTGCTTTCCCGGTCTCTGTCGACGTTGTATCGAAAAGCGGCTGGAACGGAAATGACTCCGGGCAAAGTGGTAGCGGCACCATCTGAAGGTGTTTGTGGGTAATGCTCGCTCCTGCCTCGGTGCCTCCGTTATAAAATACCAGCCCATCCCGAGCTTCAAGGCACAGTTGGGCCGCCAGAAAGTCTTCCCGGCTCAAGGGTTCGAGTTGCGGGACAAACTCCGTGGTCACCATCAGTATGTGGTGATCCATGACATTGAACTTGTTAAGCAGGCAGCGGTAGTGCGCGGTAAGTTCACCGACATACAACTGTGGGTCGTAGGGTAAAAACGGATTAAAGTCTTTTGCCTGTGGTGCCTGGTTAGCGCGACGTTTCATTTCTGCGGATTTTCTCGCCAGATTTTTCACCACGCGTATCTGGAAGTTAACCGGCACGCCCTCAACCAACTCTGTTTTGATATGGCTGTCGGTGGGAATGGAATGCAACGCCCCGCTAGCGTAGGCGGATGAACTGGCGTTGATAACGCTATCCCAAAGCTGTTTGCCGCTTAAATACTCCAATCCTGCCCCCAGTGCTTTCATTGTCGGTGATGCTCAGATTCTGCGTTTCTCTTCAGGTGGCTGCAAGGGTGTTGTCCGTGATTTCAAACACTATACTCAGTGAGAAATACCTTGTGGCAGGAGAGCGCAATGGACAACAGGAAACTACCTGGTCGTTATGCCAGTCTCTCGGAACAGTATCCGGAGTTTGCACAAGCCGTTGAAGCTATGGGCAGCACGGCTAAGGAACTGGGTCCGCTGGGCGAGAAAACGGCACAACTGATCCAGTTGGCAGCAGCGGCAAGTATTCGCTCCGAGGGGGCGGTTCACAGCCATACCCGTCCAGCCCTGGCGGCCGGTGCCAGCCCTGCTGAAATTCACCATGCATTATTATTGCTGGTCAGTACGATAGGCTTTCCTTCTGTGATGGCTGCCCTGAGTTGGGCGGATGATATTCTTGATCCCTCCTAAAACGACCCTGCCTCCATAGGTTGACACATTGCAGGTGGCTGTCTCGAACCCACTTTGGCCTATAATGGCGCGATGACTCCCGATCGTTACCAGAAAATTGTCGATGTCCTCAATCGTCGTCAACCCGACCTGACGGTGATCACCGACCAGGTCCACAAGGGCCAAAATCTGTCAGCCATTATTCGTACCTGTGATGCCGTGGGCATTCACCGCGTACACGCGGTTTACGATAAAGGCGGATTTCGTGCCCACACGGGTACCGCGATGGGGTCCCATAAGTGGGTGAAAACGCAAGTCCACCGAGATATAGAAGACCCGATCAACGAGCTTCAGAGCCAGGGGTTTCAGGTGCTCGCGGCGCACTTTGACGACCGTGCCGTGGATTACCGGGAGGTGGATTACACCCGGCCTACCGCCTTGTTGCTGGGTGCGGAAAAGATTGGTGTCAGTGCCGAGGCGTCAGCCATGGTTGATGGTTGTGTCATTGTTCCAATGATGGGGATGGCTGAATCCTTCAATGTGTCGGTTGCCTGCGCCATTATTCTGGCTGAGGCCCAGCGGCAACGACAGGTCGCTGGTTTGTACGATGAGTGTCGTATTGATCAGGAAGAGTACCGCGAGGTGCTTTTCGAATGGTCTCAGCCCATCATCGCCAAATATTGCCGACAGCGAAATTTGCCCTATCCCCCTCTGGATGACACCGGCCATCTGCTCGAACCCCAGGTTTTTTCCCAGCTCACTCGCCTCGATCCAGCATTGTAGTCGCAGCCTCTTCCGGTATTTTTCCTGAAACCCGTGAGTCACAGAACGTCATGGGTTTTTGGCGATAAAGACATAGAATCCTTTCCGCTAGCCGCTATCTTTATATCAAAACAAGCAGATTAAATGACACCGATAGAGGGGTGGAGAATGACCGTATACAAGGCTCCCGTTGATGAGATGAGTTTCCTAATAAACCAGGTTCTCGGCATGGACAAAATCGCTCAATTGCCGGGCTATGAAGAGGCGACCCCGGATATGGTGGATGCCATTCTCAGTGAAGCCGCCCGCTTTTTTGGTGAAGTGGTCGCGCCTACCAATCAACCCGCTGATCAGCAGGGATCTCATCTGGATGGCACCACCGTCATTACCGCGCCGGTACTGGATGGCATTTATCAGCAATTGACCGAGTCCGGTTGGACAAGCCTGACGGGCGATGTGGAATACGGTGGTCAGGGTTTGCCGATGTTGCTATCTGTTGCCGTGGATGAAATGAGCCAGTCGGCCAATATGTCCTTTGGTCTTTGTCCAATGCTTACCAAGGGGGTGGTTACCGCCCTGGACATGTACGGCAGCGATGAACAGAAAGCGCTGTATCTGCCAAAGCTGGTATCCGGCGAGTGGGCTGGCACCATGAACCTCACCGAGCCCCAGGCGGGCTCCGATCTCGCCGCAGTGCGTACCAAAGCTGTGCCCGAAGGTGATCATTACCGACTTTCCGGTCAGAAAATCTTTATTACCTGGGGTGACCACGAGTACACCGATAACATCATCCATCTGGTGCTGGCTCGTACCCCGGATGCTCCGGAAGGGGTGAAGGGTATTTCCCTGTTTGTGGTGCCGAAATTCCTAATTAATGAGGATGGCAGTCGCGGGGAACGCAATGATGTTTATTGTGTAGGGCTGGAACACAAAATGGGTATTCACGCGAGTCCTACCTGTTCTCTGTCCTTTGGCGATAACGATGGTGCTGTTGGCTATCTGGTGGGCGAAGAGAACCAGGGGCTGGTGTATATGTTCGCCATGATGAACGAAGCCCGCCTGGCAGTTGGCTTGCAAGGGGTGTCCATCAGTGAGCGCGCATACCAGCAGGCCGTGGCCTACGCCAAGGATCGGGTTCAGGGCAGTGCGCCGGGGGTGTCGAAAGCAACCATTATTCACCATCCGGACGTGCGTCGCATGCTCATGCAGATGCGTGCCTTGACAGAAGGTGCTCGCGCATTGGCCTACAGTGCACTGGCTCATGAAGATCATGCCTTCAAAGAAACAGATGAGGCAGAGAGTGCTTACCATCAGCGTCGCGTAGATCTACTCACGCCCCTGGTGAAAGGTTGGTGCACGGAGATTGGCATGGAGGTGACATCCCTCGGCGTCCAGGTGCACGGGGGTATGGGGTTTGTAGAAGAGACAGGTGCAGCCCAACATATGCGCGATGCCCGCATTCTGCCTATCTACGAAGGTACCAATGGTATCCAGTCCATGGACTTGGTGGGACGCAAAATTGCCCGCGACAAGGGTGTGGCTGCGGGTGAGTTGATGAAAGTTCTGCTGCCGGTGGTGGCCGAGGCTCGCACTGCTGGCTTGGTGGAGATGGCAGATGCACTCGAATATTCGTTGGCTGCATGCCAGCAGGCAGTGGAATCCCTGTTTGCACAGGCGACAGGTGACTGGGCAGCCCCCGGTTCTGCTGCCTACAACCTGATGATGTTGATGGGAACTACCGTGGCCGGTGCCCTGATGGCAAAGAGCGCTATTGTGGCTGTGAGCTTGAATGCCTCGGGTGAGGGTAATGGCGTGTTTAACAATTGTAAAATTACCACGACACGGTTCTTTGCGGAGCAGATCATGCCCCGCAATCAGGCCTACCTGGCTACTATTAAAGCGGGTTCGGCGTCTGTGATGGCGCTGGATATTGAGGCGTTCTAGGTTTTCCGGAATACGAATGCTATAGGGAAAAAACGCCGCAACTGCGGCGTTTTTTTATGGGTTTTCGCTGTTGAGCAATTGAATAAACGCGCGTGCGGCATTGGAAAGACTTTTTTCCCGGTGATGGATGTAGCCCAGCTGTCGTTCAATATGTATATCGGGAATACAGATAATCTGTAAGCCGTCATCCAACATACTTTCTGGCAGTAGGCTCCAGCCGAGACCGATGCTGACCATCATCTTGATGGTTTCGAGATAATTGGTGGCCATGGTGGCGGGTAGTGGAACCCTCTGCTCCTCAAACACGGTCCGGGCCATGCGTCCGGTGTAGGTGCCCAACCCGGGAAGAATGGCCGGAAATTCGCAGAGTATTTGCAGGGTTGGCTGGGGTTCAGAACACAATGCGTGATCATCGGCGACCATAAACACTAGCGGGTCCGGCCAGATGACCTGTGTTTCAACTTTTGGGTGTGGTTGCGGTGCCAAGGTAATAACGGCTACTTCAAAACGCCCCTGCAGGATGCCCTCGTAAGCCTTTTCTGAATCCATAAAGTCCACATCAATTTTCACCGACGGATGCCGCTGTGCAAATTGTTTGAGGATTGGGGGCAACCGGTGCAGGCCGATATGGTGGCTGATCGCCAAACGTAGGTGGCCACTGATGTCGCCTGACAGGTCGCTGATGGCCTGCCGGGTATCTGCAAACTCCTGAAGAATGCGGTGTGCGCGGGGCAGGAGTGCTTCTCCTGCCTCGGTCAGGGTGACGGTGCGGGCGATACGATCAAACAGCCGGCAGTCCAGAATGTCTTCCAGTAGTGCAATCCGCTTGCTGACTGCGGGTTGGGTGACATGGATGCGTTCAGCGGCCAACGAAAAAGAACCGCTATCTGCCACGGCGATAAAGGCTTCCAATAATTGCGTGTCCATGGGGGGAGGATATCAATTCCAAATAAGAATCGAAACGATGAAAAATATGAATTTGTGTTATTTGATGTGCCGATTAAAATAACACCATCAGAAATGGCTGGAATTGATAATGGCTGGAAAAACCCTTTACGACAAACTGTGGGACGCACACCTGGTGAAGCAGCGTGATGATGGTTCCGCATTGATCTACATTGATCGGCACATTTTGCACGAAGTAACCTCACCTCAGGCTTTTGAGGGGCTGCGTATCGCTGGACGTAAGCCCTGGCGTCTGGATGTGAATGTGGCGACCCCGGACCATAATATTTCCACTGATCCGGTTGAACGTGCTGCCGGTGTGGATGCTATACCCGACGAAACTTCCCGAATTCAGGTGAAAACGTTGGACGAGAACTGTGAATATTTCGGCATCCGTGAATTCAAGATGAATGAAATGGGGCAGGGCATCGTTCACGTGATGGGCCCGGAGCTGGGAGCTTCTCTTCCAGGTATGACCGTGGTCTGCGGTGATTCCCATACCGCCACCCACGGCGCCTTTGCCTGTCTGGCCCACGGTATTGGTACGTCAGAAGTGGAGCACGTGCTGGCCACCCAGTGCCTAGTGACCAAGAAGATGAAGAATATGCTGATCCGCGTAGATGGAACCCTGGGTCCCGGCGTCACCGCCAAGGACGTGGTGCTGGCCATTATCGGCAAAATCGGTACCGCTGGTGGTACAGGCTATGCCATCGAGTTTGCCGGCCAAGTATTCCGTGAAATGTCCATTGAGGGCCGCATGACGGTTTGCAATATGGCTATTGAGGCCGGTGCCCGGGTGGGCATGGTCGCCGTGGATGAGAAAACCATTGAATACTTCAAGGGCCGCCGTTTTGCACCGACAGGAGAACTGTGGGATCAGGCGGCGGCATACTGGCGAACCCTGCACAGTGACGATAATGCGGAATTCGATACCGTTGTCGAACTGGATGGCAGTGCCATCGAGCCGCAAGTGAGCTGGGGAACATCCCCGGAAATGGTTGCTCCAGTTAGTGGCACCATTCCCAGTCCCGAGAATGAGTCTGACCCAGTGAAGCGGCAGGGTATTGAAAGAGCACTGAAATACATGGGCCTCCAGGGTGGTTCCGCCATTAGTGATATCCCCGTGGATCGAGTATTTATCGGCTCCTGCACCAATTCACGTATTGAGGACCTGCGTGCTGCGGCCGATGTGGCTCGTGGCCGCAAAGTCGCCAGTACAGTCAAGCAGGTACTGGTGGTGCCCGGTTCCCAGATGGTCAAAGCCCAAGCGGAATCTGAAGGGTTGGACAAGATATTTTGCATGGTCTGCGGTAGTAACTCTATCATACTCATCAAAGAATTCTGTTTTAATCATCTACATTCCCCCATTCATATGAGCATTTGTTGCAATTGAATTGTGGATTATATTCACCAATCACACAACCTCCTAGTCTGATCTTTTTCTCATCAACTTGTCTTTTGATCTCATCATTAAGATTGACATAACCGTAAATGATTTCGCAAACATTTTTTGACTTGCATTTAGGACAGTTCAAATTTACTCTCCTCTTTGAATTTGTTGAAATACTCTACAATCTTTTGTAAATCTTCAAATCTAATCAAAACATAGTTGTTGTGATTTTCTTTTTCACGAATCACTAGTCCAAATTGTCCTTCAATTTTGTCTAAATCTAGTACTTCCATTTTTTACCCCCAGTACATTGGTTCATCGTCGTCTTCGAATTCACGAATAATTCTAGGATAGAAAAAAACCTGTGAACCTTTTTCATTGTTTTTACTTTCTTGTTTCATGAATTAGATAGCCGTACGAAATTATTATATAAGATGACATTAGTATGCATACTGTACATACTAAAATGAGTAAATTAGCCACGTTTAGAATCCAAATTGCCCCTTTAGGCTTTGAAATTGACAGAATTATGCTCCCAGTATTGGAGACAAAATCAGATAGACTTTGGTTATTAATTCATGAAAAGACTGCTGAAGACAAATCAGGTCCATATCTTGACAAAATAAAAAAAGACTGCAAAAAGCACGGAATAGAACTCAAACTTGCATATACTGATAGATTGAGTTTATTCAAAGCAATCAAAACTATCAAAGAAATCATTGATGAGGAAAAAGGAAATTACATCTATGTCAATGTCGGATCTGGTTCTAAAATTCAAGCAATTGCATGTATGATGGCATGCATGATTCTCAAAGAGTGTGAGAATCTAAAACCATTTTATGCAGAACCTGAGAGTTATGCCGCATTTGAAGGAAAGCAACAATCGTTTGGAGTCAAAGACACAATTCCATTACCAATTTATGAAATACAAACTCCAAAACCAAAATTACTTGAAGCACTCAAAATTATTGCATCACAAAAAAACGGCAAGATAACAAAAAAAGAGATGGCACAAATTGCAGAGGACCAAAAAATTATTACAATAAATGCAGAGCAGGAGAATCACTCGCAAGCAAGATTTGCAAGCTTGGATAAAAACATCATAGCGCCAC
>JALRJN010000082.1 GCA_023261185.1 Porticoccus sp.
GCGTTTTTGTAATTTGGAGTTATTGAATGGCAACGATCAACCAGTTGGTTCGTAAGCCGAGAAAACGCAAAGTTGCTAAGAGTGACGTACCTGCTCTGCAAGCTTGCCCTCAGCGTCGTGGTGTTTGCACCCGTGTTTACACAACTACGCCGAAGAAGCCGAATTCTGCACTGCGTAAAGTGTGTCGTGTTCGTCTGACTAATGGTTACGAAGTGACTTCGTACATTGGTGGTGAGGGTCACAACCTGCAGGAGCACAGTGTGGTGCTGATTCGTGGCGGCCGTGTTAAGGATTTGCCTGGTGTGCGTTATCACACCGTTCGTGGCAGCCTGGATACTGCTGGTGTGAGCAGCCGCAGACAGCGTCGTTCCAAGTATGGAGCCAAGCGTCCCAAGTAAGGGGCGACTTTGTGTCGGTCAGAACCGAGTAAGGCCGGGTGCGCTAGCCGCAGTGTGATCAATCCCGGACAACCCTGAAGAGAAGAGCTAGATTATGCCTAGAAGAAGAGTTGTCGCTAAGCGCGAAATTCTGCCAGATCCTAAGTTTGGCAATGTCACGCTGGCAAAGTTTATGAACCACGTCATGGTCAGCGGTAAAAAATCCGTTGCAGAGCGCATTGTTTACGGTGCACTTGACCTGGTAGAAAGCCGTTTGAAAGAAGAGCCGGTGGCGGTATTTGAAACTGCCCTGGACAATATCGCCCCGATGGTGGAAGTGAAGTCACGTCGTGTTGGTGGTGCGACCTATCAGGTGCCGGTAGAGGTTCGTCCCTCACGCCGTGCCGCACTGGCCATGCGCTGGATGGTAGACTACGCCCGCAATCGTGGTGAGAAGTCCATGTCTCAGCGTCTTGCCGGTGAAATCATTGATGCCTACCAGAGTAAAGGTGGCGCAGTGAAGAAACGTGAAGACGTCCACCGTATGGCTGAAGCCAACAAGGCGTTCTCACACTTCCGATTCTAATCGCAGTATCGGAACGTTAAGGTATCCCAGAAGGGTAGCTGTCTGCAGCTACCCTTTTGTGGTTTTAAGATGAATGTTTTTGGGGGAAAGACCTGTGGCGCGTAAGACACCCATTACCCGTTATCGCAATATCGGCATTTGTGCCCACGTAGATGCGGGGAAGACCACCACGACGGAGCGTGTGCTTTTCTATACTGGCCTGTCGCACAAGATTGGCGAGGTGCATGACGGGGCGGCGACCATGGACTGGATGGAGCAGGAGCAAGAGCGGGGCATTACCATCACCTCGGCGGCTACCACCTGTTTCTGGTCGGGTATGCAGCAACAATTCCCTCAACACCGGATCAACATCATCGATACCCCCGGGCACGTGGACTTCACCATTGAGGTCGAGCGCTCCCTGCGGGTGCTGGATGGTGCCGTGGTGGTGCTGTGTGGCTCCTCCGGGGTCCAGCCGCAAACAGAAACAGTGTGGCGCCAGGCGAATAAATATGAAGTGCCGCGCATGGTGTTTGTCAACAAGATGGACCGGGCTGGTGCCGACTTCATGCGAGTGGTTGATCAGCTGAAAAAGCGTCTCGGTGCCAATGCCGTTCCCCTGCAAATGACAATTGGGTCTGAAGAGCACTTTAAGGGTGTTGTCGACCTGGTGAAGATGAAGGCCATTTTGTGGAATGAATCTGATCAGGGGATGACCTTCGACTACGCAGATATTCCGGATGACCTGCTTGATCAGTGCGAGGAAATGCGCGAGTACATGGTGGAAGCAGCAGCAGAAGCCAATGAAGAGCTGATGGAGAAATACCTCGAGGAAGGGGAATTGACCGAAGATGAGATCAGGCAGGGTATTCGCCTGCGCACTTTGGCCAATGAAATTGTTCCGGTATTGGGCGGCTCAGCGTTCAAGAACAAGGGTGTTCAGGCCGTACTTGACGCGGTGATTGAATACCTGCCTGCACCCACAGAGGTGAAGGCTATTGATGGTGTGCTTGAAGATGGAGAAACCCACGATACCCGTGAGGCAGACGACAAAGCACCCTTCGCAGCGCTGGCATTCAAAATAGCCACCGACCCGTTTGTTGGCACCTTAACGTTCTTTCGCGTTTACTCCGGAACTTTGAATTCCGGGGATATGGTTTACAACCCGGTGAAGGGTAAGAAAGAGCGGATCGGTCGTATGGTGCAGATGCACGCCAACAACCGCGAGGAGATCAAGGAAGTGCTGGCTGGCGATATCGCAGCTGGAATTGGTCTGAAAGATGTCACTACAGGTGACACCCTCTGCGATATCAACAAGGTGATTACGCTGGAGCGTATGGAGTTTCCCGAACCGGTCATTTCCGTGGCCGTGGAACCGCGTTCCAAGGCGGATCAAGAAAAAATGGGTATTGCACTGGGCAAGCTGGCTCAGGAAGACCCATCTTTCCGGGTGAAAACAGATGAAGAAACCGGCCAGACCATAATTTCCGGCATGGGTGAATTACACCTGGATATCCTCGTTGAACGCATGCGCCGGGAGTTCAGTGTTGAGGCCAATATTGGTAAGCCGCAGGTGGCCTACCGAGAAGCCATTCGCAACACCTGCGAAATCGAGGGCAAGTTTGTTCGCCAGTCCGGCGGTCGTGGCCAGTACGGGCATGTCTGGGTTCGCTTTGAACCGGGTGAAGATGCCGGTGCCGAAGGCCTGGAGTTTGTGAACGAAATTGTCGGGGGTACGGTGCCCAAGGAATACATCCCCGCTGTAGCCAAGGGTATTGAGGAGCAGATGCAGAATGGTGTGGTCGCCGGCTATCCGCTGCTTGGCTTGAAAGCGACACTTTACGATGGCTCATACCACGACGTGGACTCATCAGAGATGGCCTTCAAGATCGCTGCATCCATGGCCACCAAGCAACTGGCCACCAAGGGCGGTGCAGTACTGCTTGAGCCCATTATGAAAGTTGAAGTGGTTACGCCCGAGGAAAATATGGGCGATGTGGTGGGTGACCTGAACCGCCGCCGCGGTGTGATTCTGGGTATGGATGAAACTGTATCCGGTAAGGTAGTCAATTCTGAAGTGCCACTGGCGGAAATGTTCGGTTATGCCACCGACCTGCGCTCTGCCACCCAGGGTCGTGCCACCTTCACCATGGAGTTTGAGAAATACGCAGAAGCGCCGCGCAATGTCGCAGATGAAGTGATCGCCAAGAATATGCGTTAACTAAATTTGATTTTGAGAGGACCTGGAAATGGCAAAAGAAAAGTTTGAACGAAATAAGCCCCACGTAAACGTGGGTACGATTGGTCACGTAGACCATGGTAAAACGACGCT
>JALRJN010000093.1 GCA_023261185.1 Porticoccus sp.
CAAGTCGATGTATAGCAGCGTATGGGTATGCTCAGCCGAATGCGCATCGTCAATGGATTTTAGAATCTCGTTTTCCAGAAGCCGGCGGTTCGCCAACTGAGTCAACGGATCATGGGTGGCCTGCCAGGTGAGTCGTGTGGAAACACGACGCGCCTCACTGATGGAGCGAAACACCAGCACGGTGCCGGAAATATCATTGAGCCGATTACGCAGAGGTGTCGCCGTCGCCACAATCTGCAGAGGTTCCTGGCCAGGCACTTTTAATAATGTGTTTTCCGGAACCGAAACCGCCTTTCCCCTTGCCAGCGCACTCAGGCAGGGCGACTCCACCACTTCACCGGCCTCATTCACTAGCGGTAGAAGTTCATCCACATAACGGTTGGGCTGCGGATCATGAAAACCCAACAGCTCCATACCGATCGGGTTTAGGTGTTCTACAAGGCCATGACGATCTGTCAATAAAATACCGTCCACCACCTGCGAAAAAACAGTGCTGATCAGCTTGCGCTGGTGAAATAACGCCTCCAGGTTTGCCGAGTCTAGCGTGACATCTCGAAACAGCACCACCCAGCCTTCTCGCTTGGCTGCCGACTGAAAGCATGTGGCACTCAGGGTTATACTTTCACCGCTGGCAGTGGCACCCTCCAGGACAAAAACGTCCTCAGCATCATCAGAGCCTTCCAGGGCCTGCCTGATATCACTACTATCTGTATCCAGCCCGGGCAAAAGCACCCTCAGCGGACGATTCTGAAGTTGTTCCAGACTAAAACCAAACAGTGACTGCAGGGCATCATTGGCATCAAGAATCAGGCTCTGATTGTCCACCACCAACATGGGCGTGCGCGATGTTTCCATGTAGGCTGGGCAACGTTCAGCCTCCAATTGCGGAGAAGCCCTGTCGTGCTGAACCGGAGCTGAGGCCACACTGTTAAACGGCGCTTCATCAATCTGCACCAAGCAGCAGTCACCAATGTCAGGAATAGCCACTGCGGTGAACTGAATACGGTGCAGTGGCATCTGACGGGCCCCCCCCGACATCAACACTTCCACACTGTCCAGGTGACCCGGGTCACGCTGCTGATCCCACCTGGTATCCCTACCCTGAAATAGAGCATCATCAACAGCGATTGCAAAGGCAGTACCAACCAGGCTGGGGAAAAGGCCATCAAATGCCCGGTCTGCCACATCCATTGCCGGCATCCCGGTCCAGTCGGCGAGCCACTGGTTCCAAAAGCGGATCCGCAAGCGTGAATCCAATAGCATGATGCCTAGTTCCTGGTGCTCCAGAACGGCCAGAAGCAAGTCATAGTCAGCCGCCGGCACCAGCTTTACGCTGGAGGGAATATCTGTGTTCATCGTCTGAGCCACCGCTTGTTCCCCCTATTTGGCATTCCTGTTGCCACCTTTCAACCATGCTAGCCCTGGGCTAGCAATTCCCTCAGGTCAATAATGGCCGCATTGGCACGACTGATGTAAGAGGCCATCACTAGCGAGTGATTGGCCAGCAGCCCTAACCCACCGCCGTTCAGTATGACCGGAAATACCGCCTGCTGTGTACCCTCCAGCTCCCGAATAATCTGTTGCAAGCTGACCCGCGCATTTTTCTTACGCAGAATCTCATCAAAATCGATTTCGATGGCCTTTAACAGCTGGATGAGCGCCCAGGTACTACCTCGAGCCTCATAGAATACATCGTCCAGTTCCAACCAAGGCGTTTTTACCACCAGCTCACCCGGCGTATTGGTGGACTGCTGACTCGCTGCCTCACCCGCCAGGTCAGTATTGATACGCCGCTGCCCGACACTGGCGCTCAAACGCTGAGACAAGCTACCCAACCGAGTTTCCACGGTGCCCAGCCAATACCGTAAGTTATCCGCCCGGGCGTAGAATTGTGCATCGTACTGGGCTCTGTCACTAAGGCGCTTCAGATAGCTTTCCAGGTACTGCATGCCCTCCCGGTACTCGGATTCCGTGGCAGGCACAATCCAGCTATTGTGGTCAAAATTGAATCTGGATTCCGCCAATGCGAGATCTCCATCTTCGGTGGACTGGGATAAAGAGCGGCTAAACGCCTCGCGCAGGGCCTTGTTAAAATCCCGCACCTGAATCACCACACCGTATTCCCAATTGGGAATGTTATCCATCAGCATGCCCGGTGGCGCAATATCATTACTGAGATAACCGCCACGCTTTGTAAGCAGAGTATCCACAATACCGATCAGTGTCGCAGTGGAAACACCACCCACGACCTGCGCTGTGGCACGGGACTGAGCATTTTCCGCAACGTCAAACAACGCCGGTTCTTTATCCCAATACCAGCATAGGATAAGAATGGTCAGCACATAAACCAACACCACCGTCACGCTTGCACGCACCCAGAGGGGGTTATGGGGACCGGTGTATTCATCTACCAGTGCATCACCCACATCCGACGCCTTACGTGACCATTTTTTTGCCCAACGAGGCATTTTCATCGACTATTGCCCTCACTCAGCACGCTGCGAACAGGAGCCTTGATCTCCACTTCCGAACAACCTTCAAACAACAAACGGATACTGTATTCATCGCCATCTTTGAGTGCATCCTGAACACCGAACAGCATCAGGTGGTAGCCCCCGGGTGCCAGTCGCAACTGCTCACCCGAAGGAATCAGCAGCGATGGCACTGGCCGCATGGACATGGTGCCACCGTGGTGACTGTGGGCATGCACCTCGGCACTTCCCGCCAGCGGTGAGGACGCCCCCACCAGCTTGCAGTCACTATCAAGCCCATTATCCAGCGTCATAAATGCAGCCGTCACCGTCTGGCCCGGAGGCAAACCGCGAATGTAGGCATCACGGACCACAAACTCTCCGGCAATCACCGGCACCGCAAGTATTGCCAAAACTGCGACCAGCAACCTTTTATACATAGAACATGCTCTTCCCGAATACCTGAGAGACTATAACATTGCCACTGGGAGCGGAAAATGATTCTCGCGCCAACCGGCTGCCCTCCGTACAATACTGAACCAACCGTGCATCATTAACTCAAAACCCATCACTTTTGTATTTACGAGCAGCACCCATGCGCAATCGTCTTGCCGGCAATCTTCTGACCCTATTGTTCCTCTTTTGTCTGTCGGCAACGGCTGACACGCTATTCGAGCAATCAAACGGCAATGACCCCCTCTCAAGCCCGGCAGCGACCTTTCAGCCGGTAGAAGAAGCCTACCAGTTGTCTGCCCGCCACGAGCATCAACAGCTCATCCTGGATTGGCAGATTGCTCCAGGCTATTACCTTTACCAACATCGCTTCAAAATTCTAGATACAGATCACAAACCCATCACTCAATCGCCGACTTTCCTCCCTGGAAAGACCATTTATGACGATTATTACGAAAAAGAGCTAACGGTTTACTATTCCAACACCCAGCTGACAGTGCCGACACCTTCTGCACCCACCTCACTAATCATTGAGTCCCAGGGCTGTGCCGATGCCGGACTCTGTTACCCGCCACGCAGCCAAAAGCTAGATTTCAACCCTGACAATCACAGTTACACAGTATCGGAGGCCAGCGCCCTTTCACCAGCATCTCTAAACCCGACACAGCCCCAGCCTGGCAAACCGAACCTGATACTCATGCTGGTTTTTGCCCTTCTGGGAGGCATGATCCTCAACCTGATGCCCTGCGTTTTCCCCATTCTCTCCATCAAGGCGCTGAGCCTGGCAAAAGCGCACCTCGGCCCCCATAACAAACACCTGCACGGAGCAGCGTATACGGCGGGTATTGTGCTCAGCTTTATGGCCATTGCGGCACTACTGATTTCACTGCGCCGGGCGGGCGAGGCTGTAGGCTGGGGATTTCAGCTACAGTCTCCCGTCTTCGTTGGATTGCTGGTATACCTGTTTGTCTTGATGGGAATGAGCTTTTCCGGATTGATTTCATTCGGCTCTCGCCTGATGAACGTTGGCCAGACAACCACACAAGGCCACAGCCTCACAGCCACCTTTATGACCGGCCTACTTGCTACTGTTGTAGCCAGCCCCTGTACGGCTCCGTTTATGGGGACCGCGCTGGGTTTCGCCCTGGCCCAACCCGGCTGGGTTGCCATGGCCATATTCTGCGCCCTGGGGGTAGGCATGGCACTGCCTCTGCTTGCTCTCTCCTGGTGGCCGGGCCTGACCAGGCGCCTGCCTCGGCCCGGACCATGGATGGATCATTTCAAAAGTTTTCTCGCCTTTCCTCTGTATTTAAGTGCCGTCTGGCTTCTCTGGGTGCTGGGCAGACAGGTGGGCAGCGACCCGGTAGCTGCAATCATCGCCGGTGTAGTGATGCTTTTATTTGCTTTTTGGCTGCTGGGCATACGCAAGACAGCATTGACCCGAACTCTTGCCGCATTGAGTCTGCTCATCGCTATTCTTCTGCCCTGGCAGGCTCACCAAAACGGCGAATCCAACGACCAACCCTGGGAGCCCTATACCGAGGCGCGCCTGCAGGAACTGCTTTCCCAGGAAGATGCCGTGTTTGTTAACCTTACTGCCGACTGGTGTATCACCTGCCTTGCGAATGAAAAAATTGCGCTGAGCTCTCCCAGCTTGTTCGATGCCTTTCGTGAACAGCAGGTCACCTACCTCAAGGGAGACTGGACCAATTACAATCCGGAAATCACGCAACTGCTCAATCGACACCACCGCTCGGGGGTCCCGTTGTACCTCTTTTACCCTGCAGGCCAGAAAGATCCCGTCATCCTCCCCCAACTACTGACAAAAAATACCGTTTTATTGGCTATTTCTCGGAAGATAGGCAAATAAACCATCAATTTTTTGAATTTTGCACCAACTTCTCTGATTTTGTCGGCATTCTCAGGGAAAAGGGCCGCAACATCCCGCCTCAGCGCATCCCCACGTTAAAAACGACGCCTCAAGAGCGAAAATTTCTGCGAAAACTACTGGAAAAAGTCGCTAAAATCTGCAAAAAATAAAAAATTGGACAGTTTTGCCATTTTGAGGCAGACTTCTCATCAATCCCCTGATCCTGCGGGATCGCGACACAACCCAACACACTGCTAGTGGGGACATCATGGCAACCATACTGGTACTCAACGGCCCCAACCTGAATCTGCTCGGTACTCGCGAGCCCGGCCTGTACGGCAGTGAAACCCTGGAAGATATCAACCAGTCACTCACTGACCTTTGCCTGCAACAGGGGCATCACCTGCTGTCACTGCAAAGCAATGCCGAATATGAGCTGGTGGATCGCATCCACGACGCAAAAAAAGAAGGGGTCAACTTCATTATTTTTAACCCGGCGGCCTTTACCCACACCAGTATTGCCCTGCGCGATGCCTTGCTCGCCGTGGAAATCCCTTTTATTGAAGTGCACCTGTCAAACGTGCATGCCCGGGAAGACTTTCGCAGCCATTCGTACCTTTCCGACATTGCACAAGGCGTGATCTGCGGCCTTGGCAGTATCGGTTACCAGCTTGCCCTGCGGGCTGCACTACAACAACTTGAAACACAATCCTGATCAGACCATTTGGAGCAACCACAGATGGATATCCGCAAAATCAAAAAACTGATTGAGTTACTCGAAGAATCCAACATCGGCGAAATCGAGATTAAGGAAGGCGAAGAGTCCGTTCGCATCAGCCGCAATGGCCCCGCTGCCGCCACACCTTTTGTGATGCCAGCACCCATGGCGGCACCCGTTGCCCCTGCTGCCGCGGCACCAGCTCCGGCTGACGCCGAAGCTCCTGTCGAACAGGAAGGCCACGCCATCAAATCGCCCATGGTAGGCACCTTCTACCGCTCGCCCACACCAGGCGCCAAGGCATTTATCGAAGTAGGGCATCAGGTAAAAGCCGGAGACGTCCTCTGTATTGTCGAGGCGATGAAAATGATGAACCAGATTGAGGCCGACAAGTCTGGCACCATTGGCGCCATTCTCGTGGAAGACGGTGAGCCGGTGGAATTCGATCAACCCATGATCATGATCATCTAAACTGCGGCCCGGAGGATTATCAGCAATGCTGGAAAAAGTGCTCATTGCCAACCGCGGTGAAATTGCGCTGCGGATTTTAAGAGCCTGCAAAGAACTCGGCATTACCACTGTCGCCGCGCATTCAACGGCCGACGCCAACCTGAAACATGTATTGCTCGCAGATGAAACCGTCTGCATCGGGCCCAACTCCTCTGCGCAAAGCTATCTGAACGTACCAGCCATTATCAGCGCCATGGAAATAACCAATGCCCAGGCGGTTCATCCCGGGTACGGCTTTCTGGCAGAAAATGCCGACTTTGCCGAACAGGTGGAAAAAAGCGGCTTTATTTTTATTGGCCCCACTGCGGATGTAATTCGCATGATGGGCGACAAGGTAGCCGCCATCGAAGCCATGCGTACCGCCGGCGTTCCCACGGTACCGGGCTCAAATGGCCCGCTGAATGACGATGAAGATCGCAGTAAAGCCTTGGGCCGTGAAGTGGGCTACCCGGTGATCATCAAGGCCGCCGCAGGTGGTGGTGGTCGCGGTATGCGAGTGGTACGAGAGGAAGATGAGCTGCTAAAAGCCATTCAAATCACTCGCTCGGAAGCCAAAGCTGCATTTGGTGACGACACGGTTTACATGGAGAAATACCTGGAAAACCCGCGTCACGTGGAAGTACAGGTTCTTGCGGACGGCCAGGGAAATGCCATCCATCTTGGCGACCGGGACTGTTCATTACAACGCCGCCACCAGAAAGTTCTGGAAGAAGCTCCCGCCCCCAACATCCCCGATGAGGCCAGGCAAGCAGTCTTCACGGCCTGCGTCAACGCGTGCATCGAAATCGGCTACAGGGGTGCCGGAACCTTCGAATTTCTTTACGAGGACGGCAAATACTTTTTTATTGAAATGAATACCCGGGTTCAGGTTGAACACCCGGTCTCAGAAATGATTACCGGTGTCGATATTGTCAAACAACAGTTGCTGATCGCCAGTGGCGAAAAACTCAGCCTCAGTCAGGACGACATCATCTTCCGGGGTCACGCCTTTGAGTGCCGCATCAATGCAGAAGATCCGAAAACGTTTATGCCAAGTCCCGGCAAAATTACCGCCTACCACCCCCCGGGAGGTAACGGTGTCCGCGTCGACTCTCACATTTATGCAGGCTACACAGTACCCCCTTACTATGACTCTCTGGTAGGGAAAATCATCACCTACGGCCAGACACGGGATGCCGCTATGTCACGCATGGCAAATGCCCTGGACGAGCTGCATATTGAAGGCATCAAGACCAACATTTCTTTACAGCGCGAACTGGTCAGTGACCCTGAATTTCGCAAGGGCGGTGTGAATATCCACTACCTGGAGAAGAAATTGGGTCTGTAACAAGCACTGATTAACACGACAAAGCCCCGCCATTACGGGGCTTTTTCTTTTGGAGAACCCATGCCCTGGTTGCAACTGCGCATCGACAGCAATCGCCAATCTGCCGAACACATAGAAGATGCCCTGCTTGACGCAGGCGCAGCATCCGTCACCTTCGAGGACAATGCCGACGAACCCATTCTTGAGCCCGCGCTCGGCGAAACGCCACTCTGGCAACAAACCCGGATCACCGGATTATTTGATGCCGGCGTTGATACAGCCGCCGTCATCTCCTTTCTCGAGGAGCAGTTAGATCTTCCGGAGCTAGCTTATCGCTGGTCCCCCCTGGAAGACCGCGACTGGGAAAGGGAGTGGATGAAACACTACCAGCCCATTCAATGCGGCTCGCACCTGTGGATTTGCCCAAGCTGGATTGCGCCACCAAACCCCGGCGCTGTAAATCTGCTGCTTGATCCGGGGCTGGCCTTTGGCACAGGCACCCACCCAACCACCTTTCTGTGCCTACAGTGGCTCGACAGCCTTGATCCAAAAGGAAAGAGCGTCACCGATTACGGCTGTGGCTCGGGGATTCTTGCCATCGCCTCATTGCTACTGGGCGCCTCATCTGCAACCTGTGTCGATATCGACCCTCAGGCACTGAGCGCGACCCTCGACAACACTGAGCGCAACCACCTTGAACCCGGAAAAGTGGCTGTATTCTTACCCGAGCAGGCTCCACAACAGCCTACCGATATCGTCATCGCCAATATTCTCGCAGGCCCCCTGGTTGAGCTAGCTCCCAAGCTCGCAGAACTCACCAACCCGGGTGGCAGACTCTGCCTGTCAGGCCTGATTGAACAGCAGGCTGAAGAAGTGATGGCCAGCTATGCCGACTGGTTTGACTTCGACCCACCCGCACAACAGGAACAATGGGTCCGACTTACGGCTGTCAAGCGCTGAGCCATGTCGATAGAATAGGCTGACATTTTCCGGACAACCTGCCGTCGATGAATGAAATAATCACTCGCTGTCCGGGCTGCTCGGTTTCCTTCCGCGCCATGCCAGCCCAACTGCAAGCCGCCAATGGCCTGGTTGGCTGCGGCGCCTGTTTACTGGTCTTTAATGCCAGGGAAAACCTGGTTGAAAACCCGTTATTCGGCCTACCCGACACACCCGAATTCCAAACTGTAACCGACGATAACGCAGACGACTTCCTTATCCACGATGATATGGATACCGACCTGCTCTCAGGCGATCCCGCCGATGGAACGCCGGAGCCAGAACCAACCCCCGCTGCGGTCTGGGAAGAAGAAACAGTCACAGGGGTAGACCTGACCGCCGGGATTGACCTAACTACGCCAGAACCCGAGGAGTATCCAACCTCAACTGCGGCCCCCTATACAGCGCCACCGGTAGCACAAGACAGCAGCCTACTTAATCTGGAAATCATCGACATCAGCCTGCCCGAAGCCGAAGCCGAAGCCGAAGCCGAAGCCGAAGCCGAAGCCGAAGCCGAAGCCGAAGCCGAAGCCGAAGCCGAAGCCGAAGCCGAAGCCGAAGCCGAAGCCGAAGCCGAAGCCGA
>JALRJN010000096.1 GCA_023261185.1 Porticoccus sp.
GCTAGATGTCGAATTGGTGGAGGCGGCGGGAATTGAACCCGCGTCCGTCAGTCCTCTGCCGAGGGATCTACATGCTTAGTTCAGTCTATTAAATTTAACAGGTTACAACCCGACTGACAGGGCACGTAAACTGCGATTCCGGTAAGTGTTTAGCGAATCCACCCCGGACGAGCTTCATCGCGATCTTGTGAGTATGACACCTGAGTGCTTCGCCGCTACCCGAGGGTAGTTGAAGCGCTGGACGCACAAGCACGGCTCCAGTCAGATGGCATTCTACCGTTTCTTAGGCGGCGAGTGCGTAGTTGTCGTCGTTGGCAACTATAATTTGCGACTTTGGATTTACGAGATTGGTCGCCATCTCGGCATGCACCCAGGGTTTCGTAACCGGCGTCGAATCCAAATCGCCCCCTGAAGATGACAGTTAATAACTGTGGCGGCATAGTACCACAGCAACGTAACGATCCTTAGACTGTTATGGGGTTTTCAGGTTCATTTTCAAGGCCGAGGGTGTTATTCCTCGATAATCTGGGCTTGCAGATAATTTTGAATGCCGATTTTGTCGATCAACCCCAGCTGGGTTTCCAGCCAGTCCACATGTTCTTCCTCGGACTCGAGAATGTCGTTGAACAGGTCGCGACTAACGTAGTCTTTGATGGATTCCGCGTAGGCAATGGCTTCACGTAACACGGGAAGGGCTTCCATTTCCAGTTTGAGGTCGCATTCCAGCATTTCCTGGGTGTTTTCACCGATGTAGAACTTGCCCAGGTCCTGAAGGTTGGGGAGTCCCTCAAGAAATAAAATACGCTCTGTGACGGCATCTGCGTGTTTCATTTCATCAATGGATTCATGGTATTCCTTGTCGGCGATCTCCTTCAGTCCCCAGTCCTTGTACATTTTGGCATGGAGGAAATATTGATTGATGGCGCGCAGTTCGTTACCCAGTACTTTGTTCAAATACGCAATCAGTTGTGTATCACCTTTCATGGGATGTCCTTTTAAGTTCTGTAAGTTTCACGGCCTCTCTCAATAATAGGTTACCGAGTTCATGGTGCCGCTACTACCATGAATTGACAAAAAAATAGGACCTGGTGGGGTCCTATTATCAGTTAATAAGGCGTGTAAGCCTGAAATGGATGGTGGTAATGGGAGTTACGCAGTGCCCATGGCGTCGAAGTAGTTGGCTTCGGCGATAGCCTCTTTAAGAATGGCTTTTGCCTGGGGTAGGCATTTGCCACATTGGCTGGCAGCCCCTGTGCACTGTTTCAACGCTCTCATGTTGGAAGCGCCATTTTCTACGGCTTCCCGAATATCCCGATCAGTCACGGCATTGCATATACAGATGTACATAGGGTGTAGACGCTTCTTGTTAATGAGAACTGTTATCAATCCTAAATGATAACAATTATCAATGTCAAAGCATTTTTTCAGGATATTTTTAGTGGGTCGACAGCAATCGCCGGATACTGAAATCTGGGAGGAAGGGTGTTACTGATTGTGACGCATAATTCGCTGTTTCTGCCGTTCCCAGTCGCGGTTTTTCTCTGTCTGACGTTTGTCGTGTTCCTTTTTACCTTTGGCCAGCGCGATCTCGCATTTCACCAGGTGGTTTTTCCAATAGAGTGCGGTGGCCACACAGGTATAGCCCTTCTGGTTGACGCCGTTGAACAATCGACTCAGTTCCCGCTGGTTGAGCAGCAGTTTGCGGGTGCGCGTGGGGTCGGTCACAAAGTGTGTGGAGGCGGTTGGCAGGGGGGTGATATGAGTCCCGAGCAGAAAGGCTTCGCCATCCTTCAGCAAAACGTAGCTGTCCGTTAGCTGAACTTTTCCGGCCCGTAAACTTTTTACTTCCCAGCCTTTCAATACCAGACCGGCCTCAAATTTTTCTTCCAGCTGGTATTCGTGTCGCGCTCGTTTGTTAAGTGCGATGGTAGCGCTTTGTTTCTTTTTCTGAGGTTTCTTGGCCATGGCGGGGCATTATAAGGATTGCGCCGGGTAGCGCCTATGGTTTTGTTGCTGGTGAGGCTGCCCGTTGGTTTTTCCAGAGGGGGAATGCCGGTACAATCGGCTTCAACAACGTTCGAGCAGTATTCATGGCAGAACAACAACTTTCAGCTGCGACCCGGGGGCGTGGCCTCCACGGGTCCTGGGCCAGCCGTTGGACATTTATCATGGCGGCCACAGGTTCTGCTGTGGGGCTGGGCAATATCTGGAAGTTTCCCTACATTGCCGGTGAAAATGGCGGTGGTGCCTTCGTGCTGGTTTACCTGCTATGCATTCTCCTGGTCGGGATGCCTATTATGGTGGCGGAAGTGATGTTGGGCCGCCGTGGTCGCCAGAGCCCCATTAATGCCATGCGTTTTCTGACTGAGGAAGCAGGGTTGCACGGTGCCTGGCACGCCATTGGATGGCTGGGCGTCACTGCGGGGTTGATGATTCTTTCCTACTACGCGGTAATTGCTGGCTGGGCTCTCTATTACATCGGGGAAATGGCCTCCGGTACCTTTTTGGGTGCCAGCGCGGAACAGGCTGGTGAAATCTTCGGAGAACTGCTGGCAGACCCCCAGGAGTTAATTTTCTGGCAAAGTATTTTTATGGTGCTCACCATCGCGGTGGTCATCGGAGGGGTTACCCGGGGACTGGGGGTGGCCGTTCGTATACTGATGCCCATGCTGTTTGTGCTGTTGGTGGTGTTATTGGGTTTTTCCATCCAGCGGGGTGATTTTGCCCAGGGTTTTAGTTTTCTGTTCAGTTTTAATGCAGAAGCACTCACCTGGGCGGGGGTGTTGGAGGCGTTGGGCCATGCCTTCTTTACCCTCAGCCTGGGCATGGGAGCCATCATGGCCTACGGTGCCTACATGCCGGAGCACGCTAGAATCGGCCGCACGGTGTTGGCCGTGGGAGTCCTCGATACGTTAGTCGCATTAATGGCCGGGCTGGCGATATTCCCGATCGTGTTTGCCAACCCGACCATTGAGCCTGGGGCGGGCCCGGGGTTGATGTTTGTCAGTCTGCCGGTGGCGTTTGGCAATATGACCGGTGGCCTGTTGTTTGGCAGCCTGTTTTTTGTCCTGGTGACTGTCGCTGCCTGGAGTTCGGCCATTTCACTGATAGAGCCTGCTGTGGCCTACCTGATTGAAACAAAGCGGTTCAATCGTCTTACCGCTAACCTGCTGCTGGGTGGTATTGCCTGGGTTGTGGGGCTTGGTAGTGTGTTGTCCTTCAATGTTTGGGAAGAAAAACGCCTGGCCGGGTTCAACTTCTTCGAATTTATGGATTTCCTCACTTCCAGCGTTATGCTGCCCCTGACGGGGCTGTTTATCGCATTGTTTGTGGGCTGGCTGATGCGGCCCGATACCGTGCGCCGGGAGCTGGAAGATGAAACCCATGCAGTCTTTTCTGCCTGGCGCTGGGTTGTACGCTATCTCTCACCCTTCGCTGTGCTGGTGGTGTTTGTTCTGGGTGTTTATAAGACGTTTGCCTGATGTTGACGACAATAAAGCGCAGTGCGCTGGTGATGTACTCGGCTCAGCAGATGTTTGATCTGGTCAACGATGTGGCCAGCTATCCTCTGTACATGGAGGGTTGTGTCGGGGCGCATATTCTGGCGGAAGATCCTCAATCAATGACGGCGCGGCTGGACCTGAAAAAAGGGGGGGTGGGACACAGTTTCACCACCTGCAATACGCTTTATCCCCCGGATCGTATTGTGATGCAGCTGTCGGAAGGGCCTTTTAAAAAGCTCTCGGGCGAGTGGAGTTTCAAGGCGCTGACCGAATCGGCCTGCAAGGTGATGCTGGACCTGGAATTTGAATTTAACAGCCTGTCGATGGGGTTGGCCTCTGGCAGTGTGTTTGCCTCTGTGGCTAACAACCTGGTGGACTCTTTGTCAAAGCGGGCGCAAGAGGTTTATGGTCGATGAAAGATGTGGAATTGATTACCGTCGAAGTGGCTTACGCTTTACCCCAGCGTCAGCAGCTGACAACCCTGCAGGTGGCGCCGGGGACCACTGCCTATGAAGCCGTAGAGCAATCGGGCATTGTGCAGCAGTTTCCGGAAATTGATCTGGAGACGGCAAAGATGGGGATTTTTGGTCAGTCTTTGGGGAGTAAAGGTTTGAAGCCACCTAAAGAGCAGGTACTGCAGGCGGGTGATCGGGTGGAGATTTATCGTCCGCTGCTGGTGGACCCCAAGGAAGTAAGAAAACGTCGGGCTGAAAAAGCCAAGCAGGGGGCCAGCGAGTAATTACTCGGCTGCTTCGTCAGCGTCCTGTTCAGCGGGCTCGGGCTCTGCCGGAGGCGGAGCCAAAGCGGAAGGAATGAAATCGCCGCGGAAGCCCACCAATTTTTCGTCTTCGAAGTAAATAGAGACTTGTTCACGCACCTCTTCACCTTCTGAAGGGTACAGGCTGTAGTAGTAATCCCAGCGATTCTCGTTGAAAGTGTCTGCGATCAGGGGTGTGCCCATGATGAATCGCACCTGGGACTTGGTCATCCCGGGCTTGAGCTGATCGATCATTTCCTGGGTGATGACATTGCCCTGCTGAATATCAAATTTATGGATACTCGGCAGCTTGGGCATGCTGAAGCTGGGCATGGAGATACCTGAACAGCCCGAGAGGGAGACCATCAGGGCCAGGCAACAGCTCAATCGCGCAGTAAAGTGCATCGTGGGGTTCCAGTCATTTCAGCGAAGGGCGATAATACCGAATCCATCCAGTGTATAGAAGGGGCGTTAGGGGAATGAACGATGAAAACCGTGAATTGCGAAAGGCCGGGCTGAAAGTTACGGTTCCACGCCTGAAAATCTTGCAACTCCTCGAAGAAAGTGGCGAGCGCCACATGAGCGCGGAAGACGTTTATCGCAAGATGATGGAAACCGGGGACGATGTCAGCATCGCCACCGTTTACCGGGTTTTAACCCAGTTTGAAAGCGCGGGTCTGATCACCCGTCACAACTTTGATAACGGTCCAGCAGTTTATGAAATGGACCGTGGTGAGCACCACGATCACATGGTGAATGTGGATACCGGCAAAGTGGTTGAGTTCCACAGTGATGAGATTGAGGCCTTGCAGAAAGCGATCGCGGAAAAAAATGGCTACGAGTTGGTGGGACATAACCTAGTGCTGTACGTTCGTCCCAAGCAGTAATTGCTTTCTGACTGCCAGTAGTCTTCTTTAACAGGTTTTGATCTGATTTCTGCCGCCTTCCTTGGCGCGATACATGGCGCTGTCGGAAGCTTTCATCACGCCTTCAAAGTGCAAGGCATCCTGTGAATCGGCCACGCCCATGCTGACGGTGACCCGTATGTTGCCGTCACGTCGGGAGGCTCCACGTTTTTTCTCGCCACTTTTCTTGCTGCGGGGGCGGCTTTGCTTGTCTCGGGCCGTCATGTCGTAATCGGCGATATTTCTGCGCAGGTCCTCGAGGAAATCCAGTACCTGGTCAGTGTGCCGGCCCCTAAATAGCACGCAAAATTCCTCGCCGCCAAAGCGGTAAGCCTTGCCGCCACCGGAAACCCTACGTAATTTCGTTGCGACGGCCTTCAATACCTGATCGCCGACATCGTGCCCGTAGTTGTCATTGATTTTTTTGAAGTGATCCACGTCTACCATGGCCAGTGCATAGGTGCTGCCCATGCTGCGCACATCACGCAACAATGCCCGTCGGTTGGGAATCTGGGTGAGTTCATCCCGGTAAACCATGTTCAGCAGGCTGTGGGTCTGGTTGATAATCAGCAGCAGCCCCGCTGCTGAAAACATGATCGAGGATATCTGCGGGATGCCGAACCAGCCGAGGGTGATAAAGCTGAACAGAACACAGCTGGGCATGCTGGTGTCGAGTTGCTCCTTATGCAGAATGGGTAACGTAACGCCCAGGGTAAATGCGAGGAAAAACAACAGTCCGGACAGCGAGGAAATTTTAAGGTTAAGCAGGTCTGGATCGCCCGCGCTGGGCATCAGCGTGTCAAACCACAGTGGTTGCCATTGGAACAGGCTGATTACTATTAGCACGAAGATGGAAATAAACGCGATCAGCACCAGGAATCCCGGGTGGCGCCAGCCGGTGTCGGGCAGAATGATGAACAGTCCCAGCAGCACCGGCAGGCACAGGGAAGTGAGAGCAAATATCTGTCCGGCGGGCTCGGTGCTGAGGGGTTCCTGCATAAAGACAGTGATCAGCCAGTAACCCAGCAGCATGGTACCGGCGCCGCCCAGATCCCGGGAGCGATTGGCCAGAATCGCCATGAAGGCCGCCAGTCCGCAGACGATAAATGGCAATTGGGTCAGTAGGGAAATCTGTTCCGCATCCAAGTGGGGCAGCTGCCAGTAGGTCAGCAGTGCCAGCACTAGACAGAACAGTGGAGGGAGAAGGCGAACCAGGGATTGTGTCATAACTCGCTGTATCTGAACGCCTTCGATAAGGAATTCACTACAGTCTAAGGGGTTGGCAGGGTGTCGTAAATATACACTATGAGCCAATCCGCTATTTTGTGCCCAGTGGCGATTAATGGTTAAGTATCTGAGCGATGTATTCAGTAAGCAGGAGTCCGGAGTGAAAAGGTTGTTGAAACCGGTGTTGTGGTTATGGCTCGCGGGTGCTTCCCTGCCGGGCTGGGCCGATGAAGCCTGTTTGCTGTTGGCAGAAACCTACTATGAGCAGATTTTCTGCGAGCTGAAGGCGCTGGGGCAAGGAGGGAAATTGCCCGCTTTTTATGACTTCCGACGCAATGATGAAATGACACAGGCGTTACTGCTCAAACGACCTGCGGCAAAGGTAGGTGTTGGTCTTGCGATGCCAGTGCGGCAAAAAACAGAAATGCCGGCACCGCAAAAGGCCGAACAATTCATGTCCACCGTTCAGGGTGGTGCCTGTCTTCTGGAAGGGATATCCCTCCATTGCGGCGACAGTCACTATCGGTTAGTGGCAAACAAGGGGAATGACCAGCTGCCCCCGGGGGTTCTGGGTGACGCTAACCGCATGGGGATTCCTGACCTGCCTAGTCGGATGAACGGGGGGCAGCAGCTGGACTACCTGCGTTTGTCCTACCGGCAGTACCTGTCGAAGATGCTGGAAATCGGTCTGGGTGGATCGACGTTCTCATTTCGCAAGTTCGTTTATCTGTATGAAGACGTGACCAGTCGCGGCCTGGACTTCAGGCAACGGTTTGAAACCATGTTCGGGTTTCTGAAAAAAGATAAACGGAATATGTCAGTGAGCGAACGACTGCCGGATATCGGCAATTTGAAAGCGGCCTCTTGTGAGCCCCTGGATGAGCGCTTGGCAGTTTGCGATGGCGGCTACAAAAATCTCGTCTTTATAGCCGCTGACTAGTCGATTCGGTCGGCGGGGCCATGCTCAATGACCCGTGAGGGTTTTGCCGTCAACACACGACAGGCGGTGAGCATATTGATCAGCGACTGTCCCAGATGCTGCTCTGCCATGGCCAGTTCGCGGCCGACAATCATTTCCCGTTCCTGGCTGCTGAGGTTGGCTGGGTCGCAACCCAGTTGCTGGTCGATGCGTGACATCAGTTGTGCCATCAGCACTTGTGCCTCCTCGCGGGATTGATACATCTCGAAAGGGGCATTTTTCATCATGGTAGGCAGGTCACGTATGGCCTGAAAGGTGGCTTTGGTATTGCGTACCGCCAGCCTTGCGGGAAGCATGGAGAGACTAAAGCTCGCGGAGAAAAATTCAGAAATCATCAAATGAACCCATAGAAAGACTCAGGGCTTTCAGGGTAACCCAGTGATTTCTTTACGTCGAGCTTGGAGGCGGTAAATGGGGGAAGAGATGGGACCCTGCCGACGAGTTTGGTCGTCAGCAGGGTGTAAATGGGCTAGGCGATGGTAGATGCCACGGCAATCAGCACAAACATCACGCCAATTCCCATCAACATCAATTTGCCGACTCTACCCAAGGTTGCAGTATCTTCTGCTAGCATCTTATTTTCCTCCTGATAGTTGGAGGCGAAAGCATAAAATTCTCTTCGAGGGGCAGTATTGACTCAGATCAACTGGACGGATTGGCCAGTGCCAGCAGTTCCCTGGCGTGGTCGCGACTGGTGTCAGTGATGGAGGCGCCGCCCAGCATGCGAGCGATCTCCTCAATGCGTTCAGATTCTCCAAGGGGTTGGATATCGCTGTGTGCGGTGTTCGTGCCGGTCTGTTTACTGACAAGGAGTTGGTGGTGAGCACAGGCAGCTACCTGAGGTTGGTGGGTAACACAGATAACCTGGCCGCGGTTGCCCAGTTCCCTCAGCAGTTCCCCCACTACATTGGCGGTGGCACCGCCAATACCGACATCCACCTCATCAAATACCAGTGTTGGAATAGTGGCATGGCGGGCGGCGATCACCTGAATGGCCAGGCTGATACGGGACAGCTCGCCGCCGGAAGCAATTTTTGACAGGGGTTTGGGTTCTGCCCCTGGATTGGTGGCGATCAGAAACTCCACACTTTCCAAGCCATGGGCTGAAGGTTTTTCAGGATTTCCAGGGCGAAGTTCCACCACGAAGCGGGCGCCTTTCATGGATAGGGAGGCGAACTGTTGCTCCACTTGGCTGGAAAGTAGTTTGGCAGCTTCTGCACGTTGTTGGCTAAGGGCTTGTGCCATTTTTTGGTACTGCACCAGTAGTTGATCGACCTGCCCTTGCAAGGTTTCCAGGCTCTCTGCGCCGCCGGTCAGTTCATCCAGTTCACGTTGCAGCTCATTTTGCTTTTCCGTCAGCTTCTCGGCCTGAATGCGGTGCTTGCGGGCCAGTTGATAGATGGCGCTGAGGCGGTCCTCAATGGTTTGCAGCTGTTCGGGGTCCAGTTCAAAGCTGTCCAGGTGATATTGAACTTCCCGGCCTGCTTCCTCGACTTCAATCAGCGCACTGTTCAGCAGTTTTTCTGCTTCGAGTAACCCTTGGGGCTTGTTTGGCATCGCGCTCAACAGCTGTACAGCACGGTTCAGTCCATCCTGAAGGTTGAAATTATCTCCCTCCCGGCATAATTCGATCAGGGTGTGACTGTCTTTCAGAATGGATTCGGCATTGGCCAGGAGCTGCTGTTGTTCCTCAAGTTGGGCCAGTTCGCCCTCAGCCAGACCCAGTTCTTCAAATTCCTGGAGCTGAAACTGTAACAATGCCTTGCGGGCGTCCAGCTCATCGCTGGCGTTGGTGAGCTGTTGCAGGTGCTGATTGAGGCGACTCCACTGTTGCTGACAGTTGCGCACAGACGCAGCCAGATCGCTGCTGCCTGCGAAGGCGTCCAGAATCTGGCGATGACTTTCCTTGCGCAATAGAGACTGATGCTCGTGCTGACTGTGAATGTCGATCAGCATTTCGCCCAGCTCTCGCAGCTGTTGCATCGTCACCGGCTGACCATTGATGTAGCCCCGGGAGCGGCCTTCCCGAGTGATCACCCGCCGCAACAGGCATTCATCGTTGTCATTGGCGAAATCATTGTCCGTCAGCCATTGATGGGGCTGGGGGGCTTGCGAAATATCAAACAGGGCAGTTACTTCTGCCCGTTCCTGGCCTTCGCGAATGCGGTCGGTGTCCGCTCTATCTCCAAGGGCCATGGACAGTGCATCCAGCAGCAGGGATTTGCCAGCGCCGGTCTCCCCGGTCAATGCGGACATGCCAGCGCTGAAATCCACTTCCAGAGATTCCACCAGGGTGAAATTGTTGACGCTGAGGCTGGTGAGCAAGGGGCTGTTCCGAGTCAGTGTTGCGATTTGTGCGAAGGCTAATGGTATACAGAATTTTTAAGTGCGTCTGCCCTTGAAACTAGTTGTTAAGACCCAATATAGCCGGTGAACCAAAGTCCAGAGGGGGATCGTTGCGTGTCGACGGAAAAGCATAATTCGCAGGAACCGGAACAACAGCAGCCGGAGGCGGAACAGACTACCGAAACTCAGCCGGAGGAATCTCAGGCTGAAGAAAGCCAGGAGCTGAGCGTGGAGCAGGTGTTGGCCGATTTGGCCGAGGCAAAGGACCACGTTTTACGCACCCAGGCGGAGATGCAGAACCTGCGTCGCCGTATGGAGCGGGATGTTGAAAACGCTCACAAATATGCACTGGAGAAGTTCGTGGGTGAGCTTCTGCCAGTGGTAGATAACCTGGAGCGTGCCATCAGCGCCATTGATGTCAGCAATGAAGAATTCAAGGCGGTGGGAGAAGGCATCGAGCTGACACTTAAGAGTTTTCTGGACGTACTCGGGCGTTTCAAGGTCGACACACTTGACCCAAAGGGTGAGGCATTTGACCCCGAGCTGCACCAGGCTATGAGCATACTGGAAATGCAGGAAGTGAAGCCCAACACCGTGGTAGATGTGTTCCAGAAAGGCTACACCCTGAACGGACGCCTGGTGCGCCCCGCAATGGTCGTGGTGTCCAAAGCTGCTGCCGCGCAAGCAAATACCGATGGTGAGGGTTGAAATCCCGAAAAGCGGGCCAATATACACAACCAGAAGCCAATTATTAATAGATTGATTTAACCCGGAGATTCAGAAAATGGGCAAGATTATCGGCATTGACCTCGGCACCACCAACTCCTGTGTGGCTGTTCTTGAGGGCGATAAACCGAAAGTCATCGAAAATGCTGAAGGAACGCGCACCACGCCTTCCATTGTGGCCTTTACCGATGATAACGAAGTATTGGTGGGTCAGTCCGCCAAGCGTCAAGCTGTCACCAACCCGAGCAACACCCTGTTTGCGGTGAAGCGGTTGATTGGTCGTCGCTTCGAAGATGATGTGGTGCAGAAAGACATCAAGATGGTGCCCTACAAAATCACCAAGGCCGACAACGGTGATGCCTGGGTTGAAGTGAAGGGCGATAAGAAAGCGCCGCCGCAGATCTCTGCCGAAGTGCTGAAGAAAATGAAGAAGACCGCGGAAGATTACCTGGGTGAAAAAGTCACCGAGGCCGTTATTACCGTGCCGGCTTACTTCAACGATTCCCAGCGTCAGGCGACCAAGGATGCCGGTAAGATTGCCGGTCTCGAAGTTAAACGGATTATCAATGAGCCGACGGCTGCAGCCCTGGCCTATGGTATGGACAAGGGCGCGGGCGATCGCGTTATCGCTGTCTATGACCTGGGTGGTGGTACATTCGATATTTCCATCATCGAAATTGCCGATGTGGATGGAGAGCACCAGTTTGAAGTGCTGTCGACCAATGGTGACACCTTCCTCGGTGGTGAAGATTTCGACCTGCGCCTGATCGAATACTTGGCCGCAGAATTCAAGAAAGAGAGCAGCATTGATCTGCACAATGACCCCCTGGCTCTGCAGCGTCTCAAAGAAGCCGCAGAAAAAGCCAAGATCGAGCTGTCTTCCAGCCAGCAGACCGAGGTAAATCTGCCCTATATCACAGCAGATGCCACTGGTCCGAAGCACCTGGTAGTGAAACTGACCCGCGCCAAGCTGGAGTCCCTGGTTGAAGAGCTGGTGTCCCGCTCCATGGAGCCGGTCAAAATGGCACTGAAAGATGCGGGCAAGTCTGCTTCAGATATTGAAGACGTGATTCTGGTCGGTGGTCAGACACGCATGCCGTTGGTACAGAAGTACGTATCCGAGTTTTTTGGCAAGGAACCACGTAAAGATGTAAACCCTGATGAGGCGGTGGCTGTAGGCGCTGCGATTCAGGCCGCGGTTCTGTCCGGTGATGTCAAAGATGTGCTGCTGCTGGATGTGACCCCGCTGACTCTGGGTATTGAAACCATGGGCGGTGTGGCGACCCCGCTGATCGAGAAGAACACCACGATTCCTACCAAGAAATCGCAAATCTTCTCCACGGCAGATGACAACCAGACCGCGGTAACTGTCCACGTGGTTCAGGGTGAGCGCAAGCAGGCGGCGGGTAACAAGTCCCTGGGTCGTTTTGACCTGGCAGATATTCCCCCGGCACCTCGCGGTATGCCCCAGATTGAAGTTACCTTCGATATTGATGCCAACGGTATTCTCAACGTTAGCGCCAAAGACAAGGCCACCGGCAAGGAGCAGTCCATCGTGATCAAGGCTTCTTCCGGTCTGTCCGATGAAGAAATTGAAAACATGGTCAAGGATGCGGAGGCCAATGCCGCCGAAGACCAGAAATTTGAAGAGTTGGTGCAGGCTCGCAATGCCGCCGATGGTCTGGCCCACGCGGCCAAGAAGACCCTCGAGGAAGCCGGTGACAAAGCCAGTGCCGAGGAAAAAGAAGCCATCGAATCTGCTATCAAGGAAGTGGAAGAGGCGGTGAAAGGTGACGATAAGGAAGCCATGGATGCGGCTGCCAACAAATTGTCTGAAGCCTCTGCCAACCTGGCGCAGAAACTGTATGCGGAGCAGGCAGAAGCTGCCCAAGCTGGTGCCGCTGACGAGGGTACTGCCGCAGCCGGTGGCAACCAGGACGACGCGCTTGATGCCGAGTTCGAGGAAGTGAAGGAAGACGACAAGAAGTAAGGGATTTCCCTGATTGTCGTTACCGGCCTTCCAGCCGGAAGCAGGCGCGGGTCATGCCCGCGCCTTGCTGCGTCTGACAGGAAATGATTTTGCAGGATGCACGGATTAGTTTGATACGCTGCCCGCTGGGCAGTTAACCCGACAACAGAAGTTGATACGCCATGGCCAAACGCGATTTTTACGAGATTCTCGGTGTAGCCAAAAGTGCCTCTGCGGAGGAGATCAAAAAAGCCTACCGCCGCATAGCGATGAAGAATCACCCGGACCGCAATCCGGACAACAAAGAGGCCGAGGACATCTTTAAAGAGGCGACGGAAGCCTACGAAGTGCTTTCTGACAAGGAAAAGAAAGCAGCCTACGACCAGTACGGCCACGCGGGTGTAGACCCTAATAGCGGTTTTGGTGGCGGCCCCGGTGGCGCAGGCTTCGGTGATTTTGGCGATATTTTCGGTGATGTGTTCGGCGATATTTTTGGTCAAGGTGGTCGTGGCCGGGGTGGTCGCGGCGGTCCGCGCCGTGGTTCCGACCTGCGTTACGACCTGGATCTGGACCTTGAGGATGCCGTCAGGGGCAAAACCATCCAGATCAAGGTGCCGACGCTGGTGGCCTGTAAGCCTTGTGACGGTTCCGGTGCCAAGAAAGGCAGCACTCCAACGACCTGTTCCACCTGTGGTGGGCATGGCCAGGTGCGCATGTCCCAGGGCTTTATTGCGGTTCAGCAAACTTGTCCCACCTGTCGTGGTCGCGGTCAGGTTATCAGTGACCCTTGTAGCACCTGTCATGGACAGGGTCGGGTGCACGATACCAAGACGTTGTCCGTCAAGGTTCCTGCCGGTGTTGATACCGGTGATCGCATTCGTTTGGCCGGTGAAGGTGAAGCTGGACCCGAAGGTGGCCCTGCTGGTGATTTGTACGTTCAGGTCCGCGTCAGGGAGCATGCCCTGTTCCGTCGTGAAGGTCGCGATCTATACTGCGAAGTGCCCATCAGTATTGTCGATGCCGCTCTGGGGGGTGAAATTGAAGTGCCGACGCTTGATGGTCGGGTGAAGTTGAAAATTCCGGCGGAGACCCAGACCGGAAGATTGTTCAGGCTCCGTGGTAAAGGCGTCACCAGCGTTCGTGGTGGAGGTCAAGGTGATCTTTTGTGCCGTGTTATTCTGGAAACCCCGGTCAACCTCAATGCGGAACAGAAGGAGCTGCTGGGTAAATTGCAGGAGAGCCTTGAGGGCGGCAAACATTCGCCCCGCAAAACATCCTGGTTTGAAGGTGTAAAGAAATTCTTTGATGGCTTCGCGCTGTAGTGCGATTCACGTCTGAAAAATAACGAGAATACCCTATGACACGAATTGCAGTGACCGGTGCGGCCGGTCGTATGGGCAAAACCCTGATAGAAGCGGTAACCCTGAACCCCGACACGCAGTTGACAGTGGCCATCGAGCGGCCGGAGAGCACCCTCATCGGAGCTGACGCTGGAGAACTGGCCGGTATCGGTAAGCTCAATGTGCCGGTGGTTGGCGATATCACCCAGGTGCTCGATCAGTTCGATGTCCTGATTGATTTCACAGCGCCGCTGGCAACACTGGCCAATGCCGAGGCCTGTGCGGCTGCCGGCAAAAAAATGGTGGTCGGTACCACCGGGTTCACCCCGGAACAAAAGCAGCAGTTGCTGTCGGCAGCCGATACTACCGGCCTGTGCATAGCGTCCAATTTCAGCACCGGGGTCAATCTCTGTTTCAAATTACTGGAAATGGCGGCCAAAGTGCTTGGCGACGATGTCGATATCGAAGTGTACGAGGCCCATCACCGTCACAAGGTGGATGCCCCTTCGGGTACCGCCCTTAGCATGGGTGAAGTGGTGGCCAAAACTCTGGGTCGCGATCTGTCCGAAGTGGCTGTTTACGGCCGGGAAGGGCAGACCGGTGCCAGGGAGCGTCAGACCATTGGTTTTGCTACGGTCCGCGCAGGCGATATCGTCGGCGATCACACGGTGATGTTTGCGGCAGATGGTGAACGTGTGGAGATTACCCACAAGGCTTCCAGCCGCATGTCCTTTGCCCGCGGGGCTGTGCGGGCCGCCGCCTGGCTGCAGGGGCAGGAAAAAGGCCTTTACGATATGCAGGATGTGCTCGGTCTGAAGTGAGGACATGTCTGTGAAAACAGCCAATTATTTGCCCCGGACGGCATGATATCGGCTGGACAGGTCGGGGTGCTTGCCCTAGAATGCGCCGTTAGTTTCCGCAGACAAAGCAAGTCCTGTAATCAGCGGTGAGGGACGCGGTTGAAGAATTATAAAGCGAGGTGAGACGTGCGGTTTCATCTCGCTTTTTTACAGCCTGGCGTTAGCTAAACTGCACCGGATTGTTGCTGAAGGAAATGAGCTGTCACTGTAATAATTCCCTTTAAGGTTGAGGAGGTTACTTTGAATACCGATAGCCATCGGTCCGCTATTCTCGCGCTTGAGGATGGCACTGTGTTTGAGGGTATCGCCATTGGCGCAGATGGGCTCTCAAGTGGTGAAGTGGTATTCAATACAGCACTGACGGGCTATCAGGAAATCCTCACTGATCCCTCCTATGCGCGCCAGATCGTTACCCTGACTTATCCGCATATCGGCAATGTCGGCGTTAACAGCGAAGACTGTGAGTCTGAACGCATCTGGGCTGCGGGTCTGGTGATTCGTGACCTGCCGCTTCTTGTCAGTAATTTCCGCTCCGAGCAGGCGCTGGATGAATACCTGAAGGCGAACAATATTCTTGGTATCGCCGACATTGATACCCGTAAACTGACCCGTATCCTGCGTGAAAAAGGTGCCCAGAGTGGTTGCCTGATGGCAGGTCGTGTCGATCGTGACGAAGCGCTGGCTGCAGCGCGTGCCTTTTCCGGTCTGAAAGGCATGGATCTGGCCCAGGAAGTTACCACCGATAAATCCTACACCTGGTCCGAGGGTAGCTGGCAGTTGGGTGCTGGATTTACTGCGCCGGAAAACAAGCCCTACAACGTGGTGGCCTATGATTTCGGCGCCAAACACAACATCTTGCGCATGCTGGTGGACCGTGGTGCCAACCTCACGGTAGTGCCTGCCAAAACTCCTGCGGCAGACGTGCTGGCCATGAATCCCGATGGTATTTTTCTGTCCAATGGACCGGGGGACCCGGAGCCCTGCGATTACGCCATTCAGGCGATCCGCGAGTTTTTGGAAACCGACATCCCGGTTTTTGGCATTTGTCTGGGGCACCAGTTGCTGGCCCTTGCCAGTGGCGCCAAGACCGTGAAAATGAAATTTGGCCATCACGGGGCTAACCATCCGGTGAAAGATCTGGATAACGGTACGGTGATGATCACCAGCCAGAATCACGGGTTTGCCGTGGATGAGGCGACTCTGCCGGCCAATCTCCGCGCGACCCACAGTTCGCTGTTTGACGGCTCGCTGCAGGGGATTCACCGCACGGACAAGCCGGCATTCAGTTTCCAGGGTCACCCGGAAGCCAGTCCCGGCCCCCATGATGCAGCACCGCTGTTTGATCACTTTTTCGAATTGATTGAGGCGCGCGGCCAGGCCAGCTGAACTTGGCTCTATTCCGTGCGCGGTGTCTGTAATGGCACCGAATAACACCTGCTGACAGGTACCAAGTTAACGGCTACGGCCTAAACTGACGACGACTTATGCCAAAAAGAACCGATATCAAAAGTATCCTGATCCTCGGCGCCGGTCCCATTGTCATCGGACAGGCCTGCGAGTTTGATTACTCTGGCGCCCAGGCCTGTAAAGCCCTGCGTGAAGAGGGTTACCGGGTGATCCTGGTGAACTCCAACCCCGCCACCATCATGACCGATCCGGCCATGGCCGATGCCACCTATATCGAACCGGTGGAATGGCGCACTGTGGCGAAGATTATCGAGCAGGAGCGCCCGGATGCTCTGCTGCCCAC
>JALRJN010000100.1 GCA_023261185.1 Porticoccus sp.
AAACTTTGTCAAGGTCTTCCGCTCCCTCTTTACCGAGCAGGATGACTGTGACCTGACCTTAGTCGATCCGGAAAATCCCCTGGAATCTCCGATCGAAATTATGGCTAAACCCAAGGGCAAACGACCTTTGACGATCAACCAACTGAGTGGGGGTGAAAAGACTTTGACGGCCACTTCCCTACTCTTTTCCATCTATCTGCTGAAGCCAGCACCATTCTGTATTTTCGACGAAGTGGATGCACCGCTGGATGATGCCAACGTGGGACGCTACGCCCGCATGGTGGCGGAGATGTCAGAAAAAGTGCAGTTCATTTATATTTCCCACAACAAGATTGCCATGGAAATGGCTAACCAGTTGATGGGGGTGACCATGCACGAGCCGGGGGTATCACGCCTGGTCAGTGTGGACGTGAATCAGGCCGTGGAATTGGCCGAAGCCTGATTCAGGACAATACACAGCCGGTGTCGAAAGCGGCTATTTCTCATTACAATATTGCTTAAGCCTGACAGGATTTAATGACGATGGAATTTGGAGCTCGCGAAATGATGATTGCTTTGGGTGCTTTGGTAGCCCTGGCAATTTTTCTCGATGTAATCCGTCGCATACGCAATGCCCGTTATGAAAAAATTCATATGCCGCGGCGCAAGCAGCCAATTTTTGATGACGATGATCTTCCCGAAGACTACGGTAGTGAATTGCCCAGTGGTGGTGCCCGGGTGGTGGGTTATCGGGACGATTCCGATGTTGAACAGTTGAGCCGCGAAGTACGGGAACGAGCTGAGGCCAACAAGCCGAAGCTCACCGTGCCCAAGCGTGAGCCAAAACAGAGTTCCCTCAATCTGGGTGATGAAGCAGTCGAACCTAAGCAGGCACAGCCAAATACTGAAGAGCCGCAGGCAAAGGTTGTAGAAGACGAACCCGTGGCTGAGGTGAGAGAAGCGCCAGCTATAGAAAAGAGTAAGCCGGCAGCGCCGACCAAAGAGCAGAAAAAACCCGTGAGTTCTGCTCCGAAAGAGTCCAGGCCGCCTGTGGTGAGTGTGGTCGTACTGCACATGATGGCGCCCCCGGAGGAACCCTTCCCCGGTGAGGATCTGCTGGATTCACTGCTCGGTGCCGGTTTGCGTTATGGCTCAATGAAAATTTTCCACCGCCATGCCGGTGATGACGGTTCGGGCCCAGTGATCTTCAGCGTTGCCAACTCGGTCAACCCCGGTATATTTGATCTCGATAACATGGAAAACTTTTCCACTCCTGGGGTGAGTCTGTTTTTTGCCATGGAAGATGTGGACGATCCGATGAAGGCGTTTACGCTATTGCTCGACGCAGCCAAAAAGATGTCTGCCGAGCTGGGTGGTGTGCTCAAGGACGAAAGTCGAAGCGTACTGACCAAGCAGACAGAAGAACATTACAGGCAGCGTATTACCGATTATTGCCGCAGTCAGCTCTCCGGGATTGAGTAATGACCAAGCCCGACCCGGCGCTGCAGGAAGAGGCTGCGGCCCTTCGTCAGCAGCTGCACGACCACAATTACCGCTATTACGCCCTCGATGACCCCTCTATTCCCGACGCAGAATACGACCGTCTTCTGCGTAGATTGCAACAACTGGAATTGCAGTATCCTTCTCTGAAAACTCCGGATTCACCCACCCAGCGTGTGGGTGCGCCACCGCTTTCTGCCTTTGAGAGCGTTACCCATGAAGTGCCCATGCTGTCCCTGGATAACGCCTTTAGTGACAAGGAACTGGAGGACTTTAACCGCCGTGTCATGGAGCGTTTGAAACGGGACGAACCGGTCAGCTATGTCTGTGAACCCAAGCTCGACGGTGTGGCGGTGAGCTTGCTATACCGGGATGGCGTTCTCGTGCGCGGCGCCACCCGAGGTGATGGCACTACCGGGGAAAACATCACCGAGAATGTGCGCACCATCAAATCCATTCCCCTGCGTCTACAGATGCAGCATCCGCCGAGCAGCCTTGAAGTGCGCGGCGAGATTTATATGCCCAAGGCGGGTTTCGAAAAGCTCAATAATGAGGCGCGGGCGGCGGGTCAGAAATTGTTCGTCAATCCTCGCAATGCTGCGGCAGGTAGTCTTCGTCAGCTGGATTCCAGTATCACGGCATCCCGTCTGCTGGAAATGGCGGTCTACAGTCTGGGTCTGACAGAAGGGCTGGATCTGCCACCTACGCATATGGAAACACTGGGCTGTCTTCGCGAGTGGGGGTTTCTGGTCAATCCGAATATCGAGCTGCACCACGATTTGCGGGGTTGTCTGGCCTACTACGAAAAGATGGCGGAGATACGACCGCAACTGCCCTGTGATATTGATGGCATTGTCTACAAGGTTAACGACTTCTCACTACAACGGCGACTGGGCTTCGTGGCTCGGGCACCCCGTTGGGCTATCGCCCGTAAGTTTCCAGCTCAGGAAGAAATGACCCGCCTGCTGGGTGTGGAATTTCAGGTGGGACGAACAGGTGCGGTCACCCCGGTAGCTCGCCTTGAACCCGTGTTTGTCGGTGGTGTCACTGTCAGTAACGCTACTCTGCACAATCAGGATGAAGTCGCACGCCTGGGGCTGAAAATTGGTGACTCGGTGATCATACGGCGGGCCGGGGATGTCATTCCCCAGGTGGTTAAGGTGGTGGAGGAACGGCGTCCTGCCGATGCCCGGGAGATTACTTTTCCCGATCACTGTCCGGTGTGCGGGTCTCCTGTGGAGCGGGTGGCGAATGAAGCGGTTGCCCGATGTTCCGGTGGTCTGATATGTGCTGCCCAGCGAAAGCAGGCTATTAAACATTTTGCTTCGCGCAAGGCTATGGATATCGACGGTTTGGGTGACAAATTGGTGGAGCAGTTGGTCGATCAGGGCTTGGTGCATTCTGTGGCAGATATCTACCGGCTTTCCCGGGAACAGCTTGCAGCACTGGATCGCATGGCTGACAAGTCAGCAGCAAACCTGATTGATGCGCTGGAAGCTTCCAAACAGATTACTTTGCCGCGTTTTATTTATGCATTGGGCATTCGTGAGGTGGGCGAGGCGACAGCACGCAGCCTGGCACAGCATTTTGGAAATCTCGATGAGCTTCAGTCCGCCAGCCCTGAAACCCTTCAGGAGGTGCCGGATGTGGGGCCGGTGGTGGCCCACTTTGTCTGGGAGTTTTTTCAGCAGGCCGAAAACCTGGACGTCATCGGGTCATTAAAAGATGTTGGCGTACACTGGCCAGACCCGAGCCCTGCCGATACCTCTGAGCAGCCTCTTGCCGGGCAGACCTGGGTGCTAACAGGCACCCTGGAGACGATGGGGCGCGCCGAGGCCAAGGAAAAATTACAGCAGCTTGGCGCCAAAGTGTCGGGCAGTGTGTCCGCCCGATCAGCCTGTGTGGTGGCCGGTCCCGGTGCTGGCTCGAAGTTGGCCAAAGCCCGGGAGCTTGATATTCCGGTAGTGGATGAGGCTGCGTTGCTGGAACTTTTCCGGAATCATCAGCTGATCTAACCCCCATGTCCCCTCAAGCCCCCACTAACAGCCCCACAGGAAGTTTTCGCGCCTATTTACAGGGGGTTGGCAGCAGCTCCATGGCTCAGGGGTTGCAGATTGTGTTGTTTCCCTGGTTACTGGTAGGTGTGCTGGGTGAAACCCCAGAGCGCGTCGGATTGGGGCAAATGGCCTTGATGTTACCCCAATTGCTTTTCGTTCTCTGGGGTGGTGTGTTGTCGGATAACCGCCACCCCGGACGTCACCTGCTGCGCTTGTATCTGTTGTATAACCTGCCTTGCCTGATGTTGCTGGCTGCCCTGGTGACAGGGCACCTGACCTACGGCCTGATGCTGGTGTTCGGTTTTGTGTTCGGCACGATCACCGCCTTTGTTCAACCAGCTCGGGAAAGCCTGCTATCCAGGGTCGTGGATACCCAATTGCAACAGGCGGTTGCCCGGGCATCGTTTGTGCAATTCACGGCCCAGAGCATTGGGATTGTGCTGGCGGGTTACCTGGAACAGGTCAGCTTGCCACTGTTGTTACTTGTACAGCTGCTATTGCTGAGTGTGTCTGGATGGTTCCTGCACCGCAGCCTTGGGACGTTGAGTGAAGCGAAATGCCGGCACAGTGGATCGACCTGGCAGGAGATGAAATCCGGGTTGCAGTTGGTAAGGCAAGACCCCCGGCTGCTGCAGTTGATGATGATTGTCGCCGCTACTGGTTTTCTCGGGTTCGGCATGTATCTGGTTGCCATGCCGCTGCTGACCCGTGAGGTTTATCATCAGGGGGCCGCCTTCTTCGCCTGGATTCAGTTCAGCTTTATGTTCGGGGTGATTTTGTCTAATCTGGTGATCATTCGCCTGGTGGGCCGCTTCGCCAAACCCGGCAGAATATTGTTGGTCAGCCTGATGGTGCGAGGTTTCTTTCTGGTGGTGATTTCCCTGCACCCGCCCCAGTGGCTGCTGTTTCTGACTATTGTGCTGTGGGGCGGCGCTTCCGGTTTGGCGATGATGCTGGGTCGCTCCATGACCCATGAAGAATCCCCGCAGGCCTACCGGGCCAGAGTTGTGTCTGTTTACCAGTTGGCATTGTTCGGTTCGGCACCTATTGGTGCCTGGTTGAGTGGCCAGGCCATCGCGGCATTTGGTGTACTGCCGGCCATTGGTGTGCTCGGGTTGTTGACGGTTGTGGCTGCGATTGTCGCCATGTTATTCAGCGACCTCTGGAAACAGCAAGGGCCTAAACGAACCAGCTTATCTTCAGCATCAGAATAACAACTGAACGGGGTCAATATTCTCCACGAAAGGCCAGCAGGGCAGCTGTCACGGCGACGTTGAGGGACTCCACCTTATTGTGCATGGGAATGCGCACATGGGCATCACAGCAGGCATGGACTTGTGGGCTCACACCTTCCGTCTCATTACCGAGCACATAGACCACAGGAGCCGTCGGCTGGAAATCCGCAAGACGCTGTTCGCTGTGTGAGGAAAGTGTACAGGCGGTAATCCCCAACTCTTTAAGTGTTGTCAGTGCATCCGCAAGGTTGTCACAGTGAATTAAACGACTTTTGAACAGGGTGCCGGCGCTGGCTTTGATTACCAGGGGAGAAATGGATGCCATGCCTTGCCTGGGTAGTAGAATTCCGTGGCAGGGGCTGGCGGTAACCGAGCGAATGATCATGCCTAGGTTCTGTGGGTTAGTGACACCATCCAGGGCGATCAGGCTGAAATGACCACTGGGCGGGTTGGCAACAAAATCTTCCAGCTGCAGGTGGTGAGGGCAGTCAAGGTCAGCGGCAACGCCCTGATCCTGCTTGCCGTTTCGGGAGATTCGGGAAAGCGCCAGTCGGTCGTGATAGCAAATTTCAATCTCCCGTTTTTTCGCCAGTGCTTTGATCTCCTCGATAATTCCACCGGGTTTGTTGGTGTCCGCGAGGTGTACCCGGTAGCAGGGTATATTTCTGTCTTGCAGTGCCTCCAGAACCGGTTTTCGACCGTAGATGGTCAGTAGTCTCCCGAAGAAGCGTTTGCGCTGCTGGTAGTTGTTCTGGGGGTTGTGATCAGCCTGCTTTTTCATGGCGTTATCAGTATGAATTCAAAGGGCTATTATAGAGCGATGGAACCCTTAACGGACCAGCAATTACAGCAATTTCAGTTGCAGCTGACGGAGCTGAAGCAGGAGCTTTTTTATTTACTGGAAATATCTTCGGCGGCTAGTGATGTGGTGACGCTTGATCAATCCCGGGTTGGGCGATTGTCGCGCATGGATGCCATGCAGCAACAGCAGATGAGTCAGGCCAGTCGAGCTTCATATCGGCTGCGCTTGCTTGCAGTGGAACGCGCGCTGAAATTGTTTGAAACGGGCGATTACGGATACTGTGAAGACTGTGGCGAGTGCATCGACCCTCGTCGCCTGGAGATCAAGCCTGAGTCACTACTCTGCCTTGGCTGCCAGCAGGCCCGTGAAGGCGGCCATTAAGCTGAAGTAAGAATCTTTTTATAGGCTTCCACGGCATTGCCAAGTCCCATGGCGATGGCATCCACCGTGAGGGCGTGGCCAATGGAAACCTCCAGCAGCCCGGGGATGGTGGCGTACATGGCGAGGTTTTTCAGGTTCAGATCGTGACCGGCATTGAGCCCCAGACCCAGCTCCATAGCTAGTTCAGCTGCTCGATAATGTTGCTGAAAAACCTCTTCCTGCTGCTGGGTTCCCCAGGCGGCTGCGTAGGGGCCTGTGTAGAGTTCAATTCTGTCAGCGCCCACCTCTTTAGCGAGACGAATCTGCTCCTCAATAGGGTCCATGAAGAGGCTGACGCGTATGCCGAGGGATTTCAGGTGCTCTATGATTGGGGCGACCTGGTCTGCCGAGCGGGTCAGATCAAATCCGTGATCCGATGTCAGCTGGTTGTCGCTGTCGGGGACCAGTGTGCACTGGTCCGGACGAACTTCTTCCACCAGGGAAATAAACCCTGGGTAGGAGCCTCTGGGTGGCGCAAAGGGGTTGCCCTCAACGTTGAATTCGAGGTCGCCAAGGGGCAACAGTAAGGACGACAGCTCCCTGACATCACCGGTGCGAATGTGCCGCTGGTCGGGTCTGGGATGTACGGTGATACCGTTTGCGCCATGCTCAATACATGTCCGGGCGTGCGCGATGACGTCCGGGTAGTTGCCTTCCCTGGAGTTGCGAATCAGAGCAATTTTGTTGAGATTGACGCTGAGAGCTGTGGACACGCTTACTCGTCACCAATAACACGTGCGCTGACGATATGAATCGGTTTTGTGGGCACATCGCCATAGGGGCCAACCTGGCCGGTGGGGACAGCCGAAATTTTATCGACGACGTCCATTCCTTCGGTCACCTTTCCGAACACCGTGTAACCTGCATTCTGGCCACTGCGGTCAAGAAAGTGATTATCCACGGAGTTGATAAAGAATTGGGCCATGGCGCTGTCGGGATCATTCGTGCGTGCCATTGCCACACTTCCGCGAACATTTTTAAGTCCGTTGTAGGCTTCGTTTCTGACGGGTCTGCCCGACGGCTCTCTGGGACTCATGTATTCATTGAAGCCGCCCGCCTGAATCATGAAGCCTTTAATAACCCGGTGAAAAACCAGGCCATCATAGTGCTTGGCTTTGACGTAATTGCTGAAGTTGGCCACTGATTTGGGAGCTTTATCTGGGTAGAGTTCCATCTTGATATCGCCCATGCTGGTGGTCAGCAGTATGTGTACCGGCTTTGATTCTTCGGCATGTAGTGACAGTGCAGAGAATGCGAGTAAAACGGTAAGGATAATTTTTTTCATCATTAAGCCCATTCAGAAAAGCGTTTACGTTTTTTCAGACGCGGGAGGAGCAGTGTTAACAGAGAACCCATGACCACGGCCAGTGCTCCGTAGAGAAACCAGGTGTTGCGCTCGTTATTCGACAGCCGCTCATTGGAGGCTTTGAGAACGTCGATTTCACTCTGTAGCATGCCGTTTCGCTCCAGAAGCTCCTTGTTTTGCTGGCTGATCGCGACCGCGTTGGCAGAGATTTTCTTGATGGACTGCAGTTCACTACTGATGCCCTCGTTATTACTCTGCAGACTTTCCAGGTGACTGGTCAGCTGATCGTTCTCTTCCTGCAATAAAGCCAGCTGTTCCTTAAGCTGCGTGGCCTGTTGTTCAGCAGCAGCTGTTCTTTCCTTCATGCTTTCGATTAGCTTGCGCGCAGTTGGTTCATTTTGCAGGTAATGGGAGGGCATCCAGCCGTCGAGGCCGCTCGAGGTGGTGACATGACTCCATCCCTCTGCGTTGGTTTCCACCAGGGTCATTGCTGTGCCACTTTTGATGCCCTTGTGCAGAATGCTGCAGCGGGGGCAGGGTGAGGAGCGAAGCGGTACACGATATTCATCTGAAACATAAACCGTTTCAGCCTGAAGGTTGAAGGCGAGCAAGACGAGAATTGCCGCAGTAATTATCCTCATGGTAGATCCTGTTTTCGGTAATAACTTTCGGTAACAATTTTAGGTAACAATGCCCCGTTTTAGGGAAGTACTTTTTTAAAGGGCTTGACGGTCACATTGGCGTATACACTAGCAGTAATGTAGGGGTCTTCGTCTGCCCACAACTGGGCATCCTGAAGTGAGTCAAACTGGGCTATGACCAGGCTGCCGGTGAAGCCAGCATCCCCGGGATTTTCACTGTCGATTGCAGGATGCGGTCCGGCCACCAGTAGGCGGTCCTGAGTTTTCAGGGCCTCCAGTCTTGCCAGGTGGGCGGGGCGGGCCGTGAGCCGTTTGGCCAGACTGTTTTCGGTGTCTTCACTGATAATGGCGTACCACATGAACTATTTTCCCTTTTTCTCGTGATGGTGAATAACGTCTTCGAGCGTTAGTCCGGTCAATCGAGTGATACCCCGAAAGAGATAAAACAGAGCTCCCATCAGCACAATCATTGCCGGCAAGGCAATGACGGGAAAACTCAAGGCCGTCATTTTGCCTAACTGTTCATTAAACTCAACCGTTCCCGGCTGGCTGGTAATTAGGAGGGTCGCCAGCAGGTAATTAAGCAATGAAGAGAGGAAAAAAGAACCTGCTACCAAGCAAGAGGCGTTAGCCAACAATCTTTCAAAATTCCTACCGTTGCCATTTTCCTGCAACGCCAGGGCAATTTTATCGGTTTGTAAAATTTTGTCGTTGTAGAGAAAGGTTTTGACCAGTGGGTAGGGGGTTTTGAGAGAGACAAGGGTGGCCACCCCGAAAATTGCAGGCACCATAGCTTCTTTTATCGCAATGTAAGCCGGGTCCAGTTCCAACAGGCTGATCCCTCCAGTCAGCAACACGCTGATCGTCCCCAGTGCCGAAAAAAAGTTGATTTTGCGGGACTGGACAAAGTCTTTCAGGCCGTAGGTCAGGGGAAAAGCCAGCGCAACCACTACTCCCCATTGGGTGCCCAGATATTCGTCACCGCTGAGTTTGGTGAGAATTACCGTAGGCAGAATAATATTGAAGAGCAGGTTGAGAAGGAGGTTTTCACTTTTAGGGGGCTCTTTACGACTAATGTCTGTAGGGGAAGATTGTGTCATCAAGTTACAAGTCAGGGGGTGTGAAAAGTGGTTAATTGTAAGGGATAGCGGGTGTGGAATCGAGGCTGAAAAATACTGCCCACTTCGCTAAATTGATTCCGTGTGCCATTCGGAAATTTGCACCTTTCATGGTTGAATTTTAAGCAAAAATAAGGCAATAATGGCTAAACTGCCAAAACAGATTTAAGAAATATCCATATCCTTTTGATAAGTAAGAGAAATTTTTATGGATGCTCTCAGGGTTGGCAAGCAAAATGCAAATCTCTCAATGGGTGAAAAAATGGAATTTGGTGACCTGCTCATAGCCTATCTCGAGCAATTGGGTGTGGAGTATGTATTTGGAGTGCCGGGAGGTGCCATTGAGCCTTTCTACAGCGCCCTTCCGCTCACTGCTGTGAGATAATGGCTACAGTCAGCATACAGTAGCGATCCATGAGCCAGTTTTTTACCATTCATCCGGACAATCCCCAGTTACGCCTGATACATCAGGCGGTTGAAATCATCAGGCAAGGGGGGGTCATTATTTACCCGACGGACTCGGCCTACGCCATAGGCTGTCATATAGGTGATAAAAAAGCACTGGACAGAATTCGGCAGATTCGTCATCTGGACAAGCATCATAATTTTACGCTGGTCTGCCGGGATCTCTCAGAATTGGCGCTGTACGCTAAAGTTGACAATCAGGTTTATCGTACGCTGAAGGCCCACACCCCGGGCTCCTACACGTTTATTCTGGAGGCAACCTCAGAGGTGCCACGCCGACTGATGCACCCAAAACGGAAAACCATCGGTCTGAGAGTGCCGGCAAACCCTATTGCTCTGGCGCTGTTGGAAGAGTTGGGGGAACCTTTAATGAGTGTGACCTTGATTATGCCGGATGACGAATATCCACTGACAGATCCCTACGATATTCGGGATATGCTTGAGCGCAGGGTGGATTTGATTATTGATGGCGGATTTTGCGGGCTGGAAATGACTACCGTCGTTGATTTGACCGGGGATACCCCTGAAATCATCAGACAGGGTGTCGGGCAATTCGAAGACTTCCTCACCTGAATACAGCTTCCATGTGTGCCGCTGGTCGCAGCAGCGAATCAAAGTATAATGGCCCTTTCCACCAGCGCGAACCGTGGTTCCATGGCACCCCAAACAGTTCCAGAAGTAGACCCCTCTCAGGATATCCCGGCAGCGGAGCTTCATTCCCATCCGCTTCAGGAAGAAATGCCGTTCGCTATGATCATGGGGCGACAGATTACCGAGCTCCCCAAGGATCTGTATATCCCTCCCGAAGCTCTGGAAGTTTTTCTCGAGGCGTTTGAAGGCCCGCTGGATCTGTTGCTCTATATGATCCGCAGGCAAAATCTCGATATTCTCGAAATCAATGTGGCGGAGATTACCCGCCAATATATGGCTTATATCGATATGATGCAGGCCATGCAACTGGAGCTGGCAGCTGAGTACCTGTTGATGGCAGCCATGCTGGCTGAAATAAAATCCCGTATGCTGCTGCCGCGGCAGGCTGTAGAGGAAGAAGAGGAAGATCCTCGAGCAGAATTGATTCGGCGGTTGCAGGAGTACGAGCGCTTCAAGCAGGCGGCAGAAGATATTGATGAATTACCCCGCTTGGGTCGTGACGTCTTTATGGCGACGGCAAAAGAGCCCGACCGGCAAAGCGAGCGCCCCCAGCCGGATGTGGCTATGAAAGAAATACTGCTGTCACTGGCTGATGTGCTGCGCCGTGCTGAAATGTTTGAGAGTCACAAGGTGCAGTTGGAGAAGTTGTCGACCCGGGAGCGTATGTCCCAGGTGATGGAAACACTGCGTGACAAGCAGTTCGTACCGTTTGTCAGCCTGTTTCGACTCAGCGAAGGGCGCAGTGGTGTGGTCGTCACTTTTCTCGCCATCATGGAGCTCATCAAGGAGTCTTTGGTCGAGATAGTGCAGAGTGAATCCTATGGTCCCATCCATGTGAAAGCGCGTTAACGAGTAAAGGAAAAAATGGATAACGATCACCTAAAAAAAATTGTAGAGGGCGCGCTCCTGGCATCGGGACGTTCTCTGGATATCGGGCACCTGCAGGGGTTGTTTGATATTGACCAGGTGCCGGCAAAAGATCAGTTGCTCGCAGTGCTTGAGGATATTGAGAATGAGTGTGGCAACCGGGGCTATGAACTGACCAAAACCGCCAGTGGGTACCGTTTTCAGGTGCGCCAGGAGCTGGCGCCCTGGATTAATCGACTGTGGGAAGAAAAACCTAAAAAATATTCACGGGCGCTGCTTGAGACACTGGCCTTGATTGCTTATCGGCAGCCGCTGACACGTGGTGATATTGAAGAGATTCGTGGCGTGTCGGTCAGTTCCGAAATCGTCAAAACCCTGCTGGAGCGGGAGTGGGTGAGAGTTGTTGGTCACCGGGATGTTCCCGGGCGTCCGGCGCTGTACGCAACAACCCGCGAATTCCTCGATTATTTCAATCTCAAGAGCCTGGAAGATTTGCCCGCACTGAGTGAGATCCGCGATATTGACAGTATTGACCCTGAGCTCTCACTACAGGTCGCTGAGACAACAGAAAACGCAGAGGAACAACTATCTGATTCTCTTGAGGAATCAGCGGTCGAGCAGGAAATGCCCGAGTCAGATGAAGAAAGCAGGGTGCAACAGAACTGATGGCAGATAAGTTGCAAAAAGTACTGGCTGCGGCCGGTTATGGATCGCGCCGGGAACTGGAACAGTGGATCAGTGATGGCCGTGTGCAGGTCAATGGTCGGGTTGCCAAATTGGGTGACCGTGTTTCCGCGGATGACACGGTGATTGTAGATGGCAAACGAGCCAGATTGCTTGGCACGGACCAGCGTATTCGGGTGCTTGTTTACAACAAGCCAGAAGGTGAAGTTTGTACCCGTTCTGATCCCGAGGGAAGAAAAACCGTATTTGACCGCCTGCCCAGATTGAGTGGTGAGCGGTGGATTGTTGTTGGTCGCCTCGATATCAACACCACGGGCCTGTTGTTGTTTACCAATAACGGAGAGTTGGCCAACCGTCTGATGCATCCCTCGTACGAGGTGGATCGTGAGTATCTGGTGCGTGTGCACGGGCAAGTGGATGATGCCATGATCAAGCGCCTCAGGGAGGGCGTTTTGCTGGATGATGGCATCGCCAAATTCAGCGATGTGGTGCCTGGAGAGCGCGTTGGCAGTAATGGCTGGTATACGGTGGCACTGATGGAAGGTCGCAATCGTGAAGTCCGGCGTCTTTGGGAATCACAGGGTGTGGAAGTGAACCGCCTCAAGCGGGTACGTTTTGGCCCGATCTTCATGCCTTCCTATGTGCGCAAGGGACAGTGGATTGAGCTGGATGACAAGTCGCTATCCGATGTGTTGTCTGCCGTGGATCTATCTGTTCGCAAAAAGCAGCGGCAACAGGCGCCGCAAGATAAAAAACGTTGGGATCGACAGTTGAAGCGTCTGCGCTCCAGAGGGCCGTCCAGCCGCTAGTCATTCCAGGGTCACTTTCTGAAGCCGTTGCAGGGTCGCGGGGTTTATGTCGAATAAGGAAAAACACGCTTTTATTACCGGCGCCACAGGTTTTGTCGGAGGCGCCTTGGCCGAAAAGCTCACTGCTGATGGCTGGACAGTAACAGCGCTGGTTCGTCCCCAAAGTGATACTGCAAGGCTCAGTGCTTTGGATGTTTCTCTGGCCTTTGGCGATGTTTGTCAGCCTGAAGGCCTGGCCGAGGCCATGTCCGGTGCGAATGTGGTATTCCATTGCGCGGCCCTGACAGGGGTAGGCCACCGCAGCGCAGATATTCACCGTGTGATTGCACAAGGCACGAACAATCTGCTGGATGCCGCCTGTAAATCGGGGATACAGCGTTTTGTGTATGTCAGCAGCGTTGCGGTTTATGAATTGAGTGATGCGGGTGTTTGCGATGAACAGCATGCATTGCTGAGCAGTAGTATTGATCCCTATGCTCAAGCGAAAATTGCTGCTGAGAAAGCCTGCCTCGAAGCGTGTCACGTGGGGCAGTTAGAAACTACTATCGTCAGGCCGGTATTTATATACGGACCAGGAGACCGTCGCGGCGGTTTCCTTCCAGAGCTGGTGAAGATGATATCTAACGGCAAGTTCAAGTTGATTGGTGGTGGACATAATCGGGTCCCGTTGGTGTATATCAATGACTTGGTAGACATGTTGTTGCTTTGTGCGATCCGTCAGGAATCGGTAGGTCAGGTATACAACGTATGTTCTAATCATTCACCTACATGGCAGGAGTTGGTGACAGCACTTTGTGCTGAATTCCACTTGACGCAACCCGCCACAGTGCCTACTGGGTTGGTAAAGTCCGCAGCCGGACTCCTGGAAATTCTGGCTAAGGCAAAATTATTAAAAACGCTGCCAGTCAGTAAGACAGCCGCGCAGTTACTGTCCGGAGATTTTCAATTCCCCATCGGCAAGGCTGCTCGTGATTTGGCGTATACCCCAAAGGTGAGCTTTCCCGAGGGCTTTTCCACCACACTGCCCAGCCTGAAATCTCTTCGAAATTCTGGTGAGTGCTAAAAGGAATACAAGTGTCAGACGTTCTCGGTCCCTTTTCCCTACGCCGAAATATACAGATACTGCTCAGGCCAGAAGCGGGACAGTTGCGACCCATTGATGGGTTGCGAGCGCTGTCAATTCTGCTGGTTCTGGCTGTCCACTGTGTTTGGTTCCTGTCAATATTTGAATCATCCGCGCCTGCTTTTTTCTACAGCTCGCCTATCTGGCTAAACTGGGTATTTAACGGAGAGTTGGGCGTCGACGTTTTTTTGTGATCAGTGGTTTTCTGATTTCCTCCATTTTGATGACTGAATATCGCAATAGTCACACGATTCGTTTTGGGCATTTTTACAAACGACGTTTTATGCGATTGATGCCTGCATACTTGCTTGCTATGGGCCTGGGCTTAATGGCGTTGCCGAACGGGCAATATGTGTGGACCAATTTGCTCTACATCAACAACCTGTTCCCTGCCAACACGCATTTCATGCCCTGGACATGGTCTTTGGCGATTGAAGAACAGTTTTATTTCCTGTTCCCGCTGCTGCTGTTGTGGGTTATGCGACATCGTAGTCCAGTGCGCTTGTTGGGGGTAGCTGCGGTAGCCTTTCTGGGTTCCCTGCTGATTCGTTATCTGATTATTCATTACCATGAGCTGTCTTTGCCCATTTGTTGGTATGAAAACTCCTGTGAGGGGTTTTTTGATGTGATCGACGCTATCTATGTAAAACCCTGGGCTCGCTTTGGGAGCTTCTTGCCGGGCATTTTTGCCGCATATTTCCACGTTTTTTACGGAGAGCAGCTTAGGGTGGTGTTTCACCGTTATCGCAGATTGGTGGGGCTGTTAACACTGGTTTCCCTAATCACAGTGTTGTTCGTCTTATCCGTGCCGGTCAATAATCAACAAGCATATTTTTCTCAGTTCTGGGGTACGCTTTACTACGTCGGTTATCGTAATTTATTTACTGTAGCCGTGGGTGTCATTCTACTGGCAACCTTGTACTGCAACGTTGGTTTGAGTGGTTTTTTGGCAACGTGTTTGTCATCACGTATTCTTTACCCCGTCGGACAGCTAGCCTATTCCACTTATCTTTTTCATCCCTTTGTCATTGGTGGTATATACACCGGTATATTCCAGATGGCTCCGCAACTGCCAACTATCCAGAAAATTGCTCTCGCTACAGTTATCGGAGTGCCGATGAGTTTGATGGTGGCAGGGCTTGTCTATCTTTTCGTAGAGCGCCCCTTTATGAATATGCGCGGTCGGCAGAGACAAGTTTCACAGTCATTGGTAGAAAGTTGAATTCGGACTGAGCGGGAGCTTATTGCGCGTCCACTGACCGGCCAGTAATGCCCTGGCTGTCATCACCCATCAAATACAGATAGGCTGGCATGATCTCCTGCGGGGTTTTCACTGACGCTGGGTTTTCCGCCGGGTAGGCAACAGCCCGCATGCGGGTGCGTGTGGCGCCTGGATTTATGCAGTTGACACGAATATTGCTGGTGCCATCCAGCTCATTGGCGAGTACCTGACAGAGGCCTTCTGTGGCAAATTTGGAGACTGCATAGGCGCCCCAGAAAGGTTTGCCCACACGTCCCACTCCGGAGCTGGTGAAGATAATGGAGGCGTGATCCGCCTTTTCCAGCAGGGGCAGTAACGACTTGGTCATCAGAAACTGAGCAGTAACATTGACCTGCATGACTTTCTGCCAGCTCTCGAGTTTATAGTTGGCGATAGGTGTGCGTTGACCCAATTCCCCTGCGTTGTGTAACAGGCCATCCAGCTTTCCAAAGATTTCCTCAAGACGGTCGTGCATATCCTGATAGTCTTTTTCTACTGCGCCATTCAGACAGATGGGGTAGATCCCCGGCTGGGGACCTCCAGCAGCTTCAATTTCATCGTAGACCGCTTCCAGCTTGGGCACTGTGCGGCCGATCAGAATAACGGTGGCTCCGTGGGCGGCAAAGGTCTTGGCGGCAACCGCGCCGATCCCGTCACCGGCTCCGGTGACGGCGATGACTTTATTTTCTAACAGCCTGTCAGGTGCCTGGTAGTTTTTTGGATTCATGGGTTTTCCTTTAAAAAATCAGGTTGGCCAGCTGAGTGGCAGATGCCACCGTGTGGTGGGCTCCCCAGTCGTTGGGGTCCTCATCTTCACTGAGGTAGCCGTAGGCCGCGGCAATGGTTGCGGTACCGGCCCGGAGACCAGCTTCAATGTCACGAAGGTGATCGCCAATAAAGACCGCTTCATGCGGTTCAATATTGATCTGTTGCAAGGCTAGCAACACGGACTCAGGATCAGGCTTGGTGCGTTGTACATGATCGGGACAGATAACAGTGGCGGGTGGTGGCCACAACGGTAGCTGATCAAGAATGGCCAGGGTGTAGCGCTCAGGTTTGTTGGTGACAATACCCCAGGGTATGTTGTGTTGTGCCAGTTTTGATAGCAGTTCTGAGATGCCAGGGAAGGGCCGGGTACGGTCCGCGAGATTGTCAAAATACAGGGTCAGCAATTCCTGGCGTATGGGTTCGAAATCCGGATGTTCCGGCTCCAGCTGGAAGACCTTGTTGATGATGCCTGCTGAGCCATGGGTTACCAGGCGGCGGATGTTTGCTTCGTCGAGCAGGGGCATTCCTTTGCTGTGCAGTAATTGATTAGTGCAGGTGAGAAAGTCCGGTGCCGTGTCCAGCAGGGTGCCGTCCAGGTCGAACAGCACAGCGCGGTATTTTGGTGTGGTGGTGAGTGGCTCAGACATCAGGCAGGTTTGCGGGCGTAAACCATGTAGTTGACGTCCACATCGCGCTCATCAAGACGGTAGCGACGTGAAAAAGGGTTATAAACCAGCCCTGTCATATCCTGCAGTTCCAACCCGCAGTCGCGTATCCAGATGCCAAGCTCGGAAGGGCGAATGAATTTGCTGTATTCATGGGTACCCTTGGGCAACATTCTCAGCAGGTATTCCGCGCCGACAACGGCGAACAGGTATGACTTCGGGTTGCGGTTGATGGTGGAAAAATACAGGTGGCCGCCAGGTTTGACCAGTCGGGAGCAGGCTTTGATGACGGAAAGTGGGTCCGGCACATGCTCCAGCATTTCCAGGCAGGTGACAACATCAAAGGTTTCGGGTTGTTGTTCCGCCATTTCTTCAGCGGTACAGCGCTGGTAATTGACGGCAATGCCGCTTTCCAGGCCATGTAACTGGGCCACGGCCAGCGGGGCTTCCCCCATATCAATGCCAGTCACATCTGCGCCTCGGTGGGCCATCGCCTCGGCGAGAATGCCCCCGCCACAGCCGACATCAAGCAATTTGCATTCCGCAACCGGGGAGCGTTCATCAATCCAGTTGGCACGCAGCGGGTTGATGTCATGCAGGGGTTTGAATTCACTTTCCCGGTCCCACCAGCGGCTAGCCAAAGCTTCAAATTTGGCAATTTCAGCGCGGTCTATATTGGGTGCGGGCATCGGTTGTTCCGGGTGTGTTCTGGTTAATTGGGAGCTGAACTGGTTACGCATCAACCAGTTTGCGGCGCCACAGTTTGGCCTTGGTCAGTACTTCCATTTCATTGACGGTCAGCAATTGTCGGTCTGCCATTAGGGCTGTGCCGTTGACCCAGACATGACTGACTCGACTGCCTGACTGAGTGTAGACCAGTTGAGAGGCCGGATTATACAGCGGTTCGGTTTCAATTGTCCCCAGTGCGACTGCGGCCAGATCCGCCGCCTTGCCGGGTTCGATGCTGCCAATATGGTCAGCCCAGCCTAAGGCACGGGCGCCGTTAATGGTGGCCAGGCGCAGTGCCTGGTGAGCGTCGACGACAGTGGGGTCGCCGGCTACAGCTTTGGCGACCAGGGTTGCCGTATTGAGCTCGCCGAAAATGTCTAGGTCATTATTGCTGGCTGCGCCATCGGTGCCAATCGCGACATTGATGTCGGCTTCAAGTAATTTCGCCACCGGGCACAGACCGCTGGCCAATTTCAGGTTGGACTGTGGACAGTGAATTACCTGGGCATTGAATGCGGCGATGGTTTCTATATCCGTGTCGTCCAGGGTAGTCATATGTACGCACTGGGTGAGTGGTGAGAAGAATTCCAGCTCTTTCAGGCGTTGGATGGGTCGCACGCCATATTGTTTGATGCTGGTGGCGACTTCCTCTGCTGTTTCGTGGAGGTGAATCTGAACAGAGGTCTCCAGCTCCTCGGAGTATGTGGCAATTTTGCGCAGTGGTTCATCGCTCACGGTGTAGGGTGCATGGGGGCCAAAAGCTATCCTGATCAGTTCGCGACCCTTGTAGTCGTCCCGGAGTTGCAGGCCTTTGTGGATGTATTCGTCGGGGCCGCGCCCCCATGGCGAAGGAAAATCAAAAACCGGAAAGGCAATCTGGCTGCGCATACCCGCTTGTATCGCCGCTTTGGCAGAACTCTCCGGGAAGAAATACATATCGGAAAAACAGCTGGTGCCACTGCGAATCATCTCTGCAATGGCCAGTTCTGTACCGTCCTGAACGAATTCTTCGTTCACCCAGCGCATTTCTGCTGGCCAGATGTGCTCTTCGAGCCAGGTTTTGAGCGGATAGTCATCTGCGAAGCCGCGCAGTAAAGTCATGGCGGCATGGCCGTGGGCATTGACCAGCCCCGGTATCAGCACGTGGTTGCCGAGTTCCACCTGCTGGCGGGGGCTGTATTTGCGCTTTGCCTCTGCCGAAGGTAACAGGGCAGTGATGTTGCCGCCGTCGATGGCGACGCTGCAATCTTCATAGACCTGATCCTCGGGAATGACCGGAATAATCCAGCGCGCTGAAATCAGCAAATCGATGGGTTCATTGGTCATGGTTCGGCGATCCTGTAACGGCCTTGGGGCAGGGCAGTATACCCGCAGAAAAAAGATCATTAAACAAAGGGATACAGAGGCGTCGCGGGCCGGTTTTATGGTATGATCGCGCGCTTGTTTTGGCGCTATTTGGCGCCTCGGCACAAAACAAGCATAAAGGGGATTGAGCACCAGCATGGGTGAATTAGCTAGAGAAGTCCTGCCCGTCAATATTGAAGACGAACTGCGCCAGTCGTACCTCGATTACGCCATGAGCGTCATCGTCGGTAGAGCGCTGCCCGATGTACGCGATGGCCTAAAGCCGGTGCATCGTCGAGTGCTGTTTGCCATGAACGTGCTGAATAACGACTGGAATAAACCCTACAAGAAGTCGGCACGGGTTGTGGGTGACGTGATTGGTAAATATCACCCCCACGGTGATTCCGCTGTTTACGACACGATTGTGCGGATGGCGCAGCCGTTCTCGCTGCGTTACATGCTGGTGGATGGCCAGGGAAACTTC
>JALRJN010000036.1 GCA_023261185.1 Porticoccus sp.
GTGTAGTGCAGGCCCCGGCTTTCGGTGCGTTGTTCTGCAGACCGGATAATCAGGTCCGCCACCAGGACCAGGTTGCGTAGTTCCAGTAGATCGCGGCTGATTTTGTAATTGGTGTAGTACTCCTGAATTTCCTTTTGCAGCAATTTAACCCTGTGGTGGGCGCGCTCCAGTCGTTTGCGGGTACGGACGATGCCGACGTAGTCCCACATGAAACGGCGTAACTCATCCCAGTTGTGAGAGATCACCACATCTTCATCGGAGTGTGTGACCCGGCTTTCATCCCATGCCCGTGCTGGTTCCGGTTCGTCGATATTTTCGATACTGTCGCGAATGGCCTGTGCAGCAGCCTGACCGTAGACCACGCATTCCACCAAGGAATTACTGGCCATGCGGTTGGCGCCGTGTAGCCCGGTAAACGCGGTTTCGCCAATCGCATACAGGTTCCAGAGGTCGGTCTGGCCACTTTTGTTGACCATGATACCTCCACAGGTGTAGTGGGCGGCGGGGACCACAGGAATGGGTTCCCTGGTGATATCAATGCCATAGCTCAGACACTTGGCCTTGATGGTGGGAAAGTGGCTTTCCAAGAATTCTTCCGAACGGTGAGAAATATCAAGAAACAGGCAATCACTACCGAGACGCTTCATCTCATGGTCAATGGCCCTTGCTACGATATCTCTGGGAGCCAGCTCACCGCTGGGGTGGAATTTGTCCATAAACCGCTCCCCATTGGGAAGCTTTAGCTGTGCCCCTTCGCCACGAAGTGCTTCGGTAATCAGGAAAGCTTTGGCGCTGGGGTGGTAGAGGCAGGTGGGGTGGAACTGGTTAAATTCCATGTTGGCAACACGGCAGCCACGGCGCCAGGCTACAGCGATGCCATCGCCGGATGCACCATCCGGGTTGGTGGTATAGAGGTACGCCTTGCTGGCACCCCCCGTAGCGAGCACCACCACTTTGGCCTGAAAAACACAGACACAGTCATTACCGTTATCCAGTACATAGGCGCCACTACAGCGTACACGGCTGGAGTTGCTGTCGGCCTGGGTAATGAGGTCCACTACAGTGTGGTCTTCGTAGACATCAATAGAAGGATGTTGCAGCACCTGATCAGCCAATGAAGAAGAAACTTCGCGTCCTGTGGCATCCGCTGTATGCAGGATGCGACGGTGGCTGTGACCACCTTCCTGGGTGAGGTGGTAGTCGTCGTTGTCGCTGTTTAATGTGAATTTGACCCCTTGTTGGACCAGCCAGCGAATGGCCTCTGGTCCTTGTTCTACCGTATAGCGGACAGTGTCCTCGTGGCAGAGTCCCGCGCCGGCAATAAGGGTATCCTGAACATGTGACTCAATGGAGTCCTCGTTGTCGAAAACGGCAGCTATGCCTCCCTGGGCATACCAGGTGGAGCCAGATTTGAGAGCACTTTTGCTGAGAAGGGCAATGCGGTATTTGTCGGCTAATTGCAGGGCAACTGTCATGCCAGCCGCACCACTGCCAACGACCAACACATCGTGGTGGTGCGTTTTCTTCATCGACGAAACTAAGTCCTAGAATGGATAATTTGGCATGATAGTATAGCGGGCTAAAAATGAATACAGGTGCAGTTGGCATCTGCGTCCCACGAACTATTTATGATTGCGATTGTCTAGCAATTGCCTGAAGGCACGTGGGTAATTAGTGGAGTAGTTATGGAAGCCGAGCAGGCAGCAGACAGTGACAAGCTTTTAGTCGCCCGTGTTCAGAAGGGTGATAAGCGTGCCTTCGATTTGCTGGTCATGAAATACCAGTACAAAGTACATGCGATTGTCAGCCGCTATATCAAGGACTTTGATGAGGTGAACGACGTCGTACAGGAGGCGTTCATTAAGGCCTACCGAGCACTGGCAAAGTTCCGTGGAGAAAGTGCTTTTTACACCTGGCTGTATCGCATTGCCGTTAATACAGCGAAAAATTATCTGGTCGCCAAAAACCGGCGACCGCCGGCCAGTGATGTGGATGCAGAAGAAGCTGATTTTTATGAAGGCAGTGAGCGCTTGCGTGACATTGATTCACCAGAAAATCTTCTATACAGAGATGAACTGGAAATCGCGGTGGACCAGGCCATAAAAAATCTACCTGAAGATCTTAGAACAGCGGTAACTTTACGGGAATTTGAGGGTCTCAGTTACGAGGAAATTGCCGAGGTGATGGATTGCCCGGTAGGTACAGTGAGGTCGCGTATTTTCCGTGCGCGAGAGGCGATTGATGAGAAAATAAGATTGTTGGAAGGCTAACCATTTTAGGTTTGAACCTTTTTATAATCTTCTGGTCTTATCAGTGACTTCCAGACTCGGTAAGCGTTGTACATGGCTAGGAAGCGATAATTGTAGTGCGCTGCTACTCGGTGTGGCAGACTAACAATAACCGCAAATAAGGCAGGTTAAGTATGAGTGACCATAACATGCGCGAAAAAGAGTCTCTTTCGGCACTAATGGATGGTGAAACCGATGAGCTGGAGTTTCACCGAACACTTAAAGTGACTTCCGAATCAGATGAGCTTCGCGACACTTGGCGTCGCTATCAACTTGCCGCTTCTGCCATGCGCAGAGACTTGCCGGTACAGATAACCGACTACTCGGCTGCTATACGGGCCGCACTCGATGATGAGCCAACACATGGAGCCCGGGCTGCAGTGTCCCGTATGGCCAAGCCTCTGGGACGTTTTGCTATAGCAGCTTCTGTAGCCGCATTAGCAGTTCTCGGTGTACAACAATACAGTCAACCCAGCGCGGTTACGGCCCCTGTAGCTTCGGTGGATGACGTACAGATGAATTTTGTTAATCCTCAACTGAGAACAGCTGCTGACTTTGGCATTCCCGCAGTCACCGCACGCAATGTCAGTGCCAGCACTGAGTCCGATGGTTACCGTTCACCCCAGCCTGTTATTGTTGTTCAAGAAGTCGTGCCCGATGATGTGACTCGCGAGCAGGTTCAGGCCTATCTCAACAAGCTGATGACACGTCATACGGAACACGCGGCATTTAATACCAATCAGGGAATGCTGCCCTTCGCACGCATGCCAGCCAGTCAGGACTATTGATTTTAAGACGTTGTATGCGTTTACCAAGGTGTTTTGTCGTTATCCTTGCCAGTGTTTTATTGCAAACACATGTATACGCCATAGAACCTGAAACCTCTGGAGGAGAACTGCTCCAGAGGATGGCTGAAGCAAACCGTCAGCTCGATTACACCGGAATATTCACTTACGAGCATGGCGGCACTCTGAAAACTGTCAAAGTTTTTCATGCTATCCAGGATGATCGCGAGGTCGAACGCCTGGTTCTCCTAAGTGGTCCCAAACAGGAAATTCTACATCGCGGAAATGATGTCAACTGCGAACATATGGGTAATGCCATATTGCGCGGTAATGCCGCCAGCCTTGCTACTATTCCTGAGCAAACACTCAACAACTACTACAGCGTACAGATAAAATCCGACGACCGTGTGGCTGGACGGGATGTTGCAGTTCTTCATGTTGTTCCCAAAGATGAACACCGATATGGCTATGTTCTTGGGATTGATAAAGAGACTGGGTTGCTGCTGCAGTCGCTTCTGGTCGGCAACAAAAATCGTGTGCTGGAGCGTTTTCAATATGTGGATATCAATATCGATAACACCGTGAACGCTGAAGATTTATTGGCTTCCAGCGACTCCATGCACGTTGTTTCTCCGGGCAAATCAAATTGTCTGAACCGGGGAGGCATGCCAGACAGACAATCAGGAGCATGGCGTGCAGGTTGGCTACCTCCCGGTTATACGATGGCAGGACTTGAACTCACACAGGACAACACAAGGGAAACGCTGATTTACACAGATGGTCTGTCAGTTTTCTCACTCTTTATCGACTCTGAGATGCCAGCTAATCTGCCTCAGATGCAAGCTCAGAGAGGGGCGACAGTGGCCTATCTGTCGCGGGTTACCGTTGACGGGCGCCACTACACCATATGCGTTGTCGGTGAAATACCCGTTGAAACTGCCAAGCTGGTGGCCCAATCTGTTTCCCCAAGACAGTCAACACCCTAAGTATGGCCATGACCGGCCCATAGGGCTGGGTTATAGTGCCAGATAATTTTACTGGAGTAGACGCCGCCTTGATTAAGGAAACCGGCAAAGTAGTTGCACTCGAAAATGATGGTCTCTGGGTAGAGACTGTCCAGCGCTCTGCATGCCACGTATGTGCGGTGCAAAAGGGATGTGGACAGGGTGTGTTGGCACGCTTTGTGGGAAACTCTGCAGTTATCAGGGTGTTACCCGGCGAATGTGACCTGAAAGATATCCAAGCTAATGATCAGGTCGTTATTGGTATCCCTGAAGATGTTCTGGTACGGGGGACCTTGCTACTTTATTTTTTACCCCTGTTGATGTTGGTAACAGGGGCAGTATTGGCTGCTATGTTTTCCACCTCAGACGTTTTTGTTGCTATGGGTGCCTTGCTTGGTCTACTTGGTGGAGGCTTGATCGCCAGACTACATTCGCTGATCAATAAAAATAATATACGGATACAACCACAATTGTTGGCGCACTTGCCCGCTATAGAACTGGTGTAACGTTGTCGCCATTGCCCATGCCAGTGGGAGATATTGATGTTTCATAGTTTGTTCGTCAGGTTGGTCTATGTTCTCGCCGTTTGTTTTTCAGCCGGCGCATTAGGGCACGGCTGGCCAGACTTTAACCAGCTTATTACCGAATCATCTCCCGCTGTTGTTCGCATCGACACCTATTCCGGGCAAATGGCCATGGGTGTTTCCACGTCGTCTGGCACCTATCAGGATTTTTTTGAACATGGCCCCAATCGTGACGGTAATGTTCCTGGTACGGGTTCAGGCTTTCTCATTTCAGAAGATGGCTATGTGCTGACGAATCAGCACGTTGTGCAGGATGTCGCCTATATCACTGTTAAGCTCATAGATCATCGTGTGTATGAGGCCAAGGTGGTTGGTGTTGATGCCCGATCAGATCTGGCGCTGCTTAAAATCGATGAGACAGATCTTCCTGTTCTGGAGTTTGCGGACCCTGAAACGATCAAAGTCGGGCAGTGGGTGATCGCCATTGGTGCGCCTTTTGGCCTGGATTACACAGCAAGTGCAGGAATCATCAGTGCTATAGGGCGCAGTATTCCGACAGCAGGCGGGGATAGTTATGTGCCTTTCATTCAGAGCGACGTGGCCATTAACCCGGGTAGTTCTGGTGGACCATTGCTTAATCTGGAAGGCCGGGTAGTTGGCGTCAATTCCCAGATTTTCTCCAGGCCTGGTGGAGGCTCTATTGGCTTGTCCTTTGCCATCCCTTCGAAAGTTGCCACCTCTGTCATACATCAACTGAGAACGACTGGTAGGGTGGCGCGTGGTTGGCTGGGTGTGTATGTGCAGTCTGTCGATGCGTCTTTGATGAAATCTTCAGGCCGCAACCAGAATCTCGGCGCATTTATCGCCCAGGTTCAACCAGGCAGTCCTGCAGCAGATGCGGGGGTCATGGCAGGGGACATCGTCCTTAAGTTGAATGGAGAAGCGATATTTCAGCCCGGTGATCTCCCACAGGTGACGGGCATGCTCTCACCCGGTGATAAGGTGGTTGTGGACATTCTCAGGGATGCCAAACCCATGTCTCTGGTCGTCAATATTGGTGAGTTGCCGGAACCCACCCCCTTGAATGAGGTTGAATAAAGATCAGTTTCCGGTAACAGCAAATGCCCATAGTATTCTATTCAGGTAATCGCTCATTTCATGGCGTGTCATAGGTAAATACGCTAGACTGCACGGCCTGAATTTAACCCTCGGACAAACCCTGTCCCCTAGCAGAATAAGTAGCGTGTCAGACCTCAGTCACATCCGAAATTTTTCCATCATCGCCCATATTGACCACGGAAAGTCCACCATTGCAGACCGTTTTATTCAGGTTTGCGGAGGCCTCTCAGAACGTGAGATGGCTGCCCAGGTGCTTGATTCCATGGACATTGAGCGAGAGCGCGGTATCACCATCAAAGCCCAGAGTGTGACCCTGGATTACACGGCGCGAGATGGCAAAACCTATCAGCTCAATTTTATTGATACGCCTGGCCATGTGGATTTTTCCTATGAAGTTTCCCGCTCGCTGGCGGCGTGTGAAGGGGCTTTGTTGGTCGTGGATGCCGGGCAGGGGGTTGAAGCCCAGTCAGTTGCCAACTGTTATACCGCGATTGCCCAAGGACTCGAGGTGATTCCGGTCTTGAACAAAATGGATTTGCCGCAGGCCGATCCAGACAAGGTGATTGCTGAGATAGAAGATATTATCGGCATCGATGCCCATGATGCAGTGCGCTGCAGCGCCAAAACGGGCCTGGGCATTGACGATATTCTGGAGGAGCTGGTGGCAAAAGTCCCGGCGCCGGAAGGAGATATCGATGCACCATTGCAGGCTCTAATCATTGACTCGTGGTTTGATAACTACTTGGGTGTGGTTTCTCTGGTTCGGGTCACCCAGGGAACACTCCGGGTGAAAGACAAGGTCGTTGCCAAATCGATTGGCAAGGCTCACGTGGTCGACAGCGTCGGGGTATTTACCCCGAAACATAAGGAAACCGGTGTATTAAAAGCTGGCGAAGTGGGCTTTGTCGTGGCCGGAATCAAGGACATTCAGGGTGCGCCGGTGGGTGACACTTTCACCCATAGCCAGACACCGAATGTCCCGGCCTTGCCAGGTTTTCAGAAAGTTAAACCGCAGGTATATGCGGGCATGTTTCCCGTCAGTTCTGATGATTTTGAAGACTTCCGTGATGCGCTTGCCAAGCTGACCCTGAACGATGCGTCATTGTTTTATGAGCCGGAAAGCTCTGATGCCTTGGGTTTTGGCTTCCGCTGTGGCTTCCTTGGCATGCTCCATATGGAAATTATCCAGGAGCGCCTGGAACGTGAGTACGACCTCGATCTGATCACGACGGCGCCAACTGTAGTCTATGAAATACTCAAGACCGATGGCTCCGTTATTTATATTTCCAACCCATCGGACCTTCCGGATCCCGCATATATTGACGAAATGCGTGAACCGATGTGTGAAGCCAGTATTCTGGTTCCCAAGGATTATCTCGGTAATGTCATTACCCTCTGTGTGGAAAAGAGAGGGGTTCAGAAAGACATGCAGTTTGTGGGTGGTCAGGTTTCCCTGACTTATGAACTGCCGATGAGTGAAGTCGTGATGGATTTTTTTGATCGCCTGAAATCTGTAAGCCGTGGTTTTGCCTCTCTTGATTATTCCTTTACACGCTTTCAGCCCGCACCGTTGGTTAGGCTCGATGTCATGATCAATGGCGATAAAGTAGATGCTCTTGCTGTCATCATCCATCGCAACAACTCCCAATTTAAGGGCCGTCAGTTAACGGAAAAAATGCGTGAATTGATTCCCAGGCAGATGTTTGATGTGGCCATTCAGGCTGCTATTGGCGGTCATATTATTGCCAGGACTACGGTTAAGGCATTGCGCAAAAATGTCACCGCAAAATGTTATGGTGGTGATGTGACTCGTAAGAAAAAACTGCTGGAAAAGCAGAAAGAGGGTAAAAAGCGCATGAAGCAGGTTGGTAGCGTAGAAATTCCCCAGGAAGCATTCCTTGCCGTGCTAAAAACGGATAGTTGAGGTGATTCATGGATTTTGATTTTCCACTAGTGTTATTCATTCTTGTGCTGGTTTCCGGCCTGGTTTGGTTTGCAGACCGGTGGTTCCTGTCGAAAAAACGCCTTCCCGATCAACCGGTACCTACCTGGATTGAATACAGTGGTTCTTTTTTTCCGGTATTACTGCTGGTGTTTGTACTTCGCTCATTCCTTTTTGAGCCATTCCAGATTCCTTCAGGCTCAATGATTCCAACCTTGAAGGTGGGTGACTTCATTCTCGTCAATAAATTTACCTATGGGGTACGCCTGCCAATTACCGGCACCAAAATATTACCGATGAATGAGCCCAAACGTGGTGATGTCATGGTATTTTTTCCACCGAAGGATGACCGTTATTTTATCAAGCGGGTGATTGGCCTGCCTGGTGATGAGGTGAGCGTTGTGAACAACCAGTTGTTTGTTAACGGTGAACCAGCTCAACAGGTTGCTGTAGAGGGCGCCTCGACCGATTCACGTTTTATTATCAATGATGAGGCTCTTGGCGATGTGGTGCACAGGATCCAAAAAAATATAGTTCCAGGCCCACTGGGTAGAAATTTTGCATATATTGTTCCAGAGGGACATTATTTCATGATGGGCGATAATCGTGATAACAGCAGTGATAGTCGTGTCTGGGGGCCGGTTCCAGAAAAGAATATTGTTGGAAAAGCGGTGATAATCTGGATGCACTGGGAGTCCTTGGGGACTTTACCCAGTTTCGACCGTATTGGAAAAATTCAGTAATATCCGTCGGGATGACTTTGGAGAGACGCAAATGAAGCAGCATAAGCAACAGGGCGTTACTGTATTGGGCGGGTTGTGTGTACTTGCCATTGCCGGGTTCATTATCACAGCGGGGCTGAAGCTTGGTCCGTTGTATCTGGATAATTCATTTGTCAGCGCGGCTATCGAATCGTTGGCTGATGAAAATATTCATACGCTTACAGACAAACAGATCAGAAGAAAACTTGCCGATAATTTTGATATCAATAATGTCCGAGATATGGATATGAGAGATGTAAAAATCATCCGGGATAAGACCCATACTTCGGTCACCCTCGACTATGAAAAACGAATCAACTTCATGGGTAACGTTGATGTGGTCGTAAAATTCAAAAATTCTTACGATACCTCCAAATAATCCCGAGTGAATATCAATAAACAACGACTGCTCAAGCGCATAGGCTATGAATTTCAGGATCAGGCCTTGTTTGAACTTGCGTTAACGCACCGTAGTTATGGTGCCAACAATAATGAACGGCTTGAATTTCTGGGTGATGCCGCGCTTAACTTTATTATCGGCCACGCCATCTACCAGCAACTTCCCGACACGAATGAAGGTGATCTAAGCCGTTACAGGGCCAACCTTGTTAAAGGCAAGACTCTCGCTAAGTTGGGAAGGGAACTTGGTATAGGGGAACACCTGAAACTGGGTGGTGGTGAAATGAAAAGTGGTGGCCACCGCCGGGAATCGATCCTGGCAGATGCCGTTGAAGCCATTATCGGTGCAATCTATCTGGATGGCGGCATGCCAGCCTGTGAAAAGGCAGTTCTTGCATGGTTCTCTGAGCGGCTGGACACACTGACCCAGACAAATCTCAAGGACCCTAAAACGCAATTACAGGAACTGCTGCAATCGAGGGGGAAATCCTTACCGGTTTACGAAGTGATCAATATTGCCGGAGAGGCACATGACCAACATTTTACGGTCACCTGCTCGGTGGAAGGACTGCCAACTCCTACGGTGGGTGAAGGAACCAGTCGGCGATCTGCCGAGAAAAAAGCGGCCGCGGCCGCGCTGTCAGGGCTGCATCAGTGAGCGATAACGAAAATCAGAAACAAGGTCGCTGCGGTTACGTGGCCATCGTCGGTCGACCCAATGTTGGCAAGTCGACACTACTCAACCATCTACTTGGCCAGAAAATTAGTATTACATCGCGCAAGCCTCAAACCACGAGGCAGAACACCCTGGGGATCAAGACCGAGGGAGAAATACAATTAATCTTCGTCGATACTCCTGGGCTCCATTCCAATCAGGACAAAGCCATTAACCGTTTTATGAATCGTTCGGCGGAGAGCGCCATTCGGGATGTGGACGTGGTGGTGTTTGTAGTAGATCGCACTATTTGGACAGAAGCTGATGAAAAAGTTGCCGAGGAAATTGCCAGAAGTAAAGCACCGGTCATCATCGCGCTGAATAAAAGCGATCGTCTCGACAAAAAATCAGACTTGATTCCGCAATTGCAAAACCTATCCAACCGTTTTCCTGAGGCTGTGCTGATACCGTTGTCGGCTTTGCACGGACAGAACCTGAAAGAGCTGGAAGAGGCGATTATCGCGCACATTCCCGAGGGTATTCACTATTATCCGGAAGATCAGGTGACTGATCGCACCCAGCGATATCTGGTGTCTGAAATCGTCCGCGAGAAAATTACGCGACAACTGGGGGCAGAGCTACCTTATGAAGTTGCAGTGGAAGTCGAGGAATTTAAATACCAGGGAAAAATTTGTCATATCAGTGCTCTGATTCTGGTAGAACGGGATGGCCAGAAAAAAATTATCATCGGGGAAAAGGGTGCACGCCTGAAAAAAATTGGCCAGCAGGCACGTATGGATATGGAACGTCTGCTCGAAAGCAAGGTTATGCTGAATCTCTGGGTTAAGGTAAAAAGAGGTTGGTCGGATGATGATCGCGCGTTACGCAGCCTGGGCTACGACGAGTAAACTGTTGGCAGGGCATTAATGAACACCCTGAACCTGTCCCCACGTGTCGTTCTCTTGCTTATTTCCTTTAACCGTTTGATCAGGGACATATAACCTGTGTCTGTGCAGCAAGTCGATGGAGAGCCAGCGTTTGTCCTGCACACAAAACCGTACCGGGAAACCAGTCAGTTGGTGGATCTTTTCTCTCGGCACCATGGTCGCCTGAGGCTTGTTGCGCGAGGGTCTCTGCGTCGCAGCAAAGGGCGCGGTCGCACCATCGAACCCTTTACGCCGTTGATTGTGGGCTGGCGAGGTAAGGGGGAACTAAAGACCTTGGCCAATGCAGAGCAGTCTGGAACGCCTTTGATACTTCGTGGCGATTGCCTGTTCAGCGGTTTCTACCTCAACGAACTGATCCTTAGACTGCTGGCGGATCACGATCCCCATGAAACCCTCTTCGATTGCTACCTGTCTACCTTGCATGCGCTATCTGAAGGTCAGCATATCGAGCTGGCATTGCGCCGGTTTGAGCGTCAACTTTTGTCGGATTTGGGTTATGGGTTGGCTCTGGAGCATAGCGAAGACAGTGGTGCTGAGATTGACCCTAAGGGCTGGTATTGGTTCGATCCGGTAGTGGGTGTTACGTCGCCGACCCTCACTCCTTTAGAACGGGAACAGCCCAATTGCTTCAGCGGTGACTCGCTTTTGGCAATTGCCGCTGAAGACTACTCGAATCCAAGTCATATTAAAGCGGCCAAGCGGTTAATGAGGCTGGCAATACAGAGTTTACTTGGTGATCGTCCACTCAGAAGTCGTGAGCTCTTTGCTCGTGGCCAGGTTTTAAACAGGGATTCTTCATGATCATTGCAGTTGGCACCGATATTGTTGAAATAGCCCGTATAGAAAAAGCACTACAACAGCACGGACGGAAATTTGCCGAACGTATTCTGTGCCCAGGTGAGCTGATTCGGTTTGATGAAACCGCCCAGTCTGCAGCCTATCTGGCAAAACGTTTTGCTGCGAAAGAAGCTTTGGCTAAAGCCCTGGGAACTGGCATCGGTGCTGTGTCCTGGCAGGATATGGAAACGGAAAATACAGCGAAAGGACGGCCGCAATTCAGGTTGAGTGCCACAGCGCAACAGGTGATGAGTGACCTGGGTGCTGATGAGGCGCTGTTAAGCCTTTCCGATGAACAGCACTATGCCATCGCTTTCGTCGTGCTTTCCAAGCGTATTTGACCAGGTTACGACAAGAACCTTTTTTCAGGCCAATAGAGCTAAACAATCTTTATGTCGCTACTCCCTCGGCAAGACATTGGTACAGTGCCTAGCTAGAATAAGCGCTCTTTGATGTAACGGCCCTGGACCGATTAGCAACGGGCCGGCAACTATCCGGATGTTGAGAAAATAATGAGCTACCCGACCATTGAATCCTGTATTGGCGAAACGCCTCTCGTGCGTTTACAGCGATTGCCTGGCGAAACAACCAATACCATCCTGGTCAAGCTGGAGGGTAATAATCCCGCTGGCTCCGTCAAGGACCGTCCGGCTATCAGTATGATTCAGCGTGCTGAGCAACGGGGTCAGATCCGTCCTGGTGACACATTGATTGAGGCGACCTCGGGTAATACCGGTATCGCACTGGCCATGGCGGCAGCCATCAAGGGTTATCGGATGATCCTGATCATGCCGGAAAACAGTACGGAAGAACGCAAGGCTGCCATGCGGGCTTACGGTGCCGAGTTGGTGCTGGTCAGTCGTGAGGAAAGCATGGAAGGTGCCAGAGATCTGGCCAAGGCCATGGAAGTAGAGGGTAAGGGGATCGTTCTCGATCAGTTCGGAAACCCTGATAACCCCTTGGCTCATTATGAACACACGGGGCCTGAAATATGGCGACAAAGTGAACATCGAGTGACCCACTTTGTGAGTTCCATGGGCACAACAGGCACCATTATGGGTGTTTCCCGTTATCTGAAGGAGCAAAACCCCGCTATTCAGATTGTTGGCCTGCAGCCCCAGGAGGGCGCAGCCATTCCTGGTATAAGGCGTTGGCCGGATGCCTACCTGCCGGCCATCTTTGATGCATCCAGGGTTGATCGGGTGATGGATATTTCCCAGGCTGATGCCGAGACTTGCATGCGCGATATGGCTCGCAAGGAAGGCATTTTCTGCGGAGTATCCTCCGGTGGCGCGGTTGCCGGGGCCCTTAAATTGTCTGAAGAGCTGGAGGATGCGGTCATTGTCGCTATTATCTGTGACCGCGGAGATCGTTACTTATCCTCGGGAATTTATCAGTCTGAATAGCGAGTATCAGCAAGTTGCAGGCTCATCGGGCCGACGTTAAGCTGCTCTCGGACTAAATCCTGGGATACTCCCCATCAGAATAGGCTCCTGGTAAAACCAGTTGATGGCTTTAGAACCACCCAGTAGGTATACGATTATCGCGATGCTCTGGCGCAACATCCGGGCATCAGGAAACACCTCATAAGAGTTGTCTATGGTACAGGTTAGGGACCACCATCCGGTCCAGGAACAGGGCACAGTCAATATTGAACAGTGGGTTGATAGCCTGCTGAGCAAGATCGTTACAGATCGTGACGTCCTGATTACCGCCTGTGAGATGGCACAGGAAGCGGAAGAAAAATCAGGGGACGAACGCTGGACGCCGACTGTTAGCAGCTTCCGAACTGGCCTTGAAATGGCGGAAATTCTCGCCGAATTACACCTCTATGACGTGGACAGCCTGGTCGCCGCCATTCTTTATCGGGTTGTCAGGGAGCGTCGGCTTTCCATCGAAAAGGTTAAACAGCATTTTGGCGCTGAAGTGGCGCAGCTTATCAGCAGTGTTCTGAAAATGGCGGTTATCAGTACCCTGCGTGCCGATGGGGAAGCAACGGTATTTGGTCACGCCGCAGCTCAGCAGGCTGCCAAAGTCAGGGAAATGCTGGTATCAATCATTGACGATGTTCGTGTCGCGCTGATCAAGATTGCCGAACGTACCTGTGCTATTCGCGCATTAAAAACCGCTACCGATGAAAAGCGTCAGCGTGTGGCCCGCGAAATTTTTGATGTCTATGCGCCGCTGGCACACCGTCTGGGTATAGGACAGTTGAAATGGGAGCTGGAGGATCTGGCTTTCCGCTATCTGGAACCCGACGAGTATATGCGAATTGCGCGTTTGCTGGACGAACGCAGGATGGACCGGCAGCGCTATATCGATGAAGTGATCGATACGCTGCACAAAGAACTGGCCAAAGCAAAGATCAAGGCTGATATTGCGGGCCGAGCGAAACACATCTATAGCATCTGGCGAAAAATGCACCGCAAGGATGTGGGTTTTTCACAAATCTACGATATTCGTGCCGTGCGGGTACTGGTGCCCACTGTTGCGAATTGCTACACCGTTCTCGGTATTGTTCACAATCACTGGCGGATTATCCCCAATGAGTTCGATGACTATATCGCCACTCCGAAGGAAAATGGATATCGCTCCCTGCACACAGCAGTGATTGGCCCGAATAGAAAGGTTGTGGAAATTCAGATTCGCACCTATGACATGCACGAAGAGGCAGAATTCGGCGTCTGCTCCCATTGGCGCTATAAAGGCACCGACCTGAAAGCCTCCGCACGTAGCTACGAAGAAAAAATTGCCTGGTTGCGTCAGGTGCTTGAATGGCACGAAGAGATTGAAGACGATCAGGTCAAGGAACTACTCAGTCGTGACAACGCCACTGACAGAATCTATGTCTTTACCCCCGAAGGGCATGTGGTAGATCTTCCGTTGGGTGCTACGCCATTGGATTTTGCCTACCGTGTTCACACCTCTATAGGGCATCGTTGCCGGGGTGCCAAAGTGAACGGCAGGATTGTGCCGCTTAACGCCACCTTGCATACGGCGGATCAGGTGTCAGTGTTGACCAGTAAACAGGAGTCCCCCAGTCGTGACTGGTTGTCGCCGGCACTCGGTTATCTCCATACCGCGCGGGCTAGGGCCAAGGTTCAACAGTGGTTCCGCAAGCAGGACCAGGATAAAAACGCACAGGCAGGCAAGTCGATACTTGATCGCGAGCTGCGCCAGCTGAATATAGGCCGGATTGATCTCGATGCTATTGCCGTAAAGTTCAACAAGCATGGTGAAGAGGGCTTGTATGCGGCAATTGGTGCCGGTGATGTCGGTGTTGCCCAAGTTGTTAATGCGATCGTTGCGACACTTGATCTGAATAGTAAGCCCCAGAAAATTCCGGTCTTTACTCCCAGCAAAGCCAGCCGCTACGAAGAATCCGATATATACATCTACGGGGTGGGCAATTTGTTGACGCATATTGCCCGTTGTTGCAGCCCTGTGCCCGGGGACCAGATTAGTGGTTACATCACCAGTGGGCGTGGGGTTTCAGTACACCGCAAGGATTGTGGCAACCTGTTGCGCTTGCAGAATCAGGAGCCTGAGCGTGTGCTCGAGGTTTCCTGGGGTGGCAAACCCAAGCAAGTCTATCCGGTCCGTGTCGTCATCGACTCCTATGACCGCAGTGGTTTACTGCGCGATGTGAGCGTTATTCTGGATAAGTCCGGACTCAATGTGTTGGCCATGAACTCTCGCAGTGATGAGGGCCGCAAAGGGGTCTCCGTACGCATGGAGATTACCGTCGAGGTCAGTAGTTTTGACGAGTTGAGTGCGGTGATGTCCAGATTGAGGCAGATTCCAAACGTTATCGGTGTTCAGCGGCTGGATGAAAACTGACATGTCCGATAACAAGAGCTTACTCCAGGATCTTCTCTACTTGATGAGACGCCTTCGCGACCCAGAGACAGGCTGCCCCTGGGACTTGAAGCAGACATTCGCAACCATTGTGCCTTTTACCCTGGAAGAAGTTTACGAGGTTGTCGATACCATTGAGCGAGAGGATTACTCCCATCTTAAGGAAGAGCTTGGCGACCTGCTGTTTCAGGTAGTCTTCTACAGCCAGTTGGGGGAAGAGCAGGGCCTATTTAACTTCGAACAGGTCGTATCAGCACTGACTGATAAGCTTGTCAGTCGCCATCCCCATGTTTTCCCCGAAGGTACATTGCACAGTCAGCGCGATCCACAGGAAAACCCCAACGAACAAGATATCAAGCAGAACTGGGAGCGCCTTAAGCAGGGTGAACGACAGGATAAAGGTCGTTCATCGATTCTGGATGATATTCCTCGGGCATTGCCAGCTTTGAGTCGTGCGCAGAAATTGCAGAAACGGGCTGCAAACCATGGTTTTGATTGGCCGGATAGTGGTGGGGTGTGGAATAAACTGCACGAGGAAATCGACGAATTAAAAGCGGCGTTGCGGGAGCAGAATCAGGAGTGTATCGAGGATGAACTTGGTGACGTGCTGTTTACTACCGTCAATCTCGGTCGCCATCTGGGCGTCGATACAGAATTAGCCTTGCGAAATGCCTCGAAAAAGTTTGAGAAACGTTTCCAGTACCTTGAAGAGAAACTTGCTGAGTCTGGTGAGGAGGTTGTCAACACCTCTCCGCAACGTCTTGATCAGTTGTGGCGTGAGGCCAAACTGGAGACCAGGTAACATCGGTCAAAGCCGCGTATTTGCTTGTTATCCGGGCGGATTATGTGTAAGGTTTCCGCCCTCAATCACGAGTTTGGGCAATTTGCTAATTATAATTCTACCCAGATTAAGCGGAGATCATCGATGCGTATTATTTTGTTAGGACCGCCGGGAGCGGGCAAAGGTACACAAGCCAAATACATCACTGAAAAGTTTGGCATTCCCCAAATTTCAACCGGCGACATGCTGCGCGCTGCAGTTAAGGCTGGCACCGAGCTGGGCCTGAAAGCCAAAGATATCATGGCATCAGGCGGCCTGGTCTCTGATGACCTGATTATCGCGCTGGTGAAAGAACGCATTCAGGAGCCAGACTGTGTAAACGGTTTCCTGTTTGATGGTTTCCCCCGCACCATTCCCCAGGCTGAAGCACTGCTCAGTGAAGGCGTCACTATCGACAAAGTCATTGAAATTGATGTGGCAGATGATGAAATTGTGTCTCGCTTGAGCGGCCGCCGTGTTCACGAGGGTTCAGGTCGCGTCTATCACGTTATCCATAATCCGCCGAAGCAGGAAGGTGTGGATGATGAAACCGGTGAACCACTGATCCAACGTGATGACGATAAGGAAGACACTATCCGTAACCGTCTTTCTGTTTACCACGAACAAACTGAGCCTCTGGTCGGCTTCTATCAGGGCTTGGCTAAAACCCAACCTGACAGTGCGCCTTCTTATGCCAGTGTCAATGGTGTTGGTGCTCTGGCAGATGTTGAAGCACGTCTGGAAGAAGCGCTGGCTTGAGTTCAAGCAGTCATGCAAAATGGGCCCGATAGGGTCCATTTTTTTTGCCCAGAAATTGATAGGTTATGAATAAAAAAGCCGTTATTGTCGTTAATCTCGGAACGCCGGAAACACCGACACCGGGGGCCGTTGCGAAATTTCTGAAACAGTTCCTTTCCGACAGCAGAGTGGTGGAAGCACCCAAGCTGCTGTGGTGGTTTTTACTGCGCTTGGTGATTATCCCGTTGCGAGCCAAGAAGGTGGCACATAGCTATGGTGAAATCTGGCTGGCTGAGGGGTCGCCGCTCCGGGTTATTACCGGGCGCCAGGTTACAGCACTGCAAAATCAGCTGGACGAGGATGTCGGACTGGGAAATACCGTGGTTTGTGAAGCAATGACCTACGGAGAACCATCTCTTTCTCACACCTTCCAGAGATTGCGGGAGCAAAGTATTCAGGAGTATGTGGTGCTACCTATGTATCCACAGTATTCGGGATCGACCACCGGAGCTATCTACGACCAGTTGTCAGCTATTATTCGTCAGTCGCGGGATGTTCCAGATATCAGTGTGATCAAGTCATTTCACGATCACTCCGGATATACCGACTGTTTAGTGCAGAGTATTCGTGATTCCTGGGAAAAGAATGGGCGACACGAAAAGCTTTTGATGTCGTTCCACGGTATTCCACAGGAATATGTTGATAAAGGTGACCCCTATTACCAACACTGCCTGGGCACTGCCGAAGCAGTGGCAGAAAAGTTGTCTCTGGAAAAAGACCAGTGGGCGATGAGTTTTCAATCGCGCTTTGGCCCCAAACAATGGCTGCAGCCCTACACAGATGAACAATTGAAAACCTGGGCAACCAACGGTGTGAAGTCCATTGATATTATCAGCCCTGCATTTACGGTTGATTGCCTGGAAACACTGGAAGAATTAAATATCTCTTATCGGGAGCTTTTTCTATCTGAAGGCGGTGAACATTATCAATACATTCCTTGTTTGAATGATGCTCCAGAATTTATTAAAACCCTTGCAACGCTGGTGAAAACAAAACTATTTAATTAAATTTACCGAAATAAGCTAAATTACTGTCTATATTTGATTATTTTTTGCTCCTCTGCTGGAAAATATCTTTAAATTGAATAAACTTTATACACATCAATTTTATTGATGATTATATTTTCTTTTTTTCCAGCTTAAAGGGGACATCCAATGGCTCGAGCTCCCAAGAAAACTGCTGTTAAAGCAGTAGCAAAAACCACAACCAAAAAAACAACAGCAAGGAAAAAAGCAGAGGTCAACAAGGTAAACCCTGCAGTCGCTAAAGCTGAAAATCTTATCAGCAAGTTGGAAAAGGAGATTTCTACCCAGAGCAGCAAAGTTAGCGCTGTAAGAAAAAAACTCATGGCAGCGAGAAGTCGCGTTGCTGAAAATTCATCGAAAGCTGCCCAGTCAGCCTTGAAGAAGGCTATGCAGGAAGTCCGCTCAGGAATGACAAAGCTTGAAAACCTGAACGTAAAAAACACTCTGGCAAAAGCAGAGCTACGCGCTGCAAAAATTATGGGCCAGCTGGCTGATATGGAAGAAAAGGCAAAAGCCCGGGTCATTCAGGCAGAATCCAAACTCAAGGATAAAACCCAGGAAGAACTGGATGCGGCCAAGAAGCGTTTTGAGCAGGCCTGGTTGAAAAAACGTTCCAATGATATGGCGAGAAAGGTCAGAGAGGTTGAGCGAAGAGCGCTTTCCAGAATTAAATCTGCTGAAAAATCGCTACACAAAAAAGCTCAGGCAGTGATTAAGGCTGCCGAGAAGAAAGTTGCTGCCGTGAAGGAAGCTAAAACCCCGATGCCATCTGTCCGTGGACCTGGGCGTCCCCCAAAAGCCAAGGCTGTTGAGGCAACTACCGTCAAACGTGGACCTGGTCGCCCCAGAAAGACTGCTTCGACAAACGCTGCTGCCAAGACAACTACGGCGAAGCGCGGGCCAGGAAGACCACCCAAAAAAGTGACGGCGACTGCTACAACGACTACAGCTAAACGCGGTCCTGGAAGGCCAAAAAAATCGACAACAGGTGCCACTAAGTCCGGCGCAGGGAAATCTGTAAAGGCGGCAGTGAAACCAGCTACAACCAAACGCGCGGTCGGACGTCCTGCCAAGGCTAAAACATCTGTTGCAAAAAAACCTGTGGTAAAAAAACCAACCACAGCTAAACGTGGTCCTGGTCGTCCACCCAAGGCAGCTTCTTCAAAATCCAGTAATGCCAGCGCGACCAAAGCGACAGATACATCAACTGGAACTGAAGCGAAAAATGAAAGCGCAAGCTGAAGGGTTTGACCTCAGGTTGGCATAAACCTGCCCACTGCCAGAGGCCGATTCAGGTTACAATCCCCCGCTTTGACGGGGGATTTTTTTGTGCACACGGTTTTAGCCATCGATACGACGACCGCTGCCTGTTCAGCGGCGCTGAGTCTTCGAGGAGAGGTAATTTCTCGTTTTCGTCTGGCAAGTCGTGAGCATACCCGCCTACTGTTGCCGATGGTAAATGAGCTGCTGGAAGAGGGTGGTATTTGCCTGAATCAGCTGGATGCGTTGGCATTCACCCACGGTCCCGGATCATTCACAGGTATTCGTATTGGTTTTGGTGTTGTTCAAGGCCTGGCCTTCGGCGCTAACATTCCTGTATGCCCGGTTTCCAGTCTCGAGACATTAGCCCTCACAGGGCTTCGCAAGCAGGAGCCAGTAAAAGAGCCATGCATCGTCATGCCGATGTTTGATGCACGAATGGATGAGGTCTATTGGGCGCAGTTTGAATGGCGTGACGGCCAATTGACGAGGTTATATGAAGACAGTTTGTCCGTACCGGAAGACCTTCCCGCCACCGCTTCCCCGCTAGCAGTCCACGGTTTTGGCGATGGGTGGAATTACGCTCAGAGAATTGCCATTTCCCCGACATTTCTTAATAGAGAAGCCTTGCCAGATGCTCTAGATGTTTTGACGCTGGCAATGCCTCAAATTGCACATGGAGCTACGCAAGCTGTAACTGACGTGCAGCCACTGTATTTGCGAGACAAGGTGACCTGGAAAAAACGCCAGCGATTGCGAGAACAAAAGCCGGAGAATGGCCGAGGGGAGGCCTGTTTGTAATGGATGCACTACAAATCGCTATACTAGCCATTATTCAGGGCTTGACCGAATTCCTGCCGATTTCCAGCTCTGCCCATCTGATTTTGCCGTCGGCAGTATTGGGTTGGTCCGATCAGGGGCTTGCCTTTGATGTTGCCGTGCACGTTGGCTCGCTGGTCGCTGTATTGTGGTATTTCAGGCGGGATGTACAGGGCCTCATAACAGGTTGGCTACGTAGCGTAACTGGTGGAGGTGACTCACCGGAAAGCAGGTTGGGCTGGCAGCTTATTCTTGCCACCATCCCCGCTGGACTTGCGGGCCTGTTATTTGCTGATTTCATCGAGACACATCTGCGCTCAACCCTGGTGATTGCCATCACCACGATCCTCTTTGCCTTGTTATTGGGTGCTGCTGATATGTTCAGTGCCCGCAGTCGTCCACTCACCGACTTCACCTGGCGTGCTGCGTTATTTGTGGGCGTTGCCCAGGCTATCGCATTAATACCGGGTACTTCACGTTCCGGCATTACCATTACTGCAGCATTGGCGTTGGGATTTGACCGCCCAGCCGCAGCCCGTTTTTCCTTCCTGATGGCGATTCCCATTATTGTGCTCAGTGGCGGTTACAAAATGATGCAACTGACCCGTCTCGAGAAAGTCCCTTGGGGTGATATAGTCCTGGGCACTTTTTTGTCTGCTGTGGCCGCCTATCTGTGTATCCACCTTTTCCTTACCTGGATTAACCGCATTGGGATGTTGCCGTTTGTTATTTACCGCCTGCTGCTCGGTGCCGTGCTGATTATTATCTTGATGAATTAGGAATTCTAATCCGTGAGCAAAGTTGCCTTTTTTGGTTTGGGTGTGATGGGTTTTCCTATGGCGGGCTATCTTAGTCGTGCGGGCCATGAGGTCTGTGTCTACAACCGTACAGCGGCAAAGACGAAGGCCTGGCTTGAATGTTATCCCGGTAGGGGGGCAGAGACCGTTATCGAAGCTGTCAGAGAGGCGGACTTTGTTTTTGCCTGCGTCGGTAACGATGATGATCTACGGGAGATCACTACTGGAGACAACGGGGCGTATTCAGCCATGAAGGAGGGCGCCCTGTTTATTGATCACACCACCGTTTCCGCCACTGTCACCAGAGAACTGGCAAAAGTGGCAGCGGACAGAGGGATTGGCTACCTGGATGCGCCGGTCTCCGGTGGTCAGCAGGGGGCCGAAAAAGGTCAACTGACGGTTATGGTTGGCGGAAATACCGATGATTTTCAGCGCGCAGCTCCCTTGATGGATAGCTATGGCCGCCAGGTTACGTTACTCGGTCCGGTGGGCTCAGGCCAACTATGTAAAATGGTCAACCAGATCTGTGTGGCCGGATTAATTGAGGCCCTGGCAGAGGGGTTACATTTTGCCCGCGCAGCAGGGCTGGATGCCGAACAGGTGATCGACGTCATATCCAAGGGGGCAGCCCAGTCCTGGCAAATGGAGAATCGCTACCTAACGATGTTGGCCGGTGAGTACAATCACGGTTTTGCTGTGGATCTGATGCGTAAGGATTTGGGGATTGTGCTCGCAGAAGCGAAAAAAAATGGCACCCGGTTACCAGTGACCAACATGGTTAATGAATTTTATGATGAACTACACAACATGGGCGGTGGTCGTTGGGATACATCCAGTCTGCTGGCCAGGCTGGAAAGTCAATCGGGTTAAGGCAATAGGCAGGATAGAAGCCAATGAGTAGTGAACCTTTCAATCAGCAACTGCTGAAGTATATCGGTAATTCTCCCACCCCTTTTCATGCGGTCAGAAATCTCCGTGAGCTGTTGGATGATGCTGGCTTTCAGTCCCTACCAGAAGAAGATGTCTGGGAGCTGGAGAAGGGTGGGCGCTACTACATCACGCGCAATGGCTCTTCCATTATCGCTTTTGTGATGGGCCAGATCCCTGTCGAGGAGTCGGGTATCCGCATGGTGGGGGCCCATACCGACAGCCCGTGTCTCAAGGTGAAGCCGAAACCCGAATTGAATCGTCAGGGTTATTTTCAATTAGGTGTGGAGGTATACGGTGGTGCGTTACTGAATCCCTGGTTTGATCGGGATTTGTCTATCGCTGGCCGGGTTATCGTAGATAACGGCGAGGGCAAACTGTGTCAGGGCTTAATTGATTTGCAGCGACCGGTGGCGGTGATTCCCAGCCTGGCGATTCACCTTGACCGGGATGCCAACAACGAACGGAAGGTGAATCCGCAAACGGATATCCCACCAGTTCTGTTCAAGGATGCGAAGAAGGACATCAAGGATTTTCGTGAAGTTCTATCCGAGGCCCTGAGCCATACCTCTACCAGCCTGGCCGGCAAAAAAATTGTCGACTATGAATTGTATTTCTATGACTGCCAGCAGCCTGCCATTACCGGATGGCGAGATGAGTTTATTTCCAGTGCCCGTCTCGATAACCTGCTGAGCTGTTTTACCGGCCTTAAAGCCTTACTGGAAGGCGGCGATCGGCAGACCACCATGTTGATCTGCAATGATCATGAAGAAGTCGGCAGTGTATCCGCCTGTGGTGCCAATGGCCCAATGCTGCAGTCACTTCTGGAGCGCCTCTACCCGCAACCGGAACGGCTGACCCGTATTATTCGCCGTTCATTGATGGTGTCAGCCGATAATGCCCATGGGGTTCATCCAAACTATGCGGATCGCCACGATGGCAATCACGGCCCGATTCTCAATGCCGGTCCGGTACTGAAAATCAACGCCAATCAGCGTTATGCCACTAATGGTGTAACGTCTGCCATTTTCCGCCAGTTGTGTGAAAAGGCTGATGTGCCACTTCAGGTTTTCGTAAATCGGACAGATCTGGGATGTGGCAGCACCATAGGCCCCATTACGGCGGCCATGCTGGGTGTCCAGACCCTCGATGTGGGTGTGCCGACCTTTGCCATGCACTCCATTCGAGAGATGGCCGGTAGCGAGGATGCGCACAATCTCTACCGTGCTCTCACGGAATTTTACAGTTATGAAGGCAGTTTGCTGGTGGAAGACATCTGAATGCACAATTTCGCCTTTATCCCCATGCTGAAATCCGTATGATGTGCGCCCAAAAGACGTATTAACTGTAGATACAACCCATGAATAACAACACAGCTTCCGAAGCCGATACTGTCCTGACCGGCATAACCACAACCGGCACGCCCCACTTGGGTAACTACGTGGGTGCTATCCGACCAGCCATTGCTGCCAGCCAGAATACGGATGTTAATGCCTATTACTTTCTGGCAGATTTCCATGCGCTGATCAAGTGCCAGGAACCGGAAAAGGTCCACCAGTCGACCCTGGAAATCGCTGCAACCTGGTTGGCACTGGGTTTGAATACCGACAATGTGGTGTTCTATCGGCAGTCCGATATTCCTGAAATTCCACAGTTAACCTGGTTTCTGAATTGTGTCGCCGCCAAGGGCCTCATGAACCGTGCACATGCCTACAAAGACTCGGTTCAGAAGAATCTGGACAGTGGTGAGGACACGGATTATGGCATCACCATGGGATTGTTCTCCTACCCGGTGTTGATGGCAGCAGATATTCTCATGTTCAACGCCACTAAAGTGCCGGTGGGAAGGGATCAGATTCAGCACATTGAAATGGCCAGGGATATCGGCCAGCGTTTCAACCACATCTACGGTGAACATTTCACGTTACCGGAAGCGGTAGTGGATGACCATGTGGCGGTATTACAAGGGCTCGATGGTCGAAAAATGAGCAAGAGCTATGGCAACACGATTCCGCTTTTCCTGCCGGAAAAACAGCTGAAAAAACATATTAATAAAATCGTCACCAACCTATTGGAGCCCGGCGAACCCAAAGACCCGGATACGTCCACCGTGTTTCAGATTTGGCGCGCTTTTGCCACCAAGGAGCAAACGGATGCGATGCGTCGTGAGTTTGAAAATGGCATCGCCTGGGGTGAAGCCAAGAAACAGCTGTTCGAGTTGATCAACGAGGAACTGCGGGAGCCACGTGAGCGCTACAACGAGCTTATGGAGAACCCGGACTATATCGAAACCACGTTAAAGGCTGGCGCTGAAAAGGCGAGAGCAGTGTGTACACCATTTATGGATAAACTTAACAGGGCGGTGGGGCTGTATCCTTTAGTTTAATCAAAATCATAGTGAATCAGTTCAGCTAGGGAAGGCTGGCTATCACCTCCAGCATCGCATGGCAGAGCAGTTGCAGGTCATCTTCACTGATGATGTAGGGGGGCATCACATAAATCAGTTTACTGAATGGCCTGATCCACACCCCTCGATCAACAAATGCCTTTTGGATGGTTGCCAAGTCGACAGCCTGTTTCATTTCCACGACGCCAATCGCCCCTAACACACGAACATCAGCTACATTAGCAAAGTCGCGTGCGTGTGCCAGTTCAACCTGAAGCTGTGACTGTATGTCTTGAACTCTTTCAGACCAGTCACTGGACAACAGCAGGTCTATGCTGGCATTGGCCACTGCGCAGGCGAGGGGGTTGCCCATAAATGTCGGGCCATGCATAAAAACTCCGGCTTCGCCCTGACAGATGCCATCACTCACTTTTTCAGTGCAGAGTGTGGCTGCCAAGGTCATATATCCACCGGTAAGTGCTTTACCCAGGCACATAATATCAGGGGCAATATCCGCCCATTCACAAGCGAACAGCTTGCCGGTACGCCCGAATCCTGTAGCAATTTCATCGGCGATCAGAAGCACATCATATTGATCGCAGAGTTCACGTACACGTTGCAGGAAGTGGGGCGAATAAAAGCGCATGCCGCCCGCACCTTGCACAATCGGTTCGAGGATAACGGCGGCCAGCTCATCGCAGTGCCCTGACAATTGTGTCTCAAAATCTGTAATGTAGGCTTCGTCCCAATCGTCATCGAATCCACAGCGCGGCGCTTGGGAAAATACCTGCTGCATCAGCACATCGTGAAAGAGGTGATGCATACCGGTAATAGGGTCGCACACAGACATCGCCCCGAAGGTATCACCGTGATAGCCATTGCGCAGACTCAAAAGACGGGTTTTTCCAGTAACGCCGCGGGATTGCCAGTACTGGAAGGCCATCTTCATGGCAACTTCGACACTGACCGAGCCTGAATCACATAAAAACACCTTCTCCAGGCCTGTCGGTGTAAGATCTACCAGCGTTCTGGCAAGCTTGGCGGCGGGTTCATGGGTGAGGCCGCCAAACATGACATGGGACACCCGTTCGACCTGCTCATGAAGCGCAGCGTTAAGGGTAGGGTGGTTGTAACCATGAATGACACACCACCAGGAAGACATACCGTCTATAAGCTGTCGTCCATCAGACAGCTCTATGCGAACACCGTGTGCAGAAGTGACCTCATAGGCCGGTATCGGTGATGTCAGGGAAGAGTAGGGATGCCAAATATATTGCTGGTCAATGGCCGTAATTTGGGACCTGCTAAGTTTATTCATGGAGAGGTGATTCACAGTCCAGGGGATTGATATTGTATGATACAGAAGTTGGTGGTACCAAAGTGGATAACGACAATTAACAGATGGCTTTGATCATGGCACTTAAACCTGTTTTCATCAGTTTTATTCTTATCACGTTGTTGGGTGTGGCAAATGTACAGGCCGCGACCGATAGCCAATATTGGGCCTACTGGGATAAATCTAACGACTGGAACCGTGAGGCCATCAATCACCAAGCGTGGGATAACATCCTAAAGCACCATGTAGTAAAAAAAGAAACCGGTGTTAACCGGTTCCGTTACGGTGAATTGAATCACAGCGACAAAAAATCATTATCAAAATACATCGATACGCTGTCGGCAACCGACCCGAGAAAATACAGCCGCAAGGAGCAGCAAGCGTATTGGCTGAACCTGTATAACGCATTGACGGTGAAGGTCATCAGTGACCACTATCCGGTTAAAAGCTTTTCAGAGATCGGTTCAAAGCATTCATCAAAGGGCCCCCTGAACAGCCAATTAGTCAGCGTGACTGGACAATGGCTCTCACTGAATGATATTGAAAACCGAATCTTGCGACCCATCTGGAAAGATCACAAAGTACATTTCGGACTGAATTGTGCTGATATGAGTTGTCCCGGACTGTTGCCGGTAGCCTTTACCGGTAATAACGTGAAAGCTCTGCTGAAAGAATCGGGCAGAGAGTTTATCAACCACAAGAATGGTGTCACTCTCAAAAATGGTCGCTTGACAGCATCAAGTATGTTCAGCCAGTACAGAGAAGATTTTGCACGCGACGACAAAGCGCTGCTCAAGGTGTTTGCACACTATGCAGATGATCGGTTGGCCCTATACCTGTTAGGGTTTCAGGGAAAGATTGATTATATACACGATCGCAGTCTTAACTCTTTCTAGAATTAATCTCATAAACACTGCATATCTAATTAACAGATAACACTATTTATGGTGTAGATATGAAAAGAAAAAAAGAACAATCTATCTGGATTAGATTGTTAAGAACAATATCTTCATTGGCTCTTATCGGTGCAACTACCTACGTTATAGTTGCAGGATTTAACCTTATAGCAGCAGTGGTACTGATTTCTTCCTTTGGTGGCATAGCAGGACCAGCGGTAATGGCTGCTGATAGTGCACTTGAATGTGTTACAGGCTTTTTTGAATTGCTGTTAGACGGTATTCTTTCTATCTTCGAAATTATTGGCGATATATTCAGTTCAATCTTTGGCTAACCTGGTGTGGCAGTAATCAAAATCAAGGTCGATGACGAGCTCTAAGGGGCAAAGCTAACGCAATCGCATATAGTTTGCCCCTGAGACAGGTTTTATCGCTTTTGATTGGACTGTGTTGGTTATTCTTCAACACCGCCATGCGCTAAAGACCATTCCACAGGCGCATTAAGGAAAGACTCAATTTCCGCAATGGATTGGTTGTCCATACGGTTCTCAGCTTTACAGACATTCAATACGTCATGCCAAGTGGTCAGATAATGTAGATTTACGCCAATATCTGCCAGCTTTTCCCTTGTTCCCGGGAAGATATCGTAAAAAAAGATAACAAAAGTATCGCTGACCTCGGCACCTGCATGACGCAATGCTTCGCAGAATTTGATTTTGCTGCCACCGTCAGTGGTCAGGTCTTCCACCAATAGAACCCGTGAACCTTCCTTCAGGTCGCCTTCGATTTGTGCATCTCGGCCAAAACCCTTGGGTTTCTTGCGCACATACTGCATTGGCAGGGAGAGGCGTTCAGCAAGCCAGGCGGCAAAGGGGATACCGGCAGTTTCGCCACCTGCAACAGCATCAATGGATTCAAAACCGATATTTCTCAAAATGGTCGAAGCACCAAAGTCCATCATGGTGGAGCGAACACGTGGGAAGGAGATGATCTTGCGACAATCAATATAGACTGGGCTGGCTTTTCCTGAAGTAAGTTTGAATGGATCATTTGGTCTGAAATTGATGGCTTCTATTTCAAGCAGCATCTTGGCGGTCATTTCCGCGATGAGTTCGCGATCAGGAAAGCTAGTAACGGACATAGAGACTCCAGTTTTACTTGCCGGGAATAACAATCCCGGGCAGATTTTACGGCGTTGTTTAAGAGTATTTGTGAACCATTGGTGGGAAGGGGGAATTCTGCCAGAACAGCCAGTTTCGGTACAGTCTGCAAGTAAAATTGGTACAAATAGAGTGCTAATAGGGCCTATTGAGCGACAAAGGGAGCCATAGGCCCCCTTTATATTGTATAGCCACCGGTGGTCGCTAGAGATGAGATTGTTCGTTAGAACTGGTAGCGAACACCCAGTTCAACGGAACGCCCCGGGCCTGCCAGTGAATCAAACTGTCCGACCATGCCTTCGTCACGCCATTGGGCGATGCTCACGCCGCCGAGGGGCAGGTCGTAGCTTTCATCCAGCAGGTTGCGAACGCCGAAGTTGATGATTGTTGAATTCCAGCGGTATTCGGTGAATGCATTGAGAAGCGTGTATTTAGCAGTATCGTTTTCCAGGCGAATCTGGTCGACCTGGTCTTTTTTATCCGCCCATTCCAATTCAAGGATATTTGTCCACTGCCCAAGGATCTGCTCGAGGGCAATCTTAACGTTGAGAGGCATTATGTGGTAAAGATCTTCCGGACCATCCTTGCGCTTGCCGCGGGTGTAGGCAATTTGGCCCCGCATGATGCCTGAGCCCCATGCAGATGAGTTCCACAGGCTGCGTGAACCATTCAGATCGAGCCCGTAAAACTCAGCGTCGATGTTGGTGAATTGAAGTAGGGGGCGGGTGACTGACATAACCATTCTCGGGTGAAAACTTCCGATCTGGGTGGCATCAATAAAGTCATCTACATAGGTGTAGTAGGGGTTGATGGTAAATTCCCAGCTATCATCCTGTGAGCGTTTGGTGTAGGACGCACTCAGAGTGTGGGCAATCTCAGGGTCCAGATCGATGTCCCCTACATAGCCGTTGCCGTCGCCATACCAGCCGATCATGGTCATAGCCATAGTGTTTCTACCCCAAGAGTATCGCTCATACAGGTTGGGAGAGCGGCTCTTGCGAGCGTAGCCGAATTCGATGGTTTCCTCGGTGGAGGGTTCAAAGCGAAACATCAGTGAGAGATCAATATTGTCGTCAACTTGTTTATGATTGCGCCCGTTAAATGCCTCTGCTGCAACTGCATCGAGGTTGGTGGACATCATGATCATCGGCATGGTGTTGTAGGGCTGGACGTCATCTGTGTCAGTAATGACGTGTTCATAGCGAATGCCCGCCACAGTGGTCCATTGGGGATTGATGCGGTATTCAGACTCAGCCCACAGAGCATAGCGGTCACGCTCATCATCGTTAATATTTACATAGGTGTCAGGCCCCATCATCATTGAACCAGGCACGGCTGGCCACCAGTCATCCAACTTGTAATGATGATATTCATTACCGACACGCAGGGTATATTGCTCGGTGAGGGGAAATTCAGCCTTGATGACATAACCAACGTCCCTACCGTCCGTGCTCATAGGCATGGTGCCGGTCTTCTCCTTGGTAAAAAACCCCATTTCGTGCTCGACATCGTTCCAACTGAATAGGGCATCGAGCTTAATCCAGTTGAAATCACGCAAGTAGTTGACGCTAACCCCGTTGCTTTTATTGCCGACCATATCCATGTACTGATTTGGAAAGCCCTGATAAGGCACTTCTTGGTGAGTAAGCTTAACAATTACCTCCTGATCTTGGCCTTTGGCACCAATCGTAATGGCATGGCTTTCGGAGCGATAAAGGGTGTCAAGAACCTTGTCGCCGTCTCCATCACGATACGTGGCGGATCGGTCTAGACTACCGGTGTAGTTCAAGCTGAGGTTATCACTGGCGATCGTGGTATTAAGGAACTCGCCATGATGTTGCCCATTGCTACGATAAAAAAGCACCGATACTACCCTGTATATGAAGTTTGTCGGAGGTGGAGTAGATGGGAGTTTGGGATGTAACTAAAATAGTACCGGCAAAACTGTCGCCACCACTGCTTACCGGTGTGATGCCTGATAGTACTATGGCCGATTCTATGCGGCTTGAGTCTATGTAGGACAGGGGTGGATTCATATGGTTAGCGCAGGATGATGTAATTTCACTACCATCTATTAGGACTTTTACCCGATCGCCATTCATGCCGCGTATAACAGGCAGTTTTCCTATGCCTCCGGCAGAGTAGAACTCGACACCTTCTTCTTTTAATACCGCAGCAGAATCACCAGTGGTGATTGGTACAGACTGTTGTGGCTTGATCAGTAGAATCTCTTCTGTGATTTCTTGCGAGAATACCGACCACGACGAAGTGGCAGCAATGGCCATCGCCAGGGCAGTATGTGAAAAGCGTTTTGTAGATGGCGTATGCATGAATAGAGTCAAAATAAATCCTTAATAGGGGAGCAAATTTTGGGCAGCATTTTAAGAAGGTTGTTAAGAGGGGAACATGTGACAAATTGTCGCATGCCCAACTACTGCATATAATTTACTATATTTAACATAATATACATTATGCGCAATTTGGTCTGGGGCGGGTAAGACCGAAATCGAGAAGTTGCCTAGCTATTGACGCGTTATGCAGGGTCAAGACGTTTGTCAGGTTGGCAGCCTGTGCAACGGGTTCAATGGTTTTGTAGTTCGTTACGCCATAAAGCGGCATTCTCAAGTTTAACGATTCCACCAATGACTCAAGGACAAATCATTACAGTGCAGACGACCAGCGTGGATCTCCCAGTTGGTCCACACCACCGTCCAGGTGGTCATGCATGCGAAATTCAGCCCATACACCAAACCGATTGTCATCGGCAATCCACATCAAAAATCCATCGCTAAGGAGAGCTATATGCGAAGTGTAAGGAAATACATGGTTCTGGTTGTAATTGGTGTCAGCTGTGGTGTGGCAATTAGTTTGCCAAACCATGCTCATGCTGGAGACCCGCAAGGTAGCTTGGCGGCCTGCCAAAACCTAAAAAATGATAAAAAGTATTACCAATACCTGCGACGAAAAGGTGGCTCAAGCTCGCAGATGGAATATTGGCGAAAAAGGATGAGAGAAATCGAAGACCGCATGTCGGCAATGGAGTGCAGAAAGCATAGAAATAAACTTAAGTAGTTAATTTATCTCTTGTTATTACGGTTAGGGCAGATATGGGTGGATGTGTATAAAAATTGATTGTATTAAGGCGTGCCCGATTCGTGATATTGATGAATCATCTATCACGAGAAATACATGCCCTACTCCAGATCATTATCATTACTCCTCGATCCTTCAATGGAAAACCTGCCCTACGTATTTTGTCGGCGTAGATTGAACAGACGACCCAGAAACAGTAATCCATGACCGCCTGATGATCCGTTTATATGTGTACGTCTGGGACACGGCAACCCAAAACAAAAGCAAGGGGCTCGGTTGGACCCATACTTGCCCCGTTATTGGCATTCAAACGGAGAGCAGCAGAAATTCACGCTCCCAAGAGCTAATCACACGAATAAAAGCCTCAAACTCTTCCAGTTTGACGTCGGTATAAGCCATCACAAAAAGCTCACCGAAGATTTCCTTTATCTCATCGCACTCATCCAGCGCGCGAATACCCTCCTCCAAGCTTCTGGGAAGCATGATCTCTTCCTCGTAGGCGTTACCACTGTGTGGAGGGGTCGGGTCTATACGGTTTTTGATTCCCAGGTAACCGCAGGCCAGAGATGCCGCCACCGCCAGATAGGGATTTACATCGGCTCCCGGAAAGCGGTTTTCAATGCGTCGTGAAGCCGGTGTACAGTCCGGGATACGTAAACCGGCCGTACGATTGTCATAACCCCAGCATAGATTGATGGGGGCTGATACATCTTTTGTGAAACGCCGGTAAGAGTTGACGTTTGGTGCAAAAAAGGAAATCACGCTATTTGAATATTTCTGTAATCCACCAATGTACCAGCGGAAGTAATCACTCTCCTCGCCCGTTTCGGTGGAAAAAATATTCTTGCCGTCTTGATCGTTAATGCTCTGGTGCAGATGCAAGGCGCTCCCCGGCTCATTCTTCATAGGCTTGGCCATGAAGGTGGCGTAGATATTGTGCCTCATGGCCACTTCGCGGATGGTGCGCTTGAAGATGAATACCTGATCAGCAAGATCCAGCGCATCACCATGCAGAAAATTGATTTCCAGTTGTGCTGGTCCAGATTCGTGAATCAACGTATCGACATCCAGCTCCATCACGTTGCAGTAGTTATACATATCTTCAACAAAGGGCTCGAATTCATTTGCAGCATCAATGCTGTAGGATTGACGTGCTGTCTCAGGACGGCCCGAGCGCCCTGTTGGCGGCTTCAGTTCAACATCTGGGTCGAGATTGCGTTCGATCAGGTAAAACTCTACTTCGGGGGCTACGATAGGATGCCACCCCTCCTGCGCATAAAGATCCAAAACCTTTTTCAGGACGTTGCGCGTGGAAAGCGGATGCGGGTTGCCATCCTTGTCAAAACAGTTGTGGATGATCTGTGCTGTGGATTCGTTAGCCCAGGGCACTTTGCGAACCGCTGAAAGGTCAGGTTCCAGAATCATATCGCCATCACTGGAACTATAGACGCCCCAAAAGCGATCACTAAAATCTCCGGTTACAGTCTGTACCAGAATACTCTCGGGCAACCGGCTCTCCTCCTTGAGAAATTTGTTCGCCGGGATAAACTTGCCACGGGCCGAGCCTGTCATATCCGGCACCAGACATTCCACTTCACTGATATTATTGGCCTTCAGCCAATCAGCCAGCTCCTGATCTTCCTGCATTGCAAAACCCTTAAATTTACCTGCTGCATGGTAGTGTATACCTAATTATTTATTTAAATTAGCGCGATTTCTCTGTGATTGGGCCAGGTCATGACAAAACTACGTCAATATCCAGATTGCTACTATGAACCCAGTCGACACTACGACTTGTCGTGTCCCGTTCTGGGCGAGGATATCGCCGTTGATGTCTGTATTATCGGCGGTGGTTATACCGGTTTATCCACCGCGCTGCACTTGAGTGAAGCTGGCTGCAAGGTGGCCGTTCTAGATTCTCACCACATTGCCAGTGGTGCCTCGGGCCGCAATGGCGGTCATGTGGGCACGGGTCAACGACGCCACCAGGAGGATCTGGAAAAACTGTATGGCGCAGCCATTGCCGCAAAGCTTTGGCAAGCCGGGCTGGACGCTGTGGCACTGGTTAAAACATTGATCGAGCAACATCGCATCAATTGTGATCTCCAGAAAGGCATCCTGCATGTGGCTCACAAACCGCGCTACACAGCAGATTTTCGCGCAGAAGTCGATTTTCTTCAGCAACGCTATGGTTACACCCAGGCACGCGCCATTTCCAGGGATGAAGTCTCTGAGCTGCTGGGAACTTCTGTATTTTACGGCGGACTGCACGATACCGCTTCCATGCACCTCCACCCACTGAACTATGCATTGGGTCTAGCACAGGCCGCCAAAACAGCTGGCGCGCAACTGTTCGAATGTAGCCCTGTAGTGTCATACCGTAGCCAAGGGCAGGATATTACGGTTTCCACAGCCAATGGCTCTACCGTCAGGGCCAAACACCTGGTGCTGGCGTGCAATGGCTACCTGGGTAATCTCGAACCACGTATATCCGGCAAGATCATGCCCATCAACAATTTTCTGGTGGCCACCGCCCCCTTGGGAGAGGGGCTAGCGAACTCTCTGATTCGCAATCGTCTGGCCGTTCAGGACTCACGTTTCGTGATTAATTACTGGCGCTGCAGTGAAGATGGCCGCCTTGTTTTTGGCGGAGGGGAAAGTTATCGGTCATCCCTGCCAAGCAATATCCCCGGCATCGTCAGAAAGCGCGTGTTGGCAATATACCCCCAACTGGAAGATGTTCCCATTGATTATGCCTGGGGTGGGAAACTGGCTATTACCCTACAGCGTATGCCTCATGTGGGTCGCCTACAGCAAAATATCCATTACGCTCATGGTTATTCCGGTCACGGTGTGCCGACAGCAACTTTTCTGGGAAAAGCTATCGCGGAGGCTATCTGCAGTAACAGTGAACAGTTTGAATTGTTCGCAGGTTTACCTGCCAGGGCATTTCCCGGCGGCACCCTGCTACGCTGGCCAGGCATGGTGGCCGGCATGCTCTACTATTCGCTGATGGACCGGTTCTGAAGCAAGAGATATTGATAGTTCATGCCGTGCTTTCTGTTTAGGAGGGTTCACGCATGGTCACAAACTCTTCGGCGGCTGTCGGGTGAATACCGATTGTCGCGTCAAAATCGGCCTTGGTGGCGCCTGCTTTCATGGCGACAGCCATACCCTGGATAATTTCCCCGGCGCTCTCCCCCACCATGTGACAACCAATCACGCGATCCGTGGAACGCTGAACGATGAGCTTCATGAAGACCTTGCCATCTCCACCACCAAGGGTTTCTTTCATAGCTCGGAACCGGCTGCGGTAAATGGACAGATCGTCGCCGTGTTGTTCCCGTGCCTGAGCCTCGGTCAACCCAACTGAGGCACTGTTCGGCTGGCTGAATATCGCCGTTGGAATATTGCTGTAATCCACAGCAGTGGGAGTGCCTGTGGTAAGCCTTTTGGTAAGTGCCATACCTTCGGTAATAGCTACCGGTGTCAGCTCTACACGCCCGATCACATCACCTATGGCAAAAATTGAAGGTTCTGCAGTCTGGAAATAGTCATCCACCACAATTGAACCATTGTCACGGCATTCAACGGCGGTGTTTTCGAGCCCCAGCCCGTCGATCAGTGGACGACGGCCGGTCGCGTACATAATCAGGCCCGCCTCAATGCTTTCACCGTTGTTAAGCAGCGCAGAGTAGCCGTTTTCAATCGTCTCAATCTTCTCGATATCGGTTGAAAAATGTATCTTAACTCCTTGTTTTTCAATTTCTTCTTTGAGGGTGTTTCGAACATCCTCATCAAATCCCCGCAGGAATAGAGGCCCTCTGTACAGTAGATGTGTTTCCACTCCCAAACCGTTGAAGATGCCAGCAAACTCCACCGCGATATAACCACCACCGACAATCACAATACGTTCTGGAAGACTCTCAAGGTAAAAGGCGTCGTTAGAGGTAATGGCCAGTTCACTACCAGGAAAGCTGGGCACAAATGGAGTGCCACCAGTGGCAATAAGAATATTTTTACATTGGTAGACCCGACCGTTGACCTCGACTTCGTGTGGACCAACAACTTTTGCCCAACCTGTCACCAGTTCAACACCGGAGTTATCCAGTAGGTTGCCGTAAATACCATTGAGGCGTTCAATCTCGCGATTTTTATTGTCCCGCAACGTAGGCCAGTCAAACTCGGATTCACCCAATTGCCATCCAAAGCCCTTGGCGGCACGGAATTCCTCAGCAAAAGATGACGCATAAACAAACAGCTTTTTGGGTACACAGCCGACGTTAACGCAGGTGCCGCCGAGGTGCTGGGCCTCGGCAACCACCACGCGCAACCCCCGTTGAGCACACATACGGGCGGTACGCACCCCACCGGAGCCCGCACCGATGACAAACAGGTCAACGTCATAATTGGCCATGGGTATTCTCCTTAAAGCCGTGTTTAGCCCTTGAACCAGGACAACTGATCATGAAGTTTGACCACATCACCCACGATGATCAAGGTCGGGGCTTTGGCTTCGGCCTTACGCACGATGTCCGGTAACGTGGTCAGATTGCCGATAAATACACGCTGGCGAGCCGTTGTGCCCTTTTCCACCAGGGCGGCTGGCGTCGTGGCTGACTTGCCACGTGCAATCAGCTCCTTGCAGATGCTCTCCAAGCCACTGAGCCCCATATAGAACACCAGAGTCTGATTGGCTGACACCAGATCCTGACAGTTGAGGTCGAGAGAATGGTCCTTTAAGTGTCCCGTGATAAAGCGCACGGACTGGGCATAATCCCGATGGGTCAGCGGAATGCCGGCATAACTGGCACAACCCGAAGCGGCGGTGATTCCAGGGACCACTTGAAATGGCACACCCCGTTCTGCCAAATGGGCAATTTCCTCGCCGCCACGCCCAAAAATAAAGGGATCCCCGCCTTTTAGGCGCAGCACTCGCTTGCCCTGCAGGGCATATTCCGCAAGTTTTTCATTGATATTTTCCTGGGTGACAGGATGATCACCAGCAGTTTTGCCCACATAGATGAGTTCGGCATCTCTACGCACCAGCGCCATTACCTCTTTCGACACCAGGCGATCGTAAAGCACGATATCGGCTTTCTGCATCAAACGCAGGGCCCGGAAGGTCAGCAGGTCGGGATCACCCGGACCACCGCCCACCAGATAGACTTCACCGACGCTGGAAGGCTGATCTTGCTCGAGGCGCTGCTCGAGACGCTGATCCGCCTCTTTTAGACGTTCTGAGTAGACCAGCTCAGCAATATCTCCCTCAAACACATTTTCCCAGAACGCTTTGCGATCAAGACCGCTGTGAAATCGGGTCTTTACTCTGTCTCGGTACTTGCCTGCCAAAGCTGCCAACTTGCCGTAACCGGATGGGATGAGTGCCTCCAGGCGAGTACGTAACATACGGGCCAACACCGGAGCATTGCCGCCACTACTGATGGCGATCTGTACAGGTGAGCGATCGACAATGGAGGGGAACACCACGGTACACAGCCCCGGACTATCCACTACGTTGACAGGAATATTGGCAGCCTGGGCAAGCTGTGAGACCTGAGCATTGACAGTATCGTCATTGGTGGCAGCTACCACCAATACCGCACCCGCAATGTCATCTTCGGCAAAAGGACGCTCCAGAAAGTTCAGAGTCTGATTTTTTGCCATTTCGCGGATGGCCTGATTGACCTGAGGAGCAACTACTTCAATGGAGGCACCAGCATCGGCCAGCTGACGCAATTTACGCAGAGCGACGTCCCCTCCCCCGACTACCAGACAGCGACGGCCGCGGAGATTGTGAAAAAGCGGCAAGAGATCCATAGCTTAAGTCTGGCCCAGAAGGAAGTGTTCAGCCAATAGCGGTCTGGCCACCCATGTAGGGTTGCAACACCTCAGGGATGGCAATACTGCCATCGGCTTGTTGATAGTTTTCCATCACTGCCAGCAGCGCACGACCCACGGCCAGCCCTGAACCGTTGAGCGTATGTAGCAACTCGGGCTTGCCGGTTTCAGGGTTGCGCCAGCGGGCCTTCAGGCGGCGGGCCTGAAAGTCACGAAAATTACTGCAGGAAGAGATTTCCCGGTAAAGTTGCTGGGATGGCAACCACACCTCAATGTCGTAAGTGCGGGCAGAAGAGAAGCCCAGATCGCCACCACAAAGAATAATGGTGCGATACGGTAAGCCGAGTTTCTGCAAGATTGCCTCAGCATGACCGGTGAGCTGCTCAAGGGTCTCAGTTGATTCTTCAGGACGGACAAATTGTACCAGTTCCACTTTTTCAAATTGGTGCTGGCGAATCATGCCCCGGGTGTCCTTGCCATAACTGCCTGCTTCGCTACGGAAACAGGGGGTATGACAGGCAAATTTAACCGGCAATTGAGCGGCGTCGATGATTTCATCCCGGAACACATTGGTCACCGGCACTTCGGCGGTAGGAATCAGGTAAAAATCCCGGTCATCCGTCAGTTTGAACAGATCTTCTTCAAATTTGGGTAGCTGCCCGGTGCCATATAGGGAATCGCTATTCACCACGTAGGGCACATTGATTTCCTGATAGCCGTGCTCCCCAGTGTGGGTGTTGAGCATAAACTGAATCAGGGCACGGTGCAGGCGGGCGATTTCGCCCTTCATGACCGCAAAGCGGGAACCGGTGATCTTGGTGGCTGTTTCAAAATCCAGCAGCCCGAGACTGGCGCCCAGATCCACATGGTCCTTTACATCGAAGTCGAATTCCCGAGGCTCACCCCAGCGACGAATTTCGACGTTATCATCCTCAGTCGCACCCTGTGGCACCACGGGGTCCGGAGTGTTGGGCACACCGCTCAGGTACGCGTCGAGTTGTTGCTGAACGCTCGCCAGTGCAGTTTCTGCCTCGCTACAGGCTAGTTTCAGGGCCTCCCCTTTTGCCTTGAGGGGCTCAATATCTTCCCCTTTAGCCTTGGCTTCACCAATGGCTTTACCCATGGACTTTGCGTAGGCATTTCGCTCAGCCTGCAGTGACTGGGCTTTATCCTGGAGCTCCTTACGGGAAGCTTCCCATTCGTTCAGTTTATCAACATCCAGGGTGAAACCTTTCACGGCAAGCGCAGCGGCAATGGTCTGTGGCTCTGAACGAACCAGTTTTGGATCCAACATGGGAGGGGAATATTCCTAAAACAATCGGGTCAATACAATGGCGCCCAGCGTTCCCGCAAGACACAACACAAGATTCAGGGCGACATAGGCGGCCGCCAACGCAAGGTGGCCATTTTGCCACAAAGCGAGGCTATCAAGCGAGAACGTAGAGAATGTGGTGAAGGCGCCAAGAAACCCCACCATCAGTAAATTGCGCAACTCTGCTGGCAGCACACCACGCTCGATAATCAGTACATAAAACATCCCCATGAGTACGGAGCCAACCACGTTCACCACCAGTGTCCCCATCGGGAATCGCCCACCCATCGTGGGATAGATCAACGCATTGACACCGAAGCGCCCCATTGCCCCCAGGGCGCCGCCGACTGCCACCATCACCCACTGCATCATTCAGCATCCTCATATCGTTTTACCGGACTCTGTTTGTCGAGGCCGCGCAAGTGATCGAGTTTTTCAGCGATCTGTTTTTCCAGCCCCCGCTCAGTCGGGAAGTAATAACGACTGTCTTTCAATTCCGGGGGAAAGTAGCACTCCCCCGGCGCATATGCACCTGGTTCGTCGTGGGCATAGCGGTATTCTGCCCCGTAATCCAGCTCTTTCATCAATTTTGTAGGCGCATTGCGCAGGTGAAGTGGTACATCATAGGTAGGCATCTGGCGGATATCAGCGCGGACACGGTTAAATGCCTGGTAGACGGCATTACTTTTTGGTGCTGCAGCCATATAAACCACCGCCTGCGCCAGGGCCAGCTCTCCCTCCGGGCTCCCCAACCGCTCTTGGGTATCCCAAGCGTTCAATGCCAAAGTGAGTGCACGTGGATCGGCAATACCAATATCTTCGCTGGCCATTCTGACAACCCGCCTTGCAATATAGAGGGGGTCACAGCCCCCATCCAGCATACGGGCATACCAGTACAGTGCTGCATCGGGCGAAGACCCTCTTACCGCCTTGTGGAGAGCGGAAATCTGATCGTAAAAATATTCGCCTCCTTTATCAAAGCGCCGAGTATCACTGACCAGCACCTCTTCAATCACTGCCCTGTCGATGGTTTTTCCCATGGCGAGGTCACTGGCAATTTCCAGCAGGTTTAAAGCCTTGCGGGCATCACCATCGGCTGCACTGGCGAGTAACTCCAGGGCATCGTCAGCAATAGATAACTGACGATCTCCAAGGCCACGTTCATCGACCAGGGCGCGGCGCAAAATTGCGATAATGTCTTTCTGTTCAAGACTTCGCAGAACGTAGACACGACAGCGGGAAAGCAGCGCATTGTTGAGTTCAAACGAGGGGTTTTCTGTGGTGGCTCCGATTAGTACTACTGTGCCATCTTCCACATAGGGCAAGAAGGCATCCTGCTGTGACTTGTTGAAGCGATGCACTTCATCGACGAATAGAATGGTCTGGCGCCCGTGGATGTCACGCTCCTCCTGAGCTTTTGCCACAGCGGCACGAATTTCCTTAACCCCAGCAAGAACAGCGGAAACTGATTCCAGATGGGCGTCAACGGAGTCTGCAATAATTCTCGCCAGGGTTGTCTTGCCAACCCCTGGGGGGCCCCATAAAACCATGGAATGGAGCTGACCGGCCTGAATGGCCTCCCGCAGAGATTTTCCGGTATCCACCAGGTGAGCCTGACCGCTGAACTCCTCCAGCGTGCGCGGGCGCATTCTGGCCGCCAAAGGTTGCCCGATATCGCGACTGAACAGGTCCCTACTCATCGCCGATAATATCTACCCCTTCCGGGGGGATGAACATGAACTGATCAACTGTCCATGGGGGATTGCGCTGGAGATTATCAAAATGAATATCGGTTTTCTGGCCCAGTGTATCCCACAGTGCCATGGTCACGGGTGAGAGCCCCTCAAATCGAAGTGTGACTTTTTCGTAGAGGCTGTCTGCTTTATTGGGCAGTAGTGTAAACAGTGCTGACGTACCCTCTTCTTCCAGAGACACGCTATAGCTGTCTTCCAGGGCTTCTAGGTCGCCAATAAATAGAACTGCTGGCGTTTTACCGAGATCAGCATCAAATGGTTTGATGGTGACCTGCTCAAGGTCAGGATCATACAACCACAATGTTTTGCCGTTGGTGACGATCAACTGTTCAAAGGGTGCATCGGTATTCCATCTGACCCTGCCCGGCCGTGCCGCCAGCATATGTCCACTAGCCTGTTGCACAATGTCACCCTCGGCAGCATAGACCGTTTGTTCGAAGTCGGCCGAAAGGCTCTCCAGATCACTCATACGTATCCGCAGTTCACCGTCCGCCGGCTGCCCGCCCGCATAACAGATGGCAGACATCGTGAGCAATAAACCGGTGAATAATGTTCGAATCATTGCGTTAAAACCGCAGACAGTTGTTGATGGCAAGTTAATCACGCCCTGGTCCCGGAGCCAGTACTTCCCGGTTGCCATTGGTTCCCATCTCACTAACAACGCCAGAGGCCTCCATTTGCTCGATAAGTCTGGCAGCACGGTTATAACCGATACGCAGTTTGCGTTGCACGGACGATATGGAGGCTTTACGTGTTTGTAACACAAAGGCGACGGCTTCATCGTAAAGAGGGTCCGATTCTGCGTCTTCACCACCTTCTCCACCTTCAGTCGTATAGCCGGGGACCTGGATGTTACTGATAGCCACTTCATCAAGAATATCTTCAAGATATTCGGGTTCCCCGCGCCGTTTCCAGTCAGCCACTACCCTGTGCACCTCGTGGTCATCCACAAAGGCGCCGTGTACACGAATAGGGACACTGGTTCCCGGTGGCAGATATAGCATGTCTCCATGACCAAGTAATTGTTCTGCCCCACCCTGATCAAGGATGGTACGGGAGTCGATCTTTGACGAAACCTGGAAGGCAATACGTGTCGGCACATTGGCCTTGATCAACCCGGTAATTACATCGACAGAAGGGCGCTGAGTCGCCAGTATCAGGTGAATACCGGCTGCCCGGGCCTTCTGGGCAATACGTGCGATCAACTGTTCTACCTTCTTGCCAACGATCATCATCATGTCGGCAAATTCGTCAATCACAACGACGATATAGGGCAGTTTTTCCAGACTGGGGGCTACCTGCCCTTCTCCGTCTTCAGCAAACAGGCTGGCGTGCTCATCTGGCTGCCAGAGAGGGTCCGGTATCGGGTTCCCTGCTGCAGCGGCATCGGCAATTTTGCGGTTATAGCCTGCGAGGTTGCGCACGCCCATCGCAGCCATCAATTTATAGCGCCGCTCCATTTCACCTACACACCAGCGCAGACCACTGGCAGCATCTTTCATATCGGTGATCACTGGCGTCAACAGATGCGGGATACCGTCATAGACTGACAGCTCTAGCATTTTGGGGTCGACCAGTATCAGACGCACATCTTCCGGGCTGGCTTTATACAGCAAGCTCAGCAGCATCACATTGATACCGACTGACTTGCCTGAGCCGGTTGTTCCAGCCACCAGTAGGTGAGGCATTTTTGCCAGATCAGCGACCACCGGCAACCCGGAAATATCGTGCCCAAGCGCCAGGGTCAGAGAAGATTTAGCGCTTTCATAGGTTTCCGAGGATAGCACTTCACTCAGTCTGACCATTTCACGGTGTTCATTGGGGATTTCAATGCCTACCACCGATTTGCCAGGAATCACTTCAACAACCCGCACACTGACCACCGCCAGTGAACGTGCCAGATCTTTGGCAAGATTACTGATACGGCTAACTTTGACACCAGCGGCAGGCTGTATCTCAAAGCTTGTCACCACCGGGCCAGGCAATACCTCGACAACTTCAGCACTAATACCGAAATCCTGTAGCTTAAGCTCCAGTTGCTTGGACATGGCTTCCAACGATTCCTTGGAATAGCCCCGATTATGACTGCCATCATTTTTATCCAGCAGGTTGATAGCGGGTAATCCCCCGCTGACCGGTTCATCAAACAGCGAAACCTGTTTTTCCTTTTCAACACGGACGCTCGGCACTTCACGTTTTGGCAACGCCTTGATAGTGGGCGGAATCCTGCTTGCATCTTTTTCGGCTCGCTTGGCCTTCACATCCTTGCGGTGTTGCTGGGCGACTTCAGCCTGTCTGTTTTCTTCACGGCGAACCCGGTAGTTAGAAACCCCCTGCCTGAGTCTCTCAACCCCACGCAGGGTTAAGCGCCCTGCTCCATCAATTACCGCCAACCAGGACAGATCGGTAAACACGGTCAAACCGAACAGGAACACCGCTAACAGCAGCAGTGTGCTGCCCACGTAGCTGAATGCTGTTGCAGCGGCATTGGCAACAGATGAGCCAAGAATACCCCCGATACCGAAAGGCAACGGCGTCGACATCGCGCCATACTGCAGAGCCGCTAGCGAGGTTGCACACACCATGACCAACACCAGGCCCAGAATTCGCAGAGCGAAGACTAATCCATCAAATTCTGCCCCCTGCTCACGATGGGCACGGAATACATGCCAGGCCCGTACCGCCAACAGCAAAGGAAAAAGATACGCGATATAGCCGAACAAGGAGAAAAACACATCAGCCAACCATGCACCCATCGGTCCGGCGGCGTTTTCGACAACGTCGACATTTCCGGTATTGGACCAACCGGGATCGCTGGGAGAATAGTTAACAAATGCAAGTAACAAATAGGCACAAATGGCCAGCCAACTGATCAGGGCTCCTTCACGCAGAATCAATTTGACGCGCGATGGCGGGTGCCCTTCATCAGGCACCGGCTTTTTTTGAGGCTGTTTGGCTTTACTCAACGGAGAACCCGGCAGTTATACATGTGAATGCTATTGTAATGGCAGTAGATGGAAATACCAGCAACCCAAATCCGGATTAGTTCACTATATTCGGACAATAGTGAAATGCTATTTTGTCTCTTATAGACCTTTCATTATGATAGTGCCCAAATTAAAAACATCTGATCTGGAATATTAACCATGGCTGAGACACAACATCATAAACTGATCATTCTGGGGTCAGGCCCTGCCGGCTATACCGCAGCGATTTACGCTGCCCGCGCGAACCTCAATCCGGTTGTTATCACCGGGATGCAACAGGGCGGCCAGTTGACCACCACCACGGAGGTCGACAACTGGCCTGGCGATGTGGAGGGACTTCAGGGCCCCGACTTGATGGTTAGAATGCAGGCTCATGCAGAACGCTTTGACACGAAAATCATTTTTGATCACATCGAAGAAGTGGACTTCAGCAATCGCCCCTTCAAACTGAAAGGCAGCAATGAATATACCTGCGATGGGTTAATCATCGCTACAGGTGCCTCAGCACAATACCTTGGCCTGCCTTCTGAAGAAGCTTTTATGGGCCGCGGTGTCAGCGCCTGTGCAACCTGCGATGGATTTTTCTACCGCAATCAGAAAGTGGCCGTGATCGGCGGTGGTAACACAGCTGTTGAAGAGGCGCTGTATCTATCTAATATCTGTAGTGAGGTCACGCTGGTGCACCGTCGCGACAGTCTTCGCTCGGAAAAAATTCTGCAGGACAAACTGTTTGAAAAGGCGAAAAACGGCAACGTCAAATTGCTTTGGAACCATACCCTTGATGAGGTGCTGGGCGACGATGCTGGAGTCACAGGTCTGCGCCTGAAAAGCACAGAAGATGGCCAGATGTCAGAAATTGAAGTTAGCGGTGTCTTTATTGCCATTGGGCACAAACCGAACACAGATATTTTTGTCGACAAACTGGCGATGAAAAATGGCTATATCACCATTCAGAGTGGTAGCCATGGCAATGCTACCGCCACCAGTGTTGAAGGCATCTTTGCCGCGGGCGATGTGGCAGACCATGTCTACCGCCAGGCAGTTACCTCAGCCGGTTCCGGCTGTATGGCCGCCCTGGATGCTGAAAAATATCTGGATGCCATAGAGTAGACCGACTTTGCACGAACTGACGCGACTGAATGATAACAACCCAATCTTCCCTCCCCCCGAGTATGCCTTAAGGGAACCCGACGGCCTGCTGGCCGTCGGCGGGAACCTTTCCACCAGTACGCTTTTATCCGCTTATTATCAGGGTATATTTCCCTGGTATGAGGCTGGCCAGCCTTTGTTGTGGTGGTCTCCAGACCCCCGAGCGGTTCTGTTTCCCAAGCACATCAGAATTTCCCGCTCTCTGCGAAAGAGCTGGCGTCGACGTTGTTGGGAGATACGTACGGATAGCGATTTCCAGCAAGTGATCGACAGTTGTGCATCACCTCGTAGTAGCAGTAATTCAGGCACCTGGATTACTGATGAAATGCGCCAAGCCTACCTTGCAATGCACCGCGGGGGTCATGCACACTCTGTTGAGGTTTGGGACGGTCTCCAACTAGTGGGTGGCCTCTATGGCATCATGGTGGGACAGCTATTTTGCGGTGAATCCATGTTCAGCCGTGAAAAAGATGCCTCCAAGGTCGCGCTGGTAGCGCTTGCCGCGATGTTACAGTCGCAAAGCCCAGATTGCCTGATTGATTGCCAGGTCAGCAACGCTCACCTGGTTTCAATGGGTGCAGAGACGATTCCACGACGGGAGTTTCTAGCACGACTGAATAGTCTGCGGGACAAAACTATAGACTGGAGTAGTATTGATCCTGCAAATGAGTTGTCTAAGCTTATGTAGACAGAGTAAATGTGAGAAATTATAGCGATGTCACGGGATATTACGCCAGATGTTAGAGCGATCAGGCTGTTCTTAACTGAACCGCACCCTTGCAGCTACCTGGAGGGGCAAAAGGCTATTACAGCCTTTGTCGATCCTGCGATTACAGTGGATAAAACCCTATACAGCCACCTCTCCAACTACGGTTTTCGGCGCAGTGGTCGTTATATCTACGCCCCCCGTTGCAAATCATGTAACGCCTGCCTTCCTGCCAGATTGGTTGTGAATGATTTTGAGCCTAATCGGCAGCAGAATCGATGCAATAAACGCAATGCTGACCTAACGGTTAGCATTGCTAGAAGCATTGATGAAAGTGAACACTACCCTCTTTACGAGCAATACCTGGCCGAGCGTCATGCCGATGGTGATATGTACCCGCCTACAATGGCTCAATACCGTGATTTTATCAGTAGTTTGTGGGAGAACAGTCGTGTTCTGGAAGTTCGGCTCGAAGGCAAGTTAATCGCTGCAGGTGTGATTGATATTCTGAATGATGGGATTTCGGCAATATACACCTACTACTCCCCCGATCACCCGAAACGCAGCCTGGGAACCTATATGATTCTGGCTGAACTGGTTTTGGCCAGAGACGTAGGGTTACCCTACCTCTATTTAGGCTACTGGATCGCAAATAGTCCTAAAATGGCCTATAAAAAGAATTTTCAGCCTTTAGAGCTGTTAATTAATGACCGCTGGGAGCTGATGAATTGACATTGCCTGATTTTCAGGCAGAATGCGCCACTTCCTATATAAAGCAGCTGTTGGAGCATCCAAGCGGAATGGCGAAAGAAGATCATATTGAAATGGACGGGGAAGTGGTCGATACCCTGCCCAACACGACGTTCAGAGTAAAACTGGAAAACGGCCACATTGTGACCGCTCATATTTCAGGAAAAATGCGTAAAAACTATATCCGCATTCTGACTGGCGATAAGGTCAAAGTTGAATTGACCCCCTACGACCTGTCCAAGGGACGTATTACCTACCGCGCACGCTGAGTTGCCTGACTCCCTGTCAGGCAACTTCGGTTTCAGTATCTGTCTTGACCTCCAACTCGCCTGTATCTGAAACAGTCACTCTCGCTATACCGCCAGCAGAGAGACTGCCGAACAAGACTTCTTCTGCCAATGGCTTCTTGATCATTTCCTGGATCAGTCTTGCCATTGGTCGAGCACCCATCTTTTCATCATAGCCGTGTTCGGCCAGCCAATCTTTGGCCTCCTCATCAACGTCCAACTGAACACGTTTTTCGTCCAGTTGCTGTTGCAGCTGACAGAGAAACTTATCGACAACAGTGTGGATGATAGAGATGTCGAGCGGCATGAACTGGATAATCGCGTCCAGCCGGTTACGGAATTCCGGGGTAAAGATTTTCTTGATCACTTCCATACCATCAGTCGTGTGATCTTGGGATTTGAAGCCGATAGAAGCACGGCTCATCTCCTGAGCACCCGCATTAGTGGTCATGATCAGAATGACATGTCGGAAATCCGCTTTACGGCCGTTGTTATCCGTCAGTGAGCCATGATCCATTACTTGTAGCAGTAGGTTGAAGACTTCCGGATGAGCTTTTTCAATCTCATCCAGCAGAATCACAGCATGGGGATTTTTGGTCACTGCGTCAGTCAGTAAACCACCCTGATCAAAGCCGACATAACCAGGAGGCGCACCAATCAAACGGGATACGGTATGGCGTTCCATGTATTCTGACATGTCAAAACGAACCATCTCGATGCCCATGATCTCGGCGAGCTGTTTTGATACCTCGGTTTTACCCACACCGGTAGGACCTGCAAACAGAAAAGAACCGATCGGCTTTTCACCATCTCTCAAACCGGCACGCGCCAGCTTGATAGAAGTGGACAAGGCAGTAATCGCTTCATCCTGACCAAAAACAACCATCTTGAGTTTTTCCGTCAAGCCACGCAGCTGTTCTTTGTCAGAGGCAGATACGCTTTTTGGCGGAATGCGCGCGATCTTGGAAATAATCGCTTCCACGTCACCCACACCAACTACTTTTTTGCGTTTGGATACAGGCTGTAACTGTTGATAAGCCCCCGCTTCGTCAATAACATCAATCGCCTTATCCGGCAGGAAACGATCATTGATGTGACGTGCGGAAAGCTCTGCGGCTGCTTTCAGCGCAGAATTTGTAAAACGCAGGTTGTGGTGTTCTTCAAATCGAGACTTCAGCCCCTTAAGTATACCCACGGTCTCTTCAACACTTGGCTCAGCCACATCAATTTTCTGGAAACGGCGTGACAAAGCTCTATCTTTCTCAAAAATGCCCCGGTATTCCTGGAAGGTTGTCGAACCAATACAGCGAATCTTTCCAGAAGTCAGGAGCGGTTTAAGAAGGTTGGATGCATCCATAACTCCGCCGGACGCTGCGCCCGCACCAATAATCGTGTGGATCTCATCAATGAAGAGAATCGCACCTTCCTGATCATTTAACTCGGCAAGAACACCCTTGAAGCGTTTTTCAAAGTCGCCGCGATACTTGGTGCCTGCCAGGAGGTTGCCCAGGTCCAGGGAATAAACCACGCTGTGACTCAGAGCCTCCGGCACCTGTTCCTCAACGATCAGCTTGGCAAGTCCCTCAGCAATGGCAGTTTTACCCACGCCAGCTTCACCTACCAGCAGCGGGTTGTTTTTGCGACGACGAGCCAGTACCTGGCAGACACGCTCTACTTCTGAATGGCGGCCTACCAGGGGATCAATGCCACCTTTACTGGCCTGCACATTGAGATTGGTGGTGAATTGCTCAAGCAGGCTATGGCCCTGACTTTCAGCTTCAGTTGAGACTTCTTCCTGATGGACTTCGCCATCATGTTGCTCAGATTGGTCCGCATATTTGGAAATGCCGTGGGAAATATAATTCACCACATCAATGCGGGCGACATTCTGCAGACGCAGGAAGTAGACAGCCTGACTCTCCTGTTCACTGAACAGTGCCACCAACACATTATCCCCCTGCACTTCTTTCTTGCCGGAAGACTGAACATGAAATACGGCACGTTGCAGCACACGCTGAAAACCCAGGGTTGGCTGTGTATCTTTTTCTTCGAGCTCCTCGGGAATTAACGGGGTGGTTGACTCGATGAATTCGTCAAGGTCGTGACGCAATACGTTAATATCAACACCGCAGGCACGAAGTACTTTGGCCGCTGATTCGTTATCGAGCAACGCCAACAACAAGTGTTCGACTGTCATGAACTCATGACGCCTTTCACTGGCACCTTTGAACGCCTTGTTCAGGGTTAACTCAAGCTCTCTACTTAACATACAGTCACCTATATCGTGCTTACTTAGAGATCATCATCAGCCTCAGGTTCAGTTTCACAGAGCAAGGGGTGTTCGTTGTCCCTTGCATACTGATTAACCTGAGCTACTTTTGTTTCCGCCACATCTTTTGTGTAGACACCACAAACTGCCTTACCTTCCATATGTACTTTAAGCATTACGCGAGTTGCGGCCTCCCGGTTCATTCCGAAAAAAACTTCCAGCAGCTCAACCACAAATTCCATCGGCGTAAAATCGTCGTTAAACAACACAACTTTGTAACGGCGTGGTCTCTTAAGCTCTGGGCGTGTCTCTTCGACAACAGCTTCACCTGCGTGTTGCCATTGATCCCCGTCACTTTTGTCACTCAATCGAATGTTTAAACTCATAGTTTCGTAGTGTTCAATAATCTCTTTCATCTATCTAACATTTTAATACCCTTTTTCACCCCCAATTCTACTGATAACAACTTTTTTGTGTGCTTTTTTTAAATCCCTTTCACCTTGACTTAGACCCTAATAAGTTATAGAAAATCGGTTTGGATAAAAAATATCCATTAAAAGTAGCAATCCGATCACACTAGTTATCGGTTGTTAGCAGGGCAAATTTAATAACTAGAAAGTCCAGCAAGGGGTTCTAATATGCCGTCAGGTACAGTCAAGTGGTTCAATAACGCCAAAGGATACGGATTTATTCTATCTTCAGATGGGGCAAGTGATATCTTTGCCCACTACTCTGCCATCAATATGGATGGATACAAAACACTTAAAGCAGGCCAAGAAGTCTCATACGATCTCGTTGAGGGACAAAAAGGACTGCATGCGACCAATATTGTGCCAACAGGCAACGGCGGTGATGATGGTGCGGAATCAGTGACTGAATCCATAGCCGAGCAAGAAAGTGTACATAGTTAGTGACTAAATAGTCACAAAAAAACCCCTGTTTCGAAAAGAAACAGGGGTTTTTTAATGGTGGTAACAGTTGTTACATCTTCGCAATCATGGCATCGCCAAACTGTGAGCATGACATCAGTTTCGCTCCGTCCATCAAGCGCTCGAAGTCATAGGTAACCGTCTTCTCTGAAATGGCGCCTTCCATACCTTTCACCACAAGATCAGCTGCATCATTCCAGCCGAGGTGGCGCAGCATCATTTCCGCTGACAGGATGAGAGAACCGGGGTTCACTTTATCCTGGCCGGCATATTTCGGTGCCGTACCGTGAGTTGCTTCAAAGATGGCAATGTCATCAGACAGGTTGGCACCGGGCGCAATACCGATACCACCTACTTGTGCTGCCAGCGCATCAGACAGGTAATCACCATTCAGGTTGAGAGTGGCGATAACGTCATACTCGGCGGGGCGCAAGAGAATCTGCTGCAGCATGGCATCAGCAATGACATCTTTGATGACAATGTCTTTGCCAGTATTGGGGTTTTTTATAACCTGCCAAGGGCCGCCATCAAGCGGTTGTGCACCAAACTCTTCTTTCGCAACTTCGTAACCCCAGTCACAGAATGCGCCCTCGGTAAACTTCATGATGTTACCTTTGTGCACAAGAGTGACGGAGTCTTTATCTTGGTCAATGGCGTATTGGATCGCTTTGATCACCAGACGCTTAGTACCCTCTTTGGAAACCGGCTTGACGCCGATACCACAATCTTCAGGGAAACGAATCTTAGTCACGCCCATTTCATTACGCATGAAATCGATGACCTTCTTCGCTTCGTCCGTACCTGCGCGCCACTCGATACCCGCGTAGATATCTTCTGAGTTCTCACGGAAGATACACATATCAACCTTGCCCGGCTCTTTAACCGGTGAAGGGACACCTTCAAACCAGCGAACAGGACGCTGGCAGACATACAGGTCCAGTTCCTGACGCAAAGCTACGTTCAATGAACGGAAACCACCACCTACCGGTGTAGTCAAGGGCCCCTTGATTGAGACACTGTATTCCTTGATGGCGTCCAGAGTTTCTGCGGGAAACCAGTCACCATCGTAGGTTTCAGCGGCTTTTTCACCGCAGTAGACTTCCATCCAAGAAATTTTCTTACTGCCGCCATAGGCTTTTGCAACGGCTGCATCGATCACTTTGATCATGACTGGAGTAATATCTACACCGATGCCATCGCCTTCGATGTAGGGAATAATTGGGTTGCTGGGGACGTTTAGAGAGAAATCGCTATTGACAGTAATTTTTTCACCATCAGTTGGTATCTGGATGTGCTGATATCCCATTGTTGGCTCCATAGGTAGCTAGTGCGTTTGTTTCTAGTGCATCTGTAACAGGTAACGATGATTTTTCTATTATCGTTGTACACTTCAGTATTCGCGTGGGATGCTACCATAAACCCACCTGCTCTTGTAGCTGATTTACACGAATTACGGGCATATTTCTGCTAAAAACCACATGGATCATATAACCGCCAAATTATTACTGTTCAACAAGCCCTATGGTGTTCTGAGTCAATTTACTGACCTGGATGGCCACCATGGTTTGGCTGGCTTTATCAAAGATAAAAACATCTACCCGGCGGGAAGACTCGACCATGATTCAGAGGGGCTGTTGCTGCTGACAGACAGTGGTCCTTTACAGGCCAGAATCAGCGACCCCAAGCATAAAATGACCAAAACCTATATTGCCCAGGTGGAGGGCAACATTACCGAAGAGGCTTTGGCAAACCTACGTTTTGGTGTGAACCTTAACGACGGTCCCACAAGGCGTGCCCAGGTTAAACGCATCCCGGAACCTTCCATCTGGACCAGATTTCCACCGATAAGAGAGCGCAAAAACCAGCCAACCTGCTGGATTGAGCTGCAAATTACAGAGGGCCGTAACCGCCAGGTCAGACGCATGACCGCGGCAGTCGGCTACCCCACACTGCGACTGGTTCGCACAGCCATAGGCCCCTGGTCTTTAGGAAATCTTCAGCCAGGTGAATGGAAGGAGGAAGCAGTCAATCTTCCTGCCGTTAAATCTCCACCCGCCAGAACCTGGAAGAAAAAACCTCATGCCTGACCGCATCCACTTAACCGTAGCGACTGTGGTGAAACGTGACGATAAGTTTTTGCTCGTCAGGGAATTCAGTGATCAGAAAAGTGTTTTAAACCAGCCTGCAGGGCACGTTGAGCCGGGTGAAACACCGCTGGAAGCGGCCGTCCGGGAAACGCTAGAGGAAACAGGCTGGCATGTTCGCCCCACTGCCCTGATTAGTTTTACCACTTACTTGTCTCCCACCAACGGCATCACCTATTACAGGTTGGCGATCGCTGCCGATGCCGTGGAATTTGATCCAAAGGCCACTCTGGATAGCGATATCGAAGAAGCTCTCTGGCTCGATTATGAAGAAATACTACAAAACGAGAACAGCCTGCGAAGCCCCATGGTGATGCAAGCCATTAACGACTACCTCAAGGGCCCACTTTATCCATTGGATATACTGAAAACTCCCCGGTAGAATCCGCCACCCTATGAACACACCTAAAACAGTCATTGTCGGCATGTCCGGCGGCGTAGATTCCTCCGTTACTGCCCTGTTATTGCAGCAACAGGGTTATCACGTGCAGGGGCTGTTTATGAAAAACTGGGACGAAGACGACGGCACAGAGTATTGCACTGCTCGCCAGGACCTGGCCGATGCCCAGCAGGTAGCCGATAAACTCGGGATAACACTGCACACGGCCAATTTCGCGGCCGAGTACTGGGATAATGTATTCGAGTATTTTCTCGCTGAATATCGTGCCGGGCGCACACCTAACCCCGACATACTCTGTAACCGGGAAATCAAGTTCAAAGTATTCCTCGAATATGCGCAAATCCTCGGCGCTGAGGCTATTGCCACCGGCCACTACGTGCGTCGACTGGATAGAGACGATCACAGCTATCTGTTGAAGGGGCTGGATAATAACAAGGACCAGAGCTACTTCCTGCATGCTGTGAGCGAAGCAGCTTTCAGCAAGTCTTTATTCCCCATCGGCGAGATGGAGAAACCCCAGGTGCGTGCCATTGCTGAGAAACACGGGCTGGCTACCGCCAAGAAAAAGGACTCCACGGGAATCTGTTTTATCGGCGAACGTCGCTTCAAGGATTTTCTTGAGCAGTACTTACCTGCACAACCGGGTGATATCGAGACTCCCGAAGGCAAGGTGATTGGCCAACATCATGGCTTGATGTACCACACCCTGGGTCAGAGGCAGGGCCTGGGAATTGGCGGTAGACAGGATGCCACGGATGCACCCTGGTATGTTGTGGGTAAAGATCTGGAACGAAATGTCCTCATCGCAGCACAGGGCAGCGATCACCCTCTCCTTTTCTCAAACCGTCTTAGCGCACAGGATATCCATTGGATTAACGGTATACCCGCCAGTTCAGCGCTGCGTTGCCACGCAAAAACCCGCTATCGCCAGCCTGATCAGCCCTGTACGGTAAATGTTTCAACCACTGGTGTGAATGTGCACTTTGACACGCCACAGCGAGCCGTGACGCCGGGCCAGTCAGTAGTTTTTTATGACGGTGAAACATGCCTGGGCGGCGGCATCATCGAACACGCTTGGCAGGAGGCCCTCTGATGCTTTTCAGCAAACCCGATCGCAACCAGGTCATCGCTCTCGCCGGTGTATTCCAGGCCTGTCAACTCGTGGAAACCCTGGCGAAAACGGGCTCGGTCCCTTCTGATCGCTTTGGGGTCTGTATCGAAAGCCTGTTTCAACAAAACCCGGAGAACACGGAAGCTGTGTTTGGCAATTTGTCCAACCTGCAGCTGGGCATTGAATCCATGCAGGAGCTGATTACCCTTCAATCCCGCAATCAGCAACCGGACACACTGCGCTACGTGGTCGGTGTTTTTTACTTGGCCAACAAATTGCGCAACAAGAAAACTATGCTCAACGTCATTGGCGAACGTCTGCAACAAGCGGGTAGGCAGGCTGAACACTTTGGTGCTGCCACCCACACTAATGTGATTGCCAACCTGGCACAGGTCTATCAGGACACTATCAGCACTTTCCGCTACCGCATTCAGGTAAACGGTTATGCCGGCTACCTGCAACAGGAAGCTATGGCCCAGCGGGTGCGCTGTCTGTTGTTTGCAGGCATCAGAGCGGCTGTGCTCTGGCATCAACTAGGGGGGCGCCGGCGGCATCTCATTTTCAACCGCCAGCAGCTATTGCAACAATTGCGTCTACTGCAGCAGGAAAGCAGCCAACCCCAGCATTAACTAGTCAATTTTTACCTGAAAAAACCATGCTATTCGGTTAAAATTCGCGCCTTTCTTCCCCACATTCAAGTTGTTACCCATGAATCTATCCAGCCTGACTGCAATTTCACCTATCGATGGCCGCTACGGCAGCAAAACCTCCACCCTGCGCACAGCCTTCAGCGAATTCGGGCTAATCAAATACCGTGTGATGGTTGAGGTACGCTGGTTGCAGCAACTGGCGTCCCACCCGGGTATTGTCGAAGTCCCCGCACTTTCCCAGGCGGCCAACAACAAGCTGGAACAACTTTTGGCAGAATTTGATGAGCGTCAGGCCTCGCGTATCAAGGACATCGAAAAAACCACCAACCACGATGTTAAAGCGGTGGAATATTTTATTAAGGAATACATTGCCGATGTGCCGGAGCTGAATGCCATCAGCGAGTTTGTTCACTTTGCCTGCACTTCGGAAGACATCAACAACCTTTCTCATGCCCTGATGCTAAAAGAGGGGCGCGACCAGGTGTTGCTGCCGGAGGTGCGGGAAGTTGCACGTCAGATCTCCTCCCTAGCCCATCAGTTTGCCGATGTGCCGATGCTGTCACGTACCCACGGACAAACGGCCTCCCCCACCACTGTCGGCAAGGAGATGGCCAACGTCGCCTATCGCCTCAACCGTCAGATCGAACAGATTGCCGGGGTGGAACTGCTCGGCAAAATCAACGGTGCTGTGGGCAACTATAACGCCCACCTTTCCGCCTATCCGGATATTGATTGGGCGGCTAATGCCGAGACGTTCATCACTGGACTTGGACTGAATTGGAATCCCTACACGACCCAGATTGAGCCACACGACTATATTGCTGAACTGTTTGATGCCATAGCTCGCCTCAATACCATATTGATCGATTTTAACCGCGATATCTGGGGTTATATCTCGCTGGGGTACTTCAAACAGAAAACCATCGCCGGGGAAGTGGGCTCGTCAACAATGCCCCACAAAGTGAATCCCATTGACTTTGAAAACTCCGAGGGAAACTTGGGCATTGCCAATGCCGTATTCGGTCATCTGGCCCAGAAACTGCCCATCTCACGCTGGCAACGGGACCTCACTGATTCTACCGTACTGCGCAACATGGGTGTCGGCTTTGGCTACAGCTCCATTGCCTACCAGTCCACCCTCAAGGGTATTGGCAAGCTGGAACTCAACCAGCAACGCCTGGCAGAGGACCTGAACAATGCCTGGGAAGTCCTCGCCGAACCTGTACAGACCGTCATGCGTCGCTACAACATTCCCGAACCCTATGAAAAACTCAAGGCATTGACTCGGGGTCAGGCCATCACAAAAGAGACCATCCAGGCATTTATCGAGACTCTGGAAATTCCTGAGTCAGCCAAAACCGAGTTGCGTCAACTGACTCCAGCGTCCTACATTGGCAATGCCATTGCGCAGGCAAAAGCACTCTGAGCCAGTCGCGCCCTAACATGCCGACACCAATACTCGGAGACCTGTCAGCAGAAGTCTTTCTTCGTGAGTACTGGCAGAAGAAACCACTGTTGGTGCGCGATGCGCTGCCGGGTTTCCAGTCACCCATTAGCCCGAATGAATTGGCAGGCTTGGCCCTGGAAGAAGAGGTTGAATCACGCATTGTAGTTGAGGCCGGTGCATCGCCCTGGGAATTGATGTGTGGCCCTTTTACGGAAAGACAGTTTGAGCAACTGCCAGAGAGCCACTGGACATTACTGGTGCAGGCGGTTGATATTTGGGTGCCGGAAGTGGCCCATCTACTTGAACATTTTCATTTTCTTCCGTCTTGGCGTCTCGATGACATTATGGTCAGCTATGCTCCCGTTGGCGGCAGCGTTGGACCCCATTTCGACTTTTACGATGTCTTCCTGATACAGGCTCAAGGTCAGCGTCACTGGCAGATCGGTCAGCGCTGTGATCAGCAAACGTCGATACTCAGCGAGACCTCTCTGCGCATTCTGAAAGAGTTTACCAAGACTGATGAGTGGGTACTCAACCCCGGGGATATGCTCTACCTACCCCCCCAAATTGCCCATTTTGGTATCGCTGAAAACGACTGTCTCACCTATTCTGTCGGTTTTCGAGCCCCTACCCTGGCAGAAATTCTTGGCGATCTGGCTACCGAACTGATGGCTCAGGGCGATTCCACCTATTACCGGGACCCACCCCTGAAACCTGAAATGGCGGGCGAACACATAGACCCGCTGTTTATCGAACAAATCCAGGGAATGCTAACCAAATTGGCAGGTGATAAAGCTTTGCTGGGAGACTGGTTTGCCCGATACATGACCGCACCCAAGTACCCGGATCTTGCCGACGAACTGGATGAAGAGCGCTGCGCTAGCGTCAACGGCAAGCAATATATCAATGGTCAACCGTCAGACTAATTTGTTTAGTCAGCGGCCACAGCCCCTCCACCCGGCCATCTACTATCTGTCACGCCGTATTGCCTGCCACTTTTCTGAGAAATAGCCTGTACCTTGCCCAACACCCTGGGAGTATTGTTGAGGGAGTGCCCCATGTTCTGTAAGAGCTTGAGCGTATCGATACTGATTCCCTGCTCATACTGGAGCATGTCAGGCCACCATTGATGATGAATACGGGGAGCCGCCGTAGCTTCGGCGACATTCATACCGAAATCAATCACATTCAGGATATTCTGCAAAACCACGGTAATGATCGTACTTCCACCAGGGCTTCCAGTAGCCAGGATCGGCACGCCGTCCTTTAGAACAATGGATGGCGTCATGGAAGACAGTGGACGCTTGCCTGCGTGAACAGCATTTGCCTCCCCGCCCAGCAAACCGTAGGCATTGGGAACACCAGGCTTGGCAGAAAAATCATCCATTTCGTTATTGAGCAAAAAACCGGCCCCTGCCACAGAAATGCCACTGCCATAGGAAAAATTCAGCGTGTAAGTATTACTCACCACATTACCCCAGCGATCGACCACTGTGAAATGGGTCGTCTGAGGGCTTTCCTCATGCATTAATTGCCCCGGCTGAACATCGGCAGAAGCAGAGGCAGCCTCTAAGTCGATATTGTCCCTAAGCCTTGCGGCATAGGACTTGTCGATAAGTTTCTCAACCGGGACATCAAAGAAATCCGGGTCGCCCAGATATTGACTACGGTCTGCATAGGCTCGGCGCATGGTCTCAACCAGAAGGTGCAAATACGACGCACTGTTGTGCCCCAGTGAGTGCAAGTCCCACCCTTCTAGAACATTGAGCATTTGGACCAGGTGAACACCACCGGAAGAAGGTGGCGGCATAGAGACAATCCGATAGCCACGGTAATCGCCAACCACTGGCTGCCTCTCCAGCACGCGGTAATTGGCAAGATCTTCTGCTGTAATCAGGCCCCCGCCCCGCTTCATCTCGGCGACAATCAGTTCAGCAGTTTTTCCCGTATAGAAGCCAGCGACACCCTGGTTGGCAATCTGCCGCAGAGTCGCTGCCAGGTCAGCTTGGCGCCAGATATCGCCCCGCTGCATTGGGCTTCCATCAGGGCGAAAGAAATATCCGGCCGACGCCCTGTCAGCACGCAAACGACCCGCCGCCTGTCCCAGGGAAAAGGCCAGCGTGTCAGAAATTAAAAAGCCTTCCTCCGCCAGCCGTATGGCAGGTGCCAACACCTGCTCGACTGTCATGGTGCCGTAGACATCCAGTGCATGGAGCAAACCGGCAACTGTGCCGGGTACCCCCGCTGCCTTGTGACTGAAACGAGACAGGTTGGCATCTGCTGACCCCTGTTCATCCAGAAACATGTCCCTGTGGGCCAAAGCAGGTGCCATCTCCCGGTAATCAATGGCCAGTGAGCGGTTCTCCTTGGCTAAATGCACCAGCATAAAGCCTCCACCACCCAGGTTGCCTGCCTGAGGCAGTGTCACGGCAAGGGCAAAACCTGTAGCGACAGCTGCGTCAACAGCATTCCCCCCCTGTTTAAGAATATCTGCGCCAACAGTACTGGCCAGAACCTCCTGAGAAACCACCATTCCCCTGGTTGATAACTGCGGATGAAAGCGGGCGCTTTGATCAATAATTGCGGGCTCAAATGCCATCGCCATCTGCAATGGAAATAACAGAAACAAAAACAGCCACTTGAGAAAAGCCTGTTTCACATCAATACTCCGCTATAAATCGAACGTAATCTTAGCATTCGACACCACTATAGGCCCCTGAAGGGCTACGATATAAAAAAATGGGAGTAATGAATGGACACAGTTGACTATTTCCCCATCGAAGTTGAGGAAGTCAGCTGGCAAAGTGCCGGCGAGCAGTTAACGGCTATTCGACACAAGGTTTTTGTCGAAGAACAAGGCGTACCGGTTGCAGAGGAAGTGGATGACCTCGACCCCACGGCCATGCACTGGATTGCCTTTGGGCCGGGCAATGTGGCCATGGCCACAGCGAGAATGCTACCAGACGGCCAGGTGGGGCGTATGGCGGTGCTAAAACCCTACCGACAGCGGGGTGTGGGTTCCTCAATAATGCGCAATATCATCCGCTATGCTATCCGTGAGGGCAAAGAACAGCTGGTACTCAGTGCTCAGTTACACGCTATTCCATTTTATGAGGGGTTTGGCTTTATATCCGACGGAAAAGAATACCTGGATGCGGGTATTCCCCATCGCACCATGGTGCTCAATCTGCATCGTTTCATGGACAACGCTCCGAAACCGTTACTGAGGGAGATTTCTGACGAGGAAAGGCAAAGAGTTGGCATTGAGGGGGTGGATGAATTTCGTGATCAGGCGGTCATGCTGGTAGAGCGGGCACAACGTGAAATTCGTATCTTTACGTTCAAGCTGGAGCCCGGCATCTATGCCAACAACCAGTTCTGTGACGCCATCTATTCATTTGCCACCAGCCACCCACTGGCCAGAGTCAGAATTTTGGTCAAAGACCTGGCCCAGGTGATTCATCAAACCCCCCAGCTGCATGAGCTCTGCCTGAGGCTGCCTAGTCGCATCCAAATACGCAAACTAGAAACCAAGGAAGACTGTTTACACACGGAGTTCATGCTAGTGGATCGCACCGGGATTCTCTACAAGCAAGAGCCGGAACGTTTTGTGGGTTACGTCGTCCCCCATGCGCCGCTGGAGGCAGTGGAACTGGTTGAAGAGTTCGATAACCTCTGGGAACAGGGTGAGCTGGATCCAGACCTCAGAAGACTGCATATCTAGCAGCCCCTTGAGCAACTATCAGCGACCGTTGATATTGACCAATAAGGGGCTTTAAAAACAGTTATAGC
>JALRJN010000049.1 GCA_023261185.1 Porticoccus sp.
TGATTTGCCAATGGAGGAACTGAAGCGGTTTCGCCAGTGGGACAGTCGGACACCTGGACATCCAGAGTTTCGATTGACAGATGGTGTGGAATGCACAACGGGGCCACTGGGTGCAGGGTTCAGCAATGGAGTGGGGATGGCACTAGCCGCCAAGATGCATGCTGCCCGCTTCAACGATCAAGACTTCCCTCTTATTACAGCTAACATCTATGTCCTGTGTAGCGATGGAGACCTGCAGGAAGGTGTGTCCGCAGAATCTGCTGCCTTGGCAGGACACCTGGGTCTGGGGAACCTGATTGCGATTTATGACAGCAATCAGATCACCATCGCAGGAGATGCCCGTTTAGCAATAAGTGATAGAGCTATCAGACCAGTTCAAAGAGGTGATGCTTCTTCTTGCCCATCTTCACCATAAAGAAACGTCCGTACAACGCACTACCGGGATTAAAGCACTCTCCAGCCCGCAAGTTGTCACTTTCATCCTTAGCAATACCATTCACCAGTACAGCCGAGCGCCCCAGGGCATCTTTTACTTCTCTTCCCGCCTTGGCCATTCCGCACTCTGTCAGCAAGGTGGTCAGCGGCTTGCCGTCCAAGTCCACAGAAGACAGATCACTTGCTGGCATACCATCCTGCTTAAGCTGCTCTAAGTCATTTTCTGTTAACGACTCCAGCCCACCTGAAAACAACGCCTCGGTGATTCTCTCTGCCGCCGTCAATCCTGATTCACCATGCACTAGCCTGGTCACCTCTCTGGCCAGAATACCCTGGGCAGACTTCCTGCCCTGCGTTTCTGCATCAACACGCTCTATTTCCTCAATTTCGGAAACTGGCAAGAAGGTAAAATATCGCAGAAATTTATAGACGTCGGCATCCGCGGTATTTATCCAGAACTGGTAAAAAGCGTAGGGAGATGTCTTGGCTCTATCCAGCCAGATTGTCCCGGTTTCCGTTTTACCAAACTTGGTGCCATCCGCCTTGGTCACCAGCGGCAGCGTTAGGCCAAATACCTGATTCCCGTTAAGCCTTCTCGTTAGGTCTATTCCACCAGTGATATTCCCCCACTGGTCTGAACCGCCCAGCTGCAAGGTGCACTGATATCGCTTGTTGAGCTCAGCAAAGTCGTAGGACTGCAGCAACATGTAAGTAAACTCGGTATATGAAATACCAGCACCCTCTCGATCAAGGCGCTGCTTCACCGACTCTTTATTCACCATATTGTTAACAGAGAAATGCTTGCCCACATCTCGCAGAAAATTAAGCAGCCCCATGCCGCCAATCCAGTCGAGGTTGTTCACCACCTCCGCGGAACAGTCACCCGCCTCAAAATCAATAAACTGAGAGACCTGTGACCTGATGCGCTCCACCCAGCTACCGACCACATCAGGGGTATTCAACTTGCGTTCCTGGGCTTTGAAACTGGGATCACCAATCAGCCCGGTGGCCCCTCCCACCAGGGCGATAGGCTTATGTCCCGCCAACTGGAAGCGACGCAACGCCAACAACGGCACCAGGCTGCCTATATGAAGGCTGTCTGCTGTTGGATCAAAGCCACAATAGAGTGTACGGCCCCCAGAGGACAAGTGCTCCTCCAATGCGCCATCGCCCGTCATCTGTGCAATCAGCCCTCGAGCCTGTAAATCAGCTATCAGCTCCAAAGAATCTCCAGACATGCCTTCTTCTCTTATTAACTACCGCCAAACAAAGGGAGGCAAACCTTACATTATCCCGCCGCAAAAACAAGAGTGCGCGACCCCATACGCCTTTAGTATCAGTGGGATTGGCCGATTATCTGTTATATATTGGAGCCTTAAGCACACCAATTACAGTAATGGTTAAACGACCATGAGCCTGAAAGCACTATGACCCAAGCCAGTTTTAAAACCCCGAAGCAAGAATTGAGCCCTTTGCAGCGCCTGCTGACCAGCCGATTTGTCACGCGAGGACTGCTAGTCCTCGGCTGCTGTGTTTTCGTCGTAATACTGGCAACCTCTTTTATGGAGCCCAATGATGATGACAACACCACAGTTCAGGTTGAGAGTGTCGCCGTCAGCTTTCAGTCTTCAGATGACACCCCCACAGAAAACCCATTAGTTGCAAGCGTACAAACGACTGAGCAACAGGCTGTACAGGAGGAACTGACTGCCACTGATCCAGCCGTCCCTGAAGAGACATTCACCTGGAAAAAACAAATAGTCCGAAGCGGCGATAACCTGACTGCCATTTTCAAGCGGGTATTACTCGGCTCTGCTGATGTGCACCGTCTGATGTCGTCATCCCCCCTCGCCAAACCCCTTAGTAACATGAGGCCTGGCGAAGAGTTGCGCTTTGGGTTCGCTGAAAACGGCACTCTGGCCCAGCTGAAATACACCAAATCACGACTCGAAAGCTATATCTTCAAATCAGCAGATGATAAAAGCTCCACCTATATGGCTGAACACATCATCCGCGAGCCGGAAATCACAACGGCTTACAGGGAGTCCACCATTGAGGATTCGCTGTTTCTTGCCGGTGATCGCGCACAACTGCCCCACAACCTGATCATGGAAATCGCCAACATTTTTGGCTGGGATGTCGATTTTGCGCTGGATATCCGAAAGGGCGACCACTTCGCAATACTCTTTGAAGAAAAATTCCTGGATGGTGAAAAAATTGGCACCGGCAATATTCTCGCCGCTGAATTCACCAACCAGGGGCGCACCTTCAAGGCTGTTCGTTATGTAGACAGTCAGGGCAAAGCCAACTACTTCACACCAGAAGGCCTGAGCATGCGCAAGGCTTTCCTGCGCGCACCCCTGGACTTTACCCGCATCAGCTCAAACTTTAACTTGCGCCGCAAACACCCGATTCACAAAAGCATACGCGCGCACCGCGGCGTCGATTATGCTGCCCCGCGGGGAACGCCGATCTTCTCCGCCGGTGATGGCAAGGTAACCGCCTCGGGTTACAGCAAGGCCAATGGCAACTACGTCTTTATTCAGCATGGCCAGCGCTACACCACCAAATACCTGCACCTGAACAAGCGTTCAGTCAAAACCGGCCAAAATGTGCGCCAGCGCCAGGTTATCGGCACAGTGGGTTCAACCGGCTATGCCACCGGCCCACATTTGCACTACGAATTCCTGGTCAACGGCGTCCATCAAAACCCGCGCACCGTATCACTTCCCCAGGCATTGCCCATTGATGATGCCGAGCGCAGCAACTTTGACACCGCCACGGCTTCACTGACCAATCAGCTAGCTCTGCACAAACAATCCACACAATTGGCCATGCTGACCGAAAAGGACCAGCAACGCACCAGCACGCAATAAGCTAGATGCCCGACGCCGAACTCTACATAGGCCTTATGTCGGGGACCAGTGCAGACTCCATAGACGCTGCTCTGGTCGATTTCAGCCATGGTCGGTGCCAGCTGCTCGGCACCCACAGCAGCGACATCTCGGACCTCAAATCAGAAATTCATGCCCTGGCACAGCCGGGCGATAATGAAATACAACGACTGGGGCAGCTTGACCGCGAGCTGGGCGTTCGCTTTGCTGAAACCGTGAATCAACTGCTGAGACAACAGCAACTCACCAATACCGCTATTCACGCCATCGGCAGCCACGGCCAGACCATACGCCACCGGCCCCCGTCCTCAGAGAAAGGCCATGCCTTCAGCCTGCAGATTGGCGACCCCAATACCATCGCCGGGCACACGGGCATCACTACCGTTGCAGATTTCAGGAGACGGGATATCGCTCTTGGCGGGCATGGCGCGCCATTGGTACCAGCTTTCCATCAGGCGATATTCCACCAACCCGGTGCTAGGCGTGCCATCATCAATATCGGCGGCATAGCCAATATCACGATACTGGAAAAAAGTGATGAGACACCGATGCAGGGCTACGACACAGGGCCCGGTAACGGCCTGATGGACGCCTGGACCTTAACCCATTTACAACAACCCTACGACGCTGAAGGTAACTGGAGCCGACAGGGCAAAACCCTACCGGCCTTACTGGAACAATTATTGAGCACCCCCTATCTGGCACTCCCACCCCCAAAGAGTACCGGCAGGGAGCTATTTAATCTCGACTGGCTCAACGGGCAACTCGGGACGCTCAATCAGCCATTCGAGCCAGCAGATGTGCAGGCCACGCTACTGGATTTCACCGCCCAAACCATCGCGTCTGCCATCAACCGACATAGTGAAGAACCTTTGGACGTGTTTCTCTGTGGCGGAGGCGCACACAATCGGGCGCTGGTTGAAAAGCTAAGTGCCTTGCTGAATCCAATTCAGGTGGCAACAACGGATAGCATTGGCGTGCCCGTCGACTGGGTTGAAGCGATTGCCTTTGCCTGGCTGGCACAACAGACGCTGGAGGGGAAGCCGGGCAATGCTCCCGCTGTAACCGGCGCGCGTACAGCCGCAATTCTGGGGGCTATCTATCCCGGCTGAGCTATCCCGGCTGAGATCGAATGGTTAAAAGTAAATGTACTTTTCTACTTCGATAAGGCGGCTTTCTTCAACCGGTCCCACTGGAACGGTGCCAACAAATGGCAGAAGCGTTTTCAAATCCAGGCCCAAACCATGGGACTGAGTTTCACAGACCTTGATATCAACCACTTTGAGCGCCGAGAGCTTGGCCGCGAGGTCGACAATAGAGCGGTAACGGAGATAGTTTTCCCTGAAGAAAATACTGACTTCGGGACCATGCAACACAAACACCACCGGAGAAAAATCCTGCCGCATACCTTCGTTAAGATAAAACTGCTCGGCACGCTGAAGAACTTCCGCTACCTCTTCAGGATTATTTTTTTCAATGCGCGCCAGATATCCAGCGACTTCCTGACGCTCACCCTCAACCAGGCCATTGGCAGAGGGGGCGCTGTTGGCAACCGCTGAAAACGCCAAGAAAAGCGTGATAAACAGGGATAACCAACAAAAGCGCCCCAGCATGGGTTACACCGAGAAGGAAGACCCGCAACCACAGGTCGTTGCGGCGTTGGGGTTGGATACAGTAAAGCGGGAGCCCTGAAGGCCCTGCTCATAATCGACCGTTGAACCAGTGAGATACTGAATACTCAGCGGGTCAACCAGCACGGCAACACCCTCTTTTTCAACCAAGGTGTCATCTTCAGCTGCGACCTCATCAAAGCTGAAGCCATACTGAAAACCCGAACACCCGCCACCAGTGACAAAAACTCTCAGCTTCAGATCGGGGTTACCCTCTTCCTCAACCAGACCTTTCACCTTGGCCACCGCCGCATCCGAAATATACAGCGGCATGGGTGTAAATGTAGCGATACCTGACATGGATACTCCTGAATTCATTATGGAAGTGCTATACGACTCAATACCCAAGCATTCCAGTCAAGTATTCTATCACGAACCAAGGTCCTGCATGCCAGTTTCAGCAACATTTTCTACCGGCGGCAGGGACTCCTGCTGGGCAGACGCCGAACGGTGAACGAAATTTCCGTTTACCTGGGCACCCTTCTCAATCTCGATGAGTGCATAGTGCAGATCGCCCTCCACCTCAGCATTGGCGGCAAGTTCCACCTGAAGGGATGAATAAATATTACCTTCGATACGGCCATTGATCACCACCACAGGGACACTGACATCGCCCACCACACAACCCTTGGGCAAAACCCTCACACGGGCGTCAGCACCGTCTTCGGCCATAATATTGCCAGTAATCTGGCCTTCAACTTCAAGATTGCCCGCAAAGCGCACATCCCCCAGAACGTGTGTACCACTGGCGATCAGTGTGGTGCTGCCCGCTGCAAAGTTTGTCAGGTTGTTTTTCTTACGCATGGTTTGCCCCCTAAGCTTCATCCAGGTGCCAATCAAAACGCCTTTCCACGGCATTGGCGCTGGCATTGGTTTTCCAGACACTCACCTTGATTGCCCTGGGTTCAAAGCCCACAGGCAGGGTCAGCACCCCCTCCAGCATATGAAAATATTTAAACTTGACCGCAACCGGCGACGTTTCCACATTTTCATCCAACTGGTCTAACGAGAGGGTTTCCTTAATGCCATTGCGGGCACCCTCCAATTCAACCTTGAGATTAATTTTGACAGTTTCCAGTTTGCTGTCTTTTTGCTGGATCACAATCCGGTAGGATGCTCCCTGCCCATCCCCAAGTGACTTCAGCATCAATTCGCCAATTTGCAGTCCGCTCTCGCTGCCCCCCGGCTGCATCAGGTTGCGGTAAAGACGCAACTCTTCTTCGTTCGCCGCCAGTTGCAGTTGCAGGGAAGTAACCAGTTTTCTCACCTGTTCCAAAGAGCCACGATCCACATTCGAGGCCAACTGAACATTGGTGAATTGCTGGCGCAGCTCTTTTTCCTCGGCACGTAACTGTTGCAACTCACTGGTCATGCGGTGGTTTTCCAGCACCGCGTTATCCAGGAACCCTGAGCCCCAAAAAAATCCGACAAGGAAAAAAAACAGTATCGCCAGCACCCATAGCAGTATTTCCAGCCAGCGGCGTCCCGGTCTGTGGGACGTGACCACCAGCTGGTGGGATCGACTGCGGAACATCAGGGCAGGAGTGCCGGCGCCATGAGGCCTGCATTTTCCGGCAGGCCAAACAGGATATTCATATTTTGAATGGCTTGTCCCGAAGCACCCTTCACCAGATTGTCTTCAACCACCAACACCACCACTTTGTCGCCATCCTGGGGACGGAACACACTGATACGACAGGTATTGCCGCCTTTTACTGAACGTGTTTCCGGCTGACTGCCAGCGGGCATCACATCAACAAACGGCTCATCACGGTAGCGCTCTTCATAGAGTGACTGCAGATCCACATCTTTATTGCTAAGGGTGGCGTAGAGCGTGGAATGAATGCCTCTCACAATTGGCAACAGGTGGGGCACAAACGTCACAGACACCTTGCCTCCGGCAATATCCTGCAACCCCTGCGTGATTTCCGGCAGGTGGCGGTGACCCGCAGTCGCGTAGGCCTTGAAGCTCTCACCGGCCTCGGTCAGCAAGGTGCCAATACTGGCCTGCCGGCCTGCTCCACTGGCCCCGGAAGCTGAATTTGCAATCAGATCACTGGCATCGATGATGCCCTGCTCCAACAAGGGTAAGAAGCCCAACAGAACACTGGTGGGATAACACCCCGGACAGGCGATCAACCGGGCTTCACGTATCTTGTCGCGATTCAATTCGGGTAATCCGTACACGGCCTCATCTACCAACTCGGGGCAGGCGTGGGGCTGCTTGTACCACTGCTCCCACAATGCCACGTCGCGAATTCTGAAATCCGCGGAGAGATCAATGACCTTGATACCCTTGGCCAGCAACCCTGGTACTGTGCTCTGCGCCACTCCGTGGGGCGTGGCAAAAAACACCACATCGCACTTGTCCAGCTCGCCGGAGGCCGGGTCGGTGAAACACAAATCGTAATGTCCGCGCAGATTGGGGAACAAATCAGCGACCGGGCGACCGGCTTCACCCCGGGAGGTGATAGCACACACCTCCACATCCGGATGAACTGCCAACAACCTCAGCAACTCGACACCTGTATAACCTGTGCCACCAACAATGCCTGCTTTAATCACGATAAGTCTGTTCCTGTCATGGGTTTGGGAAGCTGCTTATAATACCCCAATCATCAGGGCATTAAAGGGTCCCTGTTCCCCAGTATTTCAGGAAGCCCCTATGGCCTTCGAAAAGCGACAAACTCACTGGCCGACCCGACAGCTTGACAACTTCCGCGCCAGACTCGCCCACGCCGACGCACTGCCGCAACTGGCTATTCTCGGCTGCCTCAGCGGGTTGCTGACCGGACTAATCGCCATTGCCTTTCGCCTTTCCTTTGAGCTGCCACTTTCTATCCTGTTACCCAATTGCAGTGAATCCTTTGAAGACTTGCCAGCATGGCTGCGCTTTTCGCTGCCCCTCGGCGGGGCTCTGCTACTGGGCCTGATCGTCCATCGCCTGAAACCGGAACAGCGCGCCGTGGGGGTTGGCCATATCCTCGATCGTATGCGCCACCACCAGGCGCAATTACCCGCCACCAATATGCTGTGGCAATTTGCCGGCGGGGCCATCGCGCTGCTTAGCGGCCATTCAGTAGGCCGTGAAGGTCCCGCGGTACACCTGGGCGCCGCCAGCTCCAGCCTGCTTGGCCAAAAACTACAGTTACCCAACAACAGCCTGCGCACGCTTACGGCCTGCGGTGTCGCTGCCGCCATCGCCGCTTCCTTCAACACGCCTCTGGCGGGAGTGATCTTCGCCATGGAAGTGGTACTGATGGAATACACCATCATCGGCTTTATCCCGGTGATTCTGGCCGCCGTCACCGGTGGCGTGCTGTCACGCATCGCATTTGGCGATCAACCGGCCTTTGCAATTCCCCTTATCGACCTAGTGAGCCTCTGGGAACTGCCCTACCTGTTACTTTGCGGTCTCGCTATCGGCCTGGCTTCCACGGCCATGGTGCTGCTGTATCGTTTCAGTGGCCGCTTTGATCACTACCCACTGCTATTGCGCTTCCTGTTTGCCGGTCTGCTGTGCGGCAGCGTCGCTATTGCCTTGCCACAGATTCAGGGTGTCGGTTACGACACCGTCGAACTGGCACTTACCGGGCAAATGGCGCTCTGGCTATTACTGGCCGTGGCGGCGGCGAAGATTATCGTCTCCATGGTTTCCATGGGGCTGGGATTACCCGGGGGCATCATCGGCCCCAATTTTGTCATTGGCGCCTGCCTCGGTGGCGCACTCGGTCTTCTCGGCGACATGTTGCACCCCGGCGAGTCCGGCTCCAGCGGCTTTTACGCGGTGGTCGGCATGGGGGCCATGATGGGCGCGGTGCTGAACGCACCCCTGGCGGCACTGATTGCCGTGCTGGAATTAACCTACAACCCGAATATCCTGTTGCCCAGCATGCTGGTGATCGTGATCGCCACGGTCACCTGTCGCATGCTCAGCAGGCTGCCGGGCATCTTCTCCATCGACCGTGATTTGCAGGGCTACGAATCCCCCCTGTTCCAGATGCTGAGTCGCTCGGGAGTTACCAGCCTGATGCGTAGTAATTTTGTTCACCACTCCCGACACCTACCCACCGAAAAGGCAAAAACCCTGCTGGAAAACAAGCCGGAGTGGATTGTGATTGAGGATGTCGGCGAACCGAAATTCATTCTCAAGCCCGCTGACCTGGCCCATTATCTGGAAGCTCTGGCGAGTGAAGCCGATGAGCCCGAAGCTATCGATTTGAGGGAAATCCCCGGCGAGCGCTGGCGACTATTTCCAGTTCATCACCGTGCATCCCTGCAGGAAGCACTCCTCACCATGCAGCAGAATAATGGCCAGGCTGTGTATATCAATCAGGCCGCGGCTCCCCTGATGAGCGAAGTTGCAGGTATCATCACCCATCAGGACATCGACAACTTTTACCGATAAGGCCCCAGAAATGAGTTTGATCAAGGAGCTACTAATCAGCGGTCAGAGCTGGATTACAGCCTTCCACATCATCGCCGTAGTGTGCTGGTTTGCCGCACTGTTTTACCTGCCAAGGCTGTTTGTCTACCACGCCATGTCTGACGACGACATCAGCAACGAACGTTTTAAGATCATGGAACGCAAACTCTACCGGGGTATTGCCACCCCCTCTATGGTCGCCACCATCCTGCTGGGCATTGCACTGTTCAGCATCTACCCGGACTACTTCCTGCACGCCGCCTGGTTTCACGTAAAAATCGCCCTGGTCATTCTGCTTGTGATCTACCACCACGCCTGTTTGTACCTGATGAAGCAGTTTCGCGACGATAAAAACACCCGCAGTCATGTGTTTTACCGCTGGTTCAATGAAGTGCCAGTGCTGATGCTGGTGGGCATTGTGATTATGGTAGTGGTCAGGCCTTTCTGACCGCCGGCGGGTAGACCGCCTTTTGCCGACTATACTCAAAGGCATGACTTTGTTTTTAAAGACCATGCCCTATGCAAAAACTCCGCAGCTACCTAGCCCTGCTGATTTTCTGTAGCACCCTCAGCCTGTGTGCCTCGGCTCAGCCGGGGGCCACCAATGCCGTGTGGGTGCTGGATATCAAAGGTGCTGTTGGCCCGGCCGTGGCTGACTACCTGGAACGCGGCATAGCATCTGCCAATGACAGCGGCGCACAATTGCTGGTCATACGTATGGACACCCCCGGCGGACTGGATAAATCCATGCGCCAGATTATTCAGGCCATACTCGCGTCACCGGTTCCCGTCGTAAGCTATGTGGCGCCCAGCGGCGCCAGGGCCGCCAGCGCTGGCACCTATATCCTCTATGCCAGCCACATCGCCGCCATGGCGCCGGGCACCAACCTCGGTGCCGCCACTCCAGTTCAGCTTGGTGCACCCGGTGTGCCCAATGCGCCAAAACCTGCCGGTGAGCAAGGGGAACAGGGGCATCCTGAGCCGTCCACCGCCATGGAACGCAAAGTCATCAACGATGCTACTGCCTATATCCAAAGTCTTGCGGAAATGCGCGGCAGAAATGCCGAGTGGGCTGTTGCCGCCGTGCGTAGCGCCGCCACCCTGACCGCCAACCAGGCGCTGGAGCAAAATGTCATCGATGTGGTGGCCGACAACCTGCCCGATTTACTGAAACAGGTTGACGGACACACCCTGCAAACCTCCGCTGGAACCCTCACCCTGGCCACTGCGAACAGCGACATCCATCACCATCAGCCGGACTGGCACACCCGCTTTCTGGCGGTCATTACCGATCCCAGTGTCGCCTATATTCTGCTGCTGATCGGCATTTATGGATTGGTGTTTGAGTTTTCCCAACCCGGCATCGGGCTACCCGGTATTCTCGGGGGGATCTGCCTGCTGATCGCCATGTACGCGCTTCAGGTGCTACCCATCAGCTATACCGGCCTGGCGCTGATGTTACTGGGCCTCGGGCTGATGATTGCCGAGGCTCTCAACCCCAGCTTCGGGGTGCTGGGGCTGGGCGGCATCATCGCTTTTGTGGTCGGGTCGGTGATGCTGATGGACACCCACGTACCCGCCTTTCAGATCGCCCTGCCCATTATTCTCGGGATCACCGCCATGTCGGCCGCCCTGCTGATTTTGCTGCTGGGCATGGTCTGGCGTGCACGGCACGCCCGCGTTGTCTCGGGCCTCGGCACACTCGTTGGCCAGTCCGCCGAAGTGGAATACCTGCATAAAGGCCAGCCCTTTGTTCACCTGCAGGGTGAAAATTGGTCCGTGGAAGCCGATCAGCCACTTGTCCCTGGCGACCGGGTACAGGTCACCGGAACATCCGGCCTGACATTACATGTGAAAAAGGAGACACCGCCATGAGTTTATATTTCTTCGGCACCATACTGCTCTTTATCTTGATGTTGCTGGCAGCCATGTTTCGCGTGCTGCGCGAATACGAGCGCGGCGTCGTCTTCATGCTCGGGCGGTTTTACAAGGTGAAAGGCCCCGGTCTGATCATCATCGTTCCCATCATTCAACAAATGGTGCGGGTGGACTTACGCACCATCGTTATGGATGTGCCCACCCAGGATGTGATCTCCAGAGACAACGTCTCGGTCAAGGTGAATGCGGTGGTCTACTTCCGGGTACTGGACCCGGAGAAAGCCATTATCCAGGTGGAAAACTTTTACGAAGCCACCAGCCAATTGTCACAAACCACCCTGCGTTCGGTGCTGGGGCAACACGAACTGGACACCATGCTCGCCGCCAGGGACAAGCTCAACGCCGATATTCAGGAAGTGCTGGACCTGCAGACCGATGCCTGGGGGATCAAGGTCGCCAACGTGGAAATCAAACATGTGGATCTGGACGAGAGCATGATTCGCGCCATCGCCAAACAGGCGGAAGCGGAACGGGTACGGCGCGCCAAGGTGATCCATGCCGAAGGGGAATTTGAGGCCGCGGAACAGCTACTAAATGCCGCAAAGAAACTGGCGGAGCAGCCCCAAGCCATTCAATTGCGCTACCTGCAGACCCTCACGGAAATCGCCGGGGAGAAAAGCTCCACCATTGTCTTCCCACTACCCATGGATATTCTGCAGGCGATCAACAAGCCCGTTGGCAATAATAACTAGCCAGCGAGCCTTACCTAGAAACCACTGCCGGGTTGCGCCAGGTACTCCAGCTCGGCAGCTGTGGACTCACGTCCGAGAATCTTATTGCGATGGGGGAAGCGGCCAAACTGCTCAATCACCGCCGCATGCCGCTCGGCATAATCCAGGAAGTTGGCAAAAGCCTCTTTCTGTTTATCGTCCACCTGGGACAACAACTGCTTAAACAGAAACACGCTGCGCGCCTGTATATGAGGGTCTTCCGAATGTTCCAGGGGCAGGTAAAAAAACACCCGCTCAATGGGTCGCAACTGTTTGTCCAGCCCTGATTCTATACCTGACAGACTCCAGTTAAGGGCCAGCCGGTCAGCGCTGAAGGCTGTGGGTGTATCGCGGTAAATATTCCGGGAGAACTGATCCAGCACCACAATGGCCGCCAAGCGGCTCTCGGCAAACTGCAACCAGTATCGATTACCGCCATTTACCAACACCTGTAGCAGGGTTTCAAAGCGCTCACGTATCTCTTGATCAGTCTCAGCCGACTTTCCCCACCACAGGGCCGCCTGCTGTTCGGCGATCTGAGCACCGTCCACCCCATCACCGAACCAATAATCCAGCACGCCTTGCCACGCCGGAAGTCCACTACCGTCCATTGCTCCTCCCATCTTCACATTCCATGGCGCGCCCCGCGCCAATTGGTGATAATAGCCGCAAATCAATCAACGGTAAAAAGTCAGTATTCATCATGCAACAATCTGAAAAGCTTTTCGCAGCAGCCCAGAAGCACATTCCCGGTGGGGTAAATTCTCCAGTACGCGCCTTCAAGGCCGTCGGCGGCACCCCGGTATTTTTCGAGAGCGCCAAGGGCGCCCACCTGTTCGATGCCGACGGCAAGCGCTATGTCGACTACGTGCTTTCCTGGGGCCCGATGATCGCCGGTCACAATCACCCCGCCGTGATTGAAGCTGTCACCCGCCAACTGCAAAAGGGCATGACCTTCGGCGCTCCCACAGCGCTGGAAATCGACCTCGCCGACAAACTCTGCGAACGGGTTCCCGGCCTCGAGATGGTGCGCATGGTCAACTCCGGTACCGAAGCCACAATGAGCGCCATCCGCCTGGCGCGGGGTTTTACTGGCCGCGATAAAATTATCAAGTTCGAGGGCTGCTACCACGGTCATTCCGACTCGCTGCTGGTGAAGGCCGGTTCCGGAGCACTTACCCTCGGCGTACCCAGCTCCCCCGGTGTTCCGGCAGCCCTGGCAGACCATACAGTCACCCTCACCTACAACGATATTGAAGGCGTACAACAGGCATTTGCCGAAATCGGCGAACAGGTCGCCTGTGTCATCCTTGAGCCGGTGACCGGCAATATGAGCTGCATACCACCGGTGCCCGGCTTCCTCGAAGCCCTGCGCCAGCAATGTAATTTGCACGGTGCTCTATTAATTATCGACGAGGTAATGACCGGCTTTAGAGTGCACCCCGAGTGCGCCGTGGGCCGCTACCAGATTGATGCCGACCTGATCACCCTCGGCAAGGTTATCGGCGGCGGCATGCCCGTGGGCGCCTTCGGCGGCAAGCGCAAGATTATGGAACAAATCGCTCCGCTCGGGCCGGTGTACCAAGCGGGCACATTGTCCGGCAACCCGGTGGCCATGGCTGCCGGTCTCGCCACTCTGGATTTGCTGGCCCAGCCCGGCTTCCATGACGACCTCTTTGCCAAAACCACCTGCCTGATCGAGGGCCTGCAGGCTCGCGCCGACGCGGCGGGCATCCCTATGACCACCAACCACGTGGGCAGCATGTTCGGGGTATTTTTCACCGAGGAAAGCAGCGTCACCAATTACCAGCAGGTCATGGCCTGCGATACCGAGCGCTTCGGCAAATTCTTCCACGGCATGCTGGATGAAGGCGTGTACCTGGCACCGGCGTCCTACGAAGCGGGGTTCCTCTCAACCGCTCACAGCGATGACGACCTGAACTTGACCCTGGATGCCGCAGAGCGGGTCTTCAATACGCTGTAAAGAAAAAGCCCTACTTTCGCAGGCTGGCTTATTCTTGCCAGCCTGCGTTAAAGTGGTGCTGCAACGCTTTCGTATTGCGTAACTATAATTGCCACACAAAAACGCGCACCGACTGTGAGTGATAATTTCATCCTGACATAGGATCTACGGCATGTGGTTACGCACCAAATGTGACTTATCGTTCGAAATCTCGGTACCAACACCGTTTATTCTGATGCTGCGCCTACGCAGTGGCCTTCAGCAATGGGTAGCCAGCGAGAAATACCGGCTCGAACCCAACGTACCCATGTTCGAATTCACCGACACCTACGGCAACCTGTGCCAGCGGCTCGTTGCCCCTCCCGGGCACTTTTCCATTTACACCTCGGCCGATGTTCGCACCGACGACTTCGTAGACGAGGCCCCGGGGGCACCCTTTGTCGAGGTGGAATACCTACCCGACGCAGTGCTCAGTTACCTATTGCCCAGCCGCTTTTGCGAGTCCGACCGCTTTGGTCAAATGGCTACCGACATTACCGCCGGTTATCTGATGGGCTACGATCAGGTGAAAGCCATCGAAACCTGGGTGCGCGATAACATCAGCTACCTGCCAGGCACCAGCGATGTGCCGGTTTCCGCCATAGAAATTAATACCCGTGGGTCGGGGGTCTGCCGCGATCATGCACACCTCGGCATTGCCCTGTGTCGCAGCCTCAGCATTCCCGCACGACTGGTGGTAGGTTATCTGCACGACCTGCAACCCATGGATTTACACGCCTGGTTTGAGGCCTATGTGGGTGGCCGTTGGTACACCTTCGACCCCACCCAATCCCATATACGGGGCGGCTATGTGGTCATCGGTTACGGGCGCGATGCCGCCGATGTCGCCATCAACAACCAGTTTGGCCCACCGGTGTATCCCATCTACCAGAATATCCAGGTGCAACGCATCGAGGAAAAGGACATTTAACCTACCAGTAATCCCTGCGAATTATCTGCCCGGCCTGAGGTCCAACCAGCGCTAAGGGCAGTTTTCCCGGGGACAACATTCCATAAAGCCGCCCGATTTCATTATCCTGTGTCATTCATCACAACTTAGAACTTCGGGCTGCCTCCATGTCGCTACGATTTTTACCCCGCTGGCTAACGCATATACTGCTGCTGTTCGCCCTGCTGTTCATTGCCGCCGTCGGCTACGGCTACTGGGTCCTCCACGCCAGCCTGCCCAAGCTCGAAGGCAACGTTACCAGTGAACAGCTGCACAGCAGTGTCACTATTGACCGGGATGCTCAGGGCATTCCCACTATCGGCGGCAGCAATCGCAACGACATCGCATTCGCCCTCGGCTTTCTCCACGCCCAGGAGCGGTTTTTCCAGATGGATCTGCTGCGCCGCAATGCCGCCGGCGAACTCTCGGAGCTGTTCGGCATCCTCGCTCTGAATCACGACAAAGCCGTTCGCGTTCACCAATTTCGCAAGCGTGCACTGCGAGCCTTTCAGGCCCTTGGCCCGGCAGACCAAACCCTGCTGACAACCTATACCGAGGGAGTCAACAAGGGACTCGATGAACTCCGCAAGGCTCCGTTTGAATACGCCCTGTTGCGCACGCCACCCAAACCCTGGCAGGTGGAAGATGCTTTCCTCGCAATGTTCAGTATGTACATCGACCTGCAACCGGAGCTGAGCGAATACGAACGCTCGCTCGCGGTGCTGCGGGATTCCCTGCCCGCCGACTGGTATGCCTTCCTGGTCCCTGAGGGCGGCGAGTGGGACGCCCCCATTGAGGGGCCAGCCTATGTGTTTAATGACCGTCTTCCCACACAGCCTCTGGCGCAGTTGCAGATACCACAAGATGCCGGGGCCACCGCAGCGGTGTATCAGGATTTTGTCGCCGTCGGCTCCAACAACTGGTCTGTCGGCGGCTCACTCACCGATTATCCGTCGGGCATGATCGCCAACGACATGCACCTGGGGCTGAACGTGCCCAATATCTGGTATCGCGCCTCCTGGCACCTGCCCGCCGACAAGCGTCGTGTCACTGGCGTCACCCTGCCCGGCGTACCGGTAATGGTCGTGGGTTCCAATGAGCATATCGCCTGGGGCTTCACCAACACCTATGGCGACTACCAGGACAGCATCGTATTAAAGGTCAATGATGCTGGCGATGCCTACCTCACCCCCGACGGCTGGCAGCCTTTCACCACGGAGATAGAAACCCTGAAGGTGAAAGATGAGCCCGACGAGAGCCTGGCGATCAAACACACTATCTGGGGGCCGGTGATCGGCGAAGACCACAAGCACCGCCCACTGGCGCTGCGCTGGATCGCCCATGACCCTGAGGGTGCCAACCTGAATCTGCGCCAGCTCGAAGCCGCCAACAATGTCGATGAAGCCATACAGCTCGCCGCCAACATGGGCATTCCGGGGCAGAACCTGAATGTGGTGGACCGCGATGGCAACCAGGGCTGGACCATCGCCGGTCGTCTGCCCAAGCGGGTAGGCTTCAACAGCGAACGGCTATCATCAAAATATCCACAGGACTGGTCGACAGGTGAACTGCACTGGAATGGCTACCTGAGCGCCGCCGAGTATCCCAAGGTCATCAATCCCGCGGGCAGCCGAATCTGGACTGCCAATGCCCGGGTGGTCTCCGGCAGCATGCTCGACAAGATCGGCCACGGCAGTTATGCCCTGGGTGCCCGCCAGCAGCAGATCGCCAAGGACCTCAACGACAAAACCCACTTCAGCGAACAGGATATGCTGGCCATCGCACTGGACGACCGCGCCCTGTTCCTGAATCGCTGGCAGCAACTGCTACTAAACCTCGCCAAGGAAAATTCCGATATAGAAAATGCCGCCACCCTGACCGAACTATTGGAGAACTGGCAGGGCCGCGCCTCCAAAACCTCCGCGGGCTACCTGATTGTGAAACGGTTTCGTGAAAACGTGATCGGTGCCAGCACCGGGCGGGTAATCCAGAAGCTGGATGAGGACACCGACTTCTTTGATCCGGTGCGCGCCAGTGTCTACCTGGAATACCCCACCTGGGCACTGATTACCGAACAACCCGCTGCACACATTCCCGAGGGCTATCGCAACTGGCAGGAATTTCTCGTGGCACAGGCCAACAGAACCCTTAGCGACCTCACCGAAAACGGCAAATCGTTGAGGGAACAAACCTGGGGCGAGGCCAACATCCTGACCATCCGTCACCCGTTGAGCAGTGCCATTCCCCTACTGGGCGAACTGCTCAACATGCCCGGCCAACCCATGGACGGCGATACCTATATGCCGCGAGTGCAAAAACCGAAAATGGGTGCTTCCGAACGCATGGTGGTGGCGCCGGGCCACGAGGAAAACGGCATTTTCCATATGGCCGCCGGGCAGAGCGGCCATCCGCTCTCCAGCTATTACGCACTGGGCCACTGGGACTGGGTAGAGGGTAATGCCTCCCCATTTTTACCGGGGCCGGAGAAATGGCGTTTGACGTTATCACCCGAGTAACGAAGCAAATATGGAGGCAATAATAGCCCCGGAGGGATGCCTTCGGGGCATTTCTCCCTGCACCCACCCACGCAGCATACAGCTTAAGTATTCATACATTATCAACCAGTTACAGGCCTCCTAGGACATAGGGCCTATGTCCTATACCGCCATTTCTCGCTCTTTTGGCCCCTTTAGGTCATTTGCACAATGCTTCCAAATAGCCACCCCTCTAATCTGCAGACATCACTTTTGATCTCTCCGGTATAACCGGCACACAGAGGAATCCGCGATGAAAGCTAAACGTGTCTACGATCTGCCCACCAGGGTTTTTCACTGGCTTTTTGCCACGCTCTTTGTAGTGGCCTTTACCATTGGTAATACCGTTGACGACGAGTCCCTGGTGTTTTCCTACCACATGATCGCGGGGCTAACCCTCTGCTTCCTGGTGGCCTGGCGACTGGTGTGGGGTGTCATCGGCACCACCCACGCCCGTTTTTCAGATTTTCCCCTGCACCCCCGGCAACTAGCCGGTTATTTCAAAGGCCTGCTATCCGGCGATCACAAACTCTGGAGCGGTCACAATCCGGCCTCGAGCTGGGCCGCCGTCACCATGATGGCCTGCGCGGTGGGCCTGGGCATCACCGGCTACCTGATGGCCTCAGGACTGGCAGGCGAAGACCTGGAAGAAGTTCACGAACTGCTCGCCAACGGCTTTCTGGTGATAGTTCTGCTTCACCTCGCCGGTATAGTCCTCCATACTTCGAAACACCGTGATCACATCTGGAAAAGCATGGTGAACGGCGAAAAACAGCATGTGCCCGCCGATAGCGCACCGGTTAAAGCCCGCCGCATCAGTGGGGTATTTTTTCTGGTCCTGACCATCGCATTTGCCGGTTACCTGCTGCAAAACTTCAACACCGATACCCGGGAGCTAAATCTGCTCGGTTCTCAACTGCATCTGGGGGAAGTGGAGGATGAAGACGAGCATGAATCCCACGATGATCACGACCATGACGACGACTAGAAAAGCATCATGACCTCCCGAGACCGCGCCATACTGCTCATCACCCTGCTGCTGATCACGGCCATCATCGCCTTTGACCTGGTCACAGACTCCGGCGAGGGGGTTGCCCTCTGGCACCTCCTCGCAGAGGCAACGGCGGGGCTGCTGGGTCTGTGCGGGGTCTTTTAAGTGCTGAAGGATATGTTCCGGCTGAAAAAGCACCTTAACCGGGAGCGGCAAATTTCCGCCAGCCTCAAACAGGAATCGGAAGAGTGGCGCGATCGCTCGAAAACCTATCTGGATGGATTGTCTGAAGCCATCGACCAGCAATTGTCTGCCTGGCACCTGACCCCGGCGGAGCGAGAAGTGGCCTTCCTGCTACTCAAAGGCATGAGCCTCAAGGAAATCGCCGAAATAAGGGATACCGCGGAGAAAACCGCGCGGGTGCAATCCATGTCAATTTACGCCAAAGCCGGCCTGTCCGGGGGCTCGGAACTCGCCGCGTTCTTTCTCGAAGACCTGCTGCCCGCCACGAGCATGGACGCCAACAAAGACCGGGAACAACCTTCATCCAACTGATTCCAATTATCCCTCGGCAACCAGTAAACCCGGCACGGACTCCTATTGCTTAAACGTTTTTACGTGGCCACATCCACCGGCTCACCACGATCACATTTTTTGCAATCCAGCTCGAACCCCAACATGCCATCTCGACCAGCCTGTGACTCAACCCAGGGGCGGTTGGTCCATGGCGGGTCGTGGCGCACATGCTGAAAGTGGCCACAGACCAGCTCCGCCACCCAATCGTCACATTCGTCTTTATGGTAACCACAGATAGGTTGTTTCATTGCGCCAAACCCCGACTGGCTGGCTAGAGGTTAACTGTCTTGTTCATGGCCAGCCGTGATTCTCGCCTGGCGCTTTTTTTGCCCCGCCAGCTCCCGGCATTCTCTACAACGAACGGCGGTACTGAAGAAATAGCCCCCCGCCTCTTCATACCACCATTTTTGCTGAGTGGCGGTCCAGGTCTGATGTATGCCGCAGTCCTCGCAGTCAAACTCGATGTCGTAATAGAAATCCGGTGCACTTGAATAGGTGTTACCCATCACCAGCTTGCTGGCATCGACGGGCAGTCGATCCTGTTTTTTATTTTTTGATCTGACCTGTTTGCCCATCCATCACCTGACAGTGAACGTTACCGCCCCTAGGCCTCAGGATTCCTTCAGGTAAGCAATCATGGTGTCCACATCGCTGCACTCAAAGGGGTCATCCGGGCAATCGTTCATCATGCCTGGCTCGGCAAATAGCTTTTTGATTTCGCCATCGACAATATGGGCCGAATAACGCCAGGTCATTTCACGACCGCCCTTGGTAATCAGCATGCCAATGCCACGGGTAAAATCGCCCTGTGTATCAGGCAGCATTTTTACGTTTTCAATGCCGATATTTTTGGCCCACTGCGACATGGTAAAAGGTGCGGTCACACTCATGCAGTACACCTCATCCACACCGAGAGATTTCAGCTCGTCATACTTGGCATCGTAGTCGGGCAAATGCGCATTGGAGGCCCTCGGCGTAATGGCTGCCGACAGGGCAAACACCACGATATTTTTACCCGAGAAAACTTCATCCGATGGAATATCCACCCAACGCCACGGGTTTCTGCCTCCAACGCCTTCACCGCGAACGCGGTTTCTGAAAATCATCTCTGGGACTTTATTGCTCATCTTTATTCTCGTTTTCTTAAACTGGCGTGCGTGATTTTAAAGGGGACAGCGGGACAATTGTAGGGGCAAAACCCCGATGCCAACCCGGCACAGCCTTCTTTGTCTATTCGCACACAAAACCGTGCACCTTAATTCTGACCAGCTACCCTAGCAGAATAGCCAGCTTTCGTCCCGGCCTGTGCAACCCACCCTGACCCGACCAGCGGATGCAGGTTACACTCGCCTGACACGGAACTGGAGCACCACATGCGCAAACCGTTTCTCTTCGCCTACACACTGGCAGCCACGCTGGGAGCCTGGAGCCTGGTGGCCCAGAACTACGAATTCGTTATCTACACCCTCGTCACACTTGTGCTGGTGACGCTGATCTACCTGGGGGACAGAAAATTCACCTTCAGCCCTGCGGTGCTGTGGGGTTTCAACCTCTGGCTGGTGCTACATATTCTCGGTGGGCTGTGGCCGGTGAACGGTAGTGTGCTGTATTCGCTCGTATTGATCGATATCGTCGGCGAACCCTACTCCATCCTGAAATACGATCAAATTGTGCACACCTACTGCTACGTCATTATCGCGCTGCTGCTGTGGCGAGTGGTTTCAACCGTCAGGCTCGACGCACCGCAATGGCTACTCGCAGCACTGACGGTACTGGCCGCGAGCGGCGTGGGCGGCCTGAATGAAATTGTGGAGTTTTCCGCAACGGTGCTGGTGCCCAATACCAATGTGGGCGGATATGAGAATACCGCGATTGATCTGGTGGCAAATTTTCTGGGGGCCTGCCTGGCCATTCCTTTTTTCAAGGGAGAAGAAGCTAACATCCCATCCCAATGAAGCCTTTGCAGTGATTCGGATACCGCGCGGGGAGACATAGCCCTGCCTCCAGGTGGCCTAGAGAAGCTCGGCCTTGTTAAAGATTGATATCGCTGATATTGACCCAAACCTGACCAAGAATAACGAGCAATACGATCAGCGCCCAGCCACCGTATAGCAGGTACTTTCTGTCGAGCCTGCCGATGCCATTGAGCTTAAAGCCATAGAGAATCAATGCGCCGACGGCCGCCTGCCCCCCCATCAGCCCCAGTGCCGCAGGACGGGAACCGATCTCGGGAGCAAAACCCAAAGCAATCACCAGAAAACCCACCACGCCAAAAGTTAGCAGTAGCCAGCCAAATATTTTTAAGTAATTTAACACCGAGGCTCCCGTGTAGTAGCGGCTTCAGCACGTTAACACTGGGCACAAATATTGGAAGTGTTATCTGACCCCACTTATTTTTTAAGCACCCATTGCTGTGAGTTGACGAAACGTATCAAACAGCATTCGAAAATCCTCAAACTCCTCCACATTTAGGTCCACCAATGCCTCCCATAGATCGCTTTTACATGACTCTTTGACCTTTAAATATTCAGTCCCTACGATAGACTTCGTTTGTACGAAGTTGCCTTTTTTCAAGACTTGCTCTGACAAAAGGTTTTCGATCTCTACATAGTTTGCAAAATTGTCATGATCCAAATCCGCCAACTTGTCTAATCGCTCCGGAATTGGCAATAACATTGCGTACCAGCAAGGATGATCATTTCTCTTTCGGTAAAATCCTGTAACTTTGTCCCCAAGAGCATCATCGTTCCAATACTTTTCCCTTTTCAAATGATGGAAATTTTCGCTTCCCTCTTTATCAAAATCAAAAAGGCCGACCATCCTGTTCGACTCGAAGATACTTGCATTCTTACTTCGCATTAATCCAGCAACCGAACCTGCACTTTCCAAGCCCTTGATCTTGAAATCTGCTGAGTCAAGAAAGGATTGCTCGACTGTTTCCTTCGAAAAACTCACCCCGTTCAACTTCAACCAAGCGATTTTGTATATCTGATCATACTTGTCCTCAACGAAAAGTATCCGCTCATTCGTCTCAAGCTCACTTACTTTCTTATGAAGTAGCGCTTTGATTTTCTCGGTTTCAACGAAAATTCGCTCAAGCTCAGAGTTAAGATGAAAAACGCCCAGCTCCTCATTCAGACGGTAAGAGTCATTAAGCTTCGTATCATCCGTCGTTAACGCCCCGCTTTTATCCACCTTGATACGAGCGATTCTTGATGCTGAAATATCCTCGTCTCGCCAAACCCTATATTTTGAAACGTTATCGCCCTCAATCGATATAAAATTGAACGAGTGTGTTGTAATAAATATTTGAGCATTTTCAACAAATTTTGTGCGAAATCTTTCAGCCAAAAGCTGGGCATTGCGATACTCGTAGGAATTTTCTGGCTCTTCAAACCCCCACATAAAGTATTTTTTCGACTGAACATCGCTTCTTACCGTTCTGCTGGTGAAAGAACGCTCTTTAATAGATATGTAATTGAGAATTTCTGGAATCAACTTCGCTTGAACCCCATCACCTCTTTGCGACAATTCAACGGCGCCGGTTTGCACCTGCAAAGTTCTGAAGAGGTCAACCAAGTTCTCCGGTAATTGAAATACGGGCTCGTAATCCATTTTTTTCTGCGAGAGCGTTTGCTTAAACTCCTCCATGAGAACGGAGGTCTCTTTTTGGATTTCGTGCTGAAAGTCATTCTTTTTTTCGTCTATTACTGAGGTTTTAGCTTTCCATAGTGTTTGTTGAAGTTCGCCAAATAAATGTGAAAAGTACCACTTGTCTTTGATGGCTGGGACGTAATGAAACTGTATCTGAGAAAGGTATTCAGTGAGCTGTTTCTGGAGACTAGCCTTAATCGTTGATTTGAGCTTTCCGGAGCTATCCAAAAAGCCAGCGTAATCTCCGGGCTTCTTCTCCAGCTTGAAGCTTACCTCGATATTTGATCTAGGATCGAACTGACTATAAACAGAAGTTTTCTTCCACTTCTTACTAACCCAAAAGCGCTCTGGAAGAAATACTTTGCCTCCTTGGCTTCTATTTTTGTTTTTATTTTTCGAGTTTAAAAACCAAATTTTTATCGTTACAAGCTCTTCCTTGATGTCCTTTTCATCCGGCTCATCTTTCTTGAAAAAATCCTGCTCAAAAGAAAAGAATTCGTCGAGATCAGTATGGCCGTTAAAAAAAAGATTCATACCTCGCAGGATATTAGATTTTCCAGAATCATTTGAGCCTGACAAAATGTTCAGGGAACTAATCTTGTCGACTTTACTTGTTTCACCAACCCTATTCCCGAATCATCGAAAATTTTTTATCTCAATTTGTTCTACTACGATCACAGTCTTTTTCCTACCCTCGCGTCGGTAGTTGGCTTACCCGAAGAGGGCCAAATAGATGAAACTCTGAAATAGGGTGCGATCCCTTTAGATTGCACATTTATTCCCTTGCTCGCCTATCATATTGCAGCCGTTATACAAATCAATGGATTGCTATTACCTTTTCTGTTTTATAGCGGCTGATTTCACTGCTCTATGTGTTTCGACTTACAAATCCAAGTCGTTCTTGCACCGTACAGTTTTCCGTTCCGCCAACAAATTGATTAACCGCCCTATCCCACCTATTATCCTCAGGCTTAGCCAACCCGGAGCAGCCATGAGTTTCAGCCACAATCGCGGACCCTTTCCCGCCACCCGCCTGCGTCGCAACCGCGCCGATGATTTTTCCCGCCGCCTGGTTCGGGAATCGGTGCTGACCCCCGACGATCTGATTTACCCGGTATTTGTGCTGGAAGGTTCCGGCCAGCGCGAAGCGGTGGCCTCCATGCCCGGCATCGAACGCCTATCCATTGACCTATTGGTGAAACAGGCTCGCGAGATCGCCGACCTGGGTATTCCCATGGTGGCGCTGTTTCCGGTGACGCCGCAGTCCGCCAAGAGCCTGTTAGCAGAAGAATCCTACAACCCGGATGGGTTGGCACAGCGAGCGGTGAAAGCCATTAAGGATGCCGTGCCGGAACTGGGGGTGATGACCGATGTGGCGCTGGACCCATTCACCGTGCATGGCCAGGACGGCATTATTGATGAAACCAGCGGCTATGTGCTGAACGACATTACCGTGGAGACCCTGGTGAAACAGGCGCTTTCCCACGCCGAGGCCGGTGCCGATGTGGTGGCCCCCTCAGACATGATGGACGGCCGCATTGGCGCGGTGCGCAATATTCTTGAAGAACACAGCCATGTGAATACCCGCATCATGGCCTATTCCGCCAAGTACGCCTCCAGCTACTACGGCCCGTTCCGTGATGCAGTGGGTTCTGCTGTCAATATCAAGGGCGGCGACAAGAAAACCTATCAGATGGACCCAGCCAATAGCGACGAAGCCTTGCACGAGTGCGCCCTGGATTTGCAGGAAGGGGCGGACATGATCATGGTAAAACCGGGCATGCCCTACCTGGATGTGGTGCGCCGGGTGAAAGAAGAGCTCAAAGCCCCCACCTTTGTGTACCAGGTGAGCGGCGAATACGCCATGCACTGTGCGGCGTTTGAAAACGGCTGGCTGAACCGGGAGCAGATTATTCTGGAATCACTATTGTGCTTTAAACGCGCCGGGGCGGACGGGATACTGACCTATTTTGCGATGGAAGCGGCAAGGCTGTTGAACAAATAACGGCGGGTTTTATCCGAAACAAAAAAGGGCTGCCAATGGCAGCCCTTTTTAATGCATTTTTGAAAACTATCTACGTGGCTTCTGCCTCGAAAACGTTCTCTTAAAAGCGGTTAGTCTTCGTCCGACGCATCGGCATAGGCATCAGCATCCATCATGTCTTCCAGCTCTTCAGGGTCGGACATTTTGATCTTGAAAAACCAGCCGTCGTCGTAGGGGGAATCGTTAATGGTTTCCGGGGCGTTTTCCAACACATCGTTAATGGCGATCACTTCGCCGGATACGGGGGCATAGATATCGGAAGCGGCTTTCACGGATTCCACCACACCAGCCTCATCACCAGCGGAAACGGTGGTGCCGATTTCGGGAAGCTCCACATAGACCACATCGCCGAGGCTGTCCTGGGCGTGGTCGGTAATGCCCACGGTCACAGTGCCGTCACCTTCATCGCGAGCCCACTCGTGGGTGCTGGCGTACTTCAGATCAGATGGGGTCTCGCTCATGGTGGTGTCCTCAAAATTGGTAGTCTAAAACTGCCGGGGATTTTAAACCCGAATGCCGTCAAACTAAAGTGCTTGGGAAGATGGCCTTAACCACCCAACCCCATGGCCTGACGCACCAGCTGGTTTTTCAGGGGGCCGAGTTGGTTGGCCAGCTTCATTCCGTCGTTACGCAGCAATCGCAGGGGCATGGCCTGGGACTCAAACAGGCGTTTAAAGCCTTCCATGGTGGCCATCATCCCCAGGTTATGGGGTTTACGGCGGCGCTGGTAGCGCTTCAAGCCGGATAGTTCACCCGGCGACAGCCCTCGGGACAGGGAGCGCTGGATTTCTTCCGCCAGGGTGATGGCATCCTGAAAACCGAGGTTTACCCCCTGACCCGCCAGCGGGTGAATGGTATGGGCTGCATCCCCCAGCAGGGCGATACCGGGCAGCACGTAGTCCACCGCGTGGCGTTGCCACAGGGGAATACAGTAGCGTTTGTCGACGGCGGTAATCTCACCCAGACAGTGATCGCTGGCCTGACCCAGCGCCCGGCAAAACTCCGCCTCATCCAGCGCCATCAGCTCTTTGGCTTTTTCGGACTGCTGGGACCAGACAATGGAACAACGGTGGCAATCGCCCTGCTCGTCCTGAAGGGGCAGGAAGGCCAGCGGACCTTCAGGCAAGAAGCGCTGACGGGCCGTGAAGTTGTGTTCACGCTCGGTGGTAATGGTGGTGACGATGGCCTGATGGCCGTAATCCCACTGTCGCAGTTGCAGGCCGCAGAGTTCGCGCACCCGTGAGCGGGCACCGTCGGCGGCGGCCACCAATTGTGTTGTCACCCTGTCGCCATCGGCCAGTTCAATCACCACGCTGCCATCTTTTTCCAGTCGCTCCAGGCCGGTGACCTTGGCGGGGCAAAGCAAGGTCACATTGGGCAATGCTTCTAACCGCTGTAACAGGGCCTCAACGATGAGGGCATTTTCGACAATATGCCCAAGGCTGGGCTGGCGCACTTCGGCGCAGTCGAATTCGATATGGCCGGTGCCATCTGCTTCCCAGACTTCCATATGGCGATAGGGGCAGGTTCGACGGCTGGCAATCTGTTGCCAGAGACCGACATCACTCAGCAGTTGCCGGGATACTTCTGTCAGCGCCACGACCCGGGGATCAAAGGTTTGAGAAAGGTCAGGCATCGCAAAAGGGCTGGCTTCCAGCACGCCAATGTGCAACCCGGCTCCCCAATTGGTGCTGGCCACCCGGGCGGCAAAGCTGGCGCCGACCATACCGGCACCCACCACCACGATATCACATGCATGGTCAGCCATTGGCGGCTCCCTTGATGCCGTTTAACCCTGGTGTACCGCGGGTTTCCAGCCCCATGCCGAGGCGGGCGAACTGATGACGCAGCAACGGCACCGCATCCAGCGCCAGTAACCCGAGGTTTCTTGCCAGCGCCACCGGCGAACTATCCAGACCAAAGACTTTGGGCAACAGGTCGCTGAGCAAAATGGTTTTTTGCTGGTCGGCCTGTTGTTGATTCAAATAGCGTTGCAACACATGGAGATCACCAAGAGATTCGCCCTTGGTAGCAGCATCGCCCAGCACTTCGGCCAGCACCGCCAGGTCCCGCAGGGCAAGATTAAAGCCCTGTCCGGCTACCGGGTGCAGGGAGTGGGCGGCATTGCCGGTGACCACCACGTGGTGCCGCACCTGTTCATCGCTGGTCACCAGCTTGATGGGATATGCCTGACGACTACCCACCCGCTGAAAGTGACCAAGGCGAAAACCAAAGCGCTGTTGCAGTTCTTCGAGGAAAGTTTGGTCATCGGCCTGCAGCATTGCTTCGGCACGTTCCGGCGGCAGCGTCCAGATCAGTGCGGCACGGTGTTCACCCTCAATGGGTTGCAGCGGCAGCATGGCCATGGGGCCGAGATCGGTAAAGCGTTCGTAAGCCACGCCGTTGTGGTCCTCGGCCAGGGAAATATTAGCGACAATCGCCATCTGGCCGTAATCCTTGCTGCTGGCTCCAATACCGAGTAATTCCCGGGTATGCGATTGCGCGCCGTCGGCCACCACCAGCAGGCGGCTGGCAAAAGATTCCGTCGCACCCTCATCGTCGAGACTAACCGTCAGCTCAACCCCTTCCCGGCGCGCCTGAACGGTGGTGACACGGGCGGGAGCAAGCCAGTCAATATCAGGGGTTTGCTGAACCGCTGCCATCAGCGCGGCACCGAGATGGCGGTTCTCCACCACGTAACCCAGTGCAGGAAGCTTCTGCTCTTGCGCTGAAAGGCGGGTGGTGCCGATATGGCCACGATCAGAGACATGTACTTCGTTGATGGCAGCCACGCCTTGCTGTAATTGATCCCAGAGGCCCAGCAGTTCAAAAATTTCCCGGGTGCTGTGGGACAGCGCCGTGGAGCGGGCATCGAAACTGGGTTGTGCGGGCACTCCGGACGAGGGCGTTGCCACCGCTTCCACCACACGAATTCGCCAATCCAGCTTCAGAGACGACAGCAGCAGCGCCAGGCTGGCGCCCACCATGCCGCCACCGATGATGGTGATATCGAATGTGTTGTCCTGCTCAGCGGCCACGTGTGTTACCTGGTTTCTGCCATCAAGGCTTCAATGTCGGCGGTGGCTTTCGGCGCGGCGGCACTGAGTATGCTGGGGCCTTTTGACTTGATCAGCACGTCGTCTTCAATACGTATGCCGATACCCCGCCAGCGCGGCTCCACATCATGGTTGTCGGGTGAGATATAAATGCCCGGCTCCACTGTCAACACCATGCCCGGTTCCAGCACGCGCCATTCATCGTGCACCTTGTAGTCGCCGACATCGTGCACATCCATGCCCAGCCAGTGACCGGCCCGGTGCATGTAGAAATCGCGGAAGGCTCCGGTTTCCATCAGCTCATCGCGGCTGCCCCTGAGAATACCCAGGTCAATCAGGCCGTCGGTAATAATTTCCACCGTTTTCTGGTGGGGTTCGTTCCAGTGGTTGCCCACCTGGCAAACCTCAATGGCCGCCAACTGGGATTCCAGCACCACGTCATAGAGGGCCTTCTGTTCCGCGGTGAATTTGCCGTTAACCGGGAAGGTACGGGTAATGTCCGAGGCGTAATGCTGCAATTCGCAACCAGCGTCAATCAGTACCAGGTCGCCATCCTTCAGTTTGGCGCTGTTTTCCACGTAGTGCAGGATGCACCCGTTGGCACCGCTGCCAACGATGGAGCTGTAGGCGGGGGATCGCGATCCCGCCATGGCAAATTCATGCTCCAGTTCCGCCTGCAACTGATACTCGTACATGCCCGGCTTGCAGATCTGCATGGCCCGGCAGTGGGCACGGGCAGAAATTTCAGCCGCCGTGCGCATGATTTTCTGTTCGGCATGGCTTTTGAACAGGCGCAACTCGTGCAGCAGGTGGTCGAGGTCGACAAATTCTCCCGGGGGGCTGGCACCGGCCCTGGCACGGGAACGGATATTGTTGACCCAGTCCATCAGATGCTTGTCGAAAGCGGTGTCCTTACCCATGGCGTAATAGACACGATCGCGCCCTTCCAGCAGGCCCGGCAGGATATCGTCGATATCGTCGATGGGGAATGCGTCGTCGGCACCGTACTGTTCACAGGCACCTTCAGGGCCTGCGCGGTAACCATCCCAGATTTCCCGCTCAATGTTGCGGTCGCGGCAGAACAGCAGGAACTCGCCCTGGGGTCGACCCGGAATCAGCACCATGACGGCTTCGGGCTCCGGGAAGTTGGTGAGGTAATAGAAATCACTATCCTGCCGGTAGGGGTAGTGCACATCGCGGTTGCGCACCCTTTCAGGGGCTGCGGTAATAATGGCGATGCTGTTTTCCGCCATCATGGCGGTAAGCGTCTCTCTGCGTTTGGCAAATTCCGAACTGGAAATCATAGATAACAAGGTCCAATCGCTTAATGGAGTGTTCTGGGCTGCTCAACCTCTGGCATGCCCAGTTCTGCATAAATGAGAAGTACCGCTACACGGACATATTCCACCAACTCGGTGTAGCTGACTTCATCTTCCTGATCTTCCTCGTCTTCCAGCATGCCGATCTGGGAAATGGCCGCCAGGTCGCGCAGGGCGTCAGCAATATCTGCTGCCAGCTCGGTTTCTCCGGAGATGCTGGAATTGCCCAGCCCATAGAGAAAACCCTGGCACCAGTCACCCAGAGCTTCGAGACGCTGGTTCAGCTCCATGTCGTCTTCCGGCAGTAGCGGCTGGAATTCAAAACCGTCACTGCAAATTTGCTGCCGCGAAAAGGCATACAGCGCAGGCAGCATGTCACCCATGTCTTCAATGCGCTCCCGCTCCTGATCCAGCAGCTCTGCCACCAGGATAATCAGTTCTT
>JALRJN010000025.1 GCA_023261185.1 Porticoccus sp.
TTTCATTGCGAACGGTTTGTTTTGAGGCACCTTGTTCAGTTCGAAAAAGCACGTAGTTCGTTTCTTTGCCTTTCCACTCAAACTTCACAAGCGTGTTGATGCCCAAGTTAGCGGCTTTTTCGTTTTCGCCAACGTATTCAATAAAGTGGTTGAGATGAGCACGTATAGTTACCCAACGTCCTTCAACTATCTCTTTAGTGCGTACATCAATCTTTCTGTGCTCCAAATAGATAGCAACAGCATCAGCAATAGAGACAGAGAATAACTTTCTGCCATCTTTCAACTCATTCTGTAAGTCAAAGTACATCTCTTCTGCTTTATCGATAGCCTCTGCTCTGCGTTTGGTACGCAAAGACTTTTCGTAATAACGCTTTTCGTTGCTTACCCACATACGAAACTGCCACACACCAAACTTGTTCTGTTTGATAGTCGCTTTGCCACCGTATATGTCTATCCGTTCAGTGCTCAAAATCTACGCTTTGTAATAGTTGATGTAGTTTCTAACTTTCTTTCTAACACTAAAGAAAAAAGCCAACAGAATCAACCATTGGCTTTCGTAGTTTATAACAAGTTACTAACTATAAATATCAATAAAATCAATAACTTAACCTATATAAACTACTCCCACTCAATCGTTGCCGGCGGCTTACTGGAAACATCATAGGCAACCCGGGAGATACCGGAAATCTCATTGATGATGCGATTGGAGACTTTTTCCAGCAGCTCGTAAGGCAGATGAGCCCAGCGGGCGGTCATAAAGTCCACCGTTTCGACAGCTCGCAGCGACACGACATATTCGTAGCGACGGGCATCCCCCACTACGCCGACGGATTTCACCGGCAGAAATACAACGAACGCCTGGCTGGTTTTGTGGTACCAATCGGCTTTGTGAAGTTCCTCAATAAAGATGGCATCAGCTTCGCGCAGCAGATCCGCATAATCCTTTTTAACCTCGCCGAGAATACGCACGCCAAGGCCGGGGCCCGGGAACGGGTGGCGGTAGACCATGTCATAGGGCAGTCCCAGTTCAAGGCCGATTTTGCGCACTTCATCCTTGAACAGCTCGCGCAGCGGTTCCACCAATTCCATTTTCATATCTTCGGGCAGGCCGCCAACGTTATGGTGTGACTTGATCACGTGTGCCTTGCCAGTCTTGGCCGCAGCGGATTCGATCACATCCGGGTAAATCGTACCCTGGGCCAACCACTTGATGTCAGAAAGCTTAGCTGATTCCTCGTCAAAGACTTCGATAAAGGTATTGCCGATGATCTTGCGTTTCTTTTCAGGGTCATCCACCCCGGCAAGCTTGCTGAGGAAGCGTTCCTCTGCGTCTACGCGGATCACCTTCACGCCCATATTCTTGGCGAACATTTCCATCACCTGGTCACCTTCGTTCTTGCGAAGCAGACCATTGTCCACAAATACACAGGTGAGGTGATCACCAATAGCCTTGTGAAGCAGAGCCGCAACCACAGAGGAATCAACGCCACCGGAAAGGCCCAGCAAGACGGGATCATTCCCCACCTGGCAACGAATACGGGCGATACTGTCTTCAATAATATGCGCGGGAGTCCAAAGAGCCTCACACTCACAAATGGTCAACACAAAGTGCTCAAAAATACGCATGCCCTGCAGTGTGTGGGTCACCTCGGGGTGGAACTGCACACCGTAGAAATCCCGCTGGGGGCAATACATACCAGCAATCGGACAGGACTCGGTAGAGGCCATCACTTCGAACCTATCGGGCAGCTCGGTCACTTTGTCCCCATGGCTCATCCAGACATCCAGTAACGGGCCACCCTCATGGTCTACATGGTCAACAACGTCCCGCAACAGGCGGCTACTGCCATGCACCTTGACCTGTGCATAACCAAATTCCTGCAGATGAGAGCCCTGCACAGCACCACCCAGCTGTTCAGCCATGGTTTGCATGCCGTAGCAGATGCCCAGAACAGGGATACCCATTTCAAACACTATCTGAGGAGCTCGTGGCGAAAATCCGGCCGTGACAGACTCGGGGCCCCCGGCAAGAATAATGCCCTTGGGATTGAATTCGCGAATGGCCGTTTCATCCATATCCCATGGATGAATTTCCGAATACACACCAATTTCCCTGACCCGACGAGCAATCAGCTGCGTGTACTGGGAGCCAAAGTCCAGAATCAGGATCCTGTGTGAATGAATGTCTGTCATAACCCTGCCAATGCCAATTAAAAGCCAATTTAAAAGGGCTGCACCATGCAGCCCTGTTATGCCTGTTCAGTCTGCTATCACCCGTTAACGGGGGTAATTCGGCGCTTCCTTGGTAATCGCCACATCATGCACGTGGCTTTCTCCCATGCCAGCGGATGTCACCCGGACAAAATTGGGCTTGCTACGCAGCGTCTCAATATCGATGCTGCCGGTGTAGCCCATAGCCGAGCGTACACCACCCATCATCTGATGAATGATGCCAGCAACCGGTCCTTTGTAGGGAACACGCCCTTCAATACCCTCAGGCACCAGCTTTTCAACGCCCTGGCTGGCATCCTGGAAGTAACGATCACTGGAACCCACTGTCTGCGCCATAGCTCCCATGGAACCCATACCGCGATAGGATTTGTAGGTGCGGCCCTGATACAGCTCAATTTCACCCGGCGCCTCTTCGGTACCGGCAAACATGGAACCCATCATCACCGAGTGTGCTCCGGCCGCGAGCGCCTTGGCCACGTCACCCGAAAAGCGAATACCGCCATCGGCAATAACGGGAATATTGTGCTTGCTCAGCGCAGCCACCACATTGGCTACCGCAGATATCTGCGGAACACCGATACCGGTGACAATGCGAGTGGTACAGATGGAACCCGGGCCAATGCCTACCTTGATACCATCGGCACCGGCTTCGGCCAGTGCCAGGGCTGCCTCAGCCGTAGCAATATTGCCGCCGATCACATCAACGTCGGGGTACATTTCCTTGATGCGGCGTACCCTGCTGATGACGTTGAGAGAGTGACCGTGAGCCGTGTCCACGACTAGCACATCCACGCCTTCGCGAATTAGCGCCTCGACACGGTCATCGGTATCAAGGCTGGTACCCACGGAAGCGCCGACCCGGAGACGACCCTGATCGTCTTTACAAGCACTGGGGTATTTCTCGGCCTTGTCGATATCTTTTACCGTGATCAGGCCACGCAATTCAAAATCGTCATTGACCACCAACACTTTTTCGATACGGTGCTTGTGAAGTAGCGACTTCACTTCATCGGCACTGGCCCCCTCCTTGACCGTTACCAATCGCTCTTTCGGAGTCATGATCGCCGATACTGGAAGGTCCAGGCTGGGTTCAAAGCGCACATCTCGCCGGGTGACAATACCCACCAGTTCACCGTTACTGATCACAGGAACGCCAGAAATATTGTTTTCCCTGGTGAGGGCCAGCAACGCGCTGACCGATTCGTCCGCATTGATGGTAATAGGGTCTTTAACGACACCACTCTCGAATTTTTTCACCGCCCTCACTTCCAGGGCTTGTTTTTCAATGGTCATGCTCTTGTGAACAATACCAACACCGCCTTCCTGGGCGAGCGCTATGGCCAGGCGAGCTTCTGTAACGGTGTCCATGGCCGCAGACAACAGCGGGATATTCATTTCGATTCGACGGGTAAGGCGGGTTTTTAGCGACACATCTTTGGCGGTGATCTCGGAATAACCGGGCACCAACAACACGTCATCAAAGGTGAGTGCTTCTTCTGCGATTCGCAACATCGGGATGGCTTACCTCATTGATAATGGATGATGGAAACCACTGCCAACCTGCTGGCTTGGCATCAAGTGTTCCATAAAAAGTAAGCACGGCATTATAAGCCGTTACCCTTGAAAACACACCTCTTTTCACCGCCGTTAATAGACCTGAAAAAGGTGGATTCACGTTGACTCTACACGCCACCGGTGGACAATAGCTGCATGGAAACATCAGTTGTGACATACACGATTTCGCAGCTCAATCGCCGAGTCCGGCAATTACTGGAGACCCAGTTCCCGCTGGTCTGGGTTGAAGGTGAAATCTCCAACCTGGCGCGCCCGGGCTCCGGTCATTGGTACTTTACCCTCAAAGATGATCAGGCTCAGGTTCGCTGTGCCATGTTCCGCAACCGCAACAGCCTGACCCGTTTCCGCCCCGAAAATGGGAATCAGGTACTGGCCCGCTGCCGACTCAGTCTTTATGAAGGACGAGGCGAATACCAGCTGATCATCGAACACCTTGAAGAGGCCGGTCACGGTGCCCTGCAGCGCCAGTATGAAGCGTTGAAACAGCGGCTGGCGGAAGAAGGGTTATTTGACAACAGCCATAAAAAATCCCTGCCCACCCTCCCCAAACGGATCGGGGTAATCACCTCCCCCAGTGGGGCTGCCTTGCACGACATCCTGTCGGTGATGTCTCGGCGCTTCCCCGCCATTCCGGTGCGCATATACCCCACCACTGTTCAGGGAGATACAGCAGCCGCGGCCATTGTCGATGCCATTGCCCTCGCCAATGAAGACAACCAGTGTGATGCCCTGATCGTTGGTCGTGGAGGCGGCTCACTGGAAGACCTTTGGCCCTTTAATGAGGAAATTGTCGCAAGAGCCATTTTTGCTAGCCAAATTCCGGTGGTCAGTGCCGTGGGGCATGAAGTGGATTTCAGCATTGCAGATTTTGTTGCCGACTACCGGGCCCCCACGCCTTCTGCAGCAGCTGAAGTGCTAACCCCCGACGGCAGCAAATTATTGAGCAGCTTTGTTGATCGGGAACGACTGTTAAAAGAAAGCGCCTATCGCCGCCTGCGCACCTTAGAACAACGCATTGACGGGCTGCAGCGGCGACTGCGCCATCCTGGCGAGCAGTTAAAACACCAACACCACAGGCTGGAGTCTCTCTCCCATCGTCTTGTGAAACAGCTGGCACTTCAGCTTGAACGCCAGCAAACCAGGGTGCAACACCTAGGCGCCCGACTCCAGCAACGTCACCCCGGGGCTACTCTTAAACAACTGCAACAACGACACACGCAGCTGTCTGACCGGTTGCATCGCATCATGGAAAAACAGCTGGAACTCAAGCGCCAGCAATGGGTCAATGCTTCAACCCTGCTACAGGCTGTCAGTCCCCTGCAAACACTGGACAGAGGGTATGCTATCGTCATAGACGAACAGCAGCATATTCTGCGCCGCGCCTCGGACACCGTCCCAGGAAATACTATTACCGCAAAGCTATCTAACGGATCCCTGCAATGCACTGTCAAAAAAATTATTCCACAAACGCCCTGACAAGTTTTCTTTCTCTCTTTATCGTCCTGTTTTTCTGCGCCAGCAGCCAAGCCGCCGATGTTAACGACAAGGGCTCCAGCGACCCTCTTGCCACCGATACAGTCTGGGACCTGGGAGACTTGTACCCGGACATTGCCAGCTGGGATAAAGACCGAGAAAACATTGCCGCTCGAATCGAAACCCTGACAGAGTGCAAGGGTAAGCTTGGTGACAGTGCTGACAAACTCGCCAGCTGCCTCAACGACATCAGTGAGACCTACAAAGACCTACTACACCTGTATGTGTATTCATTTCTTGCCAGAGACACCGATTTCAGCAATGCCCAGTACCTTGAACGTGCCTCGGTTGCCCAGATGCTCGTTACGCAAATGATCGAAGCCACCAGCTTCGTCAGCCCCGAATTAATCGCCATTGGCGAGGAAAAACTCAGTCGCTTCCAGAAGCAAACCGACAAGCTGGCAGACCACGATTTTTTTATCCGAAAAACCCTGCACATGGCACCCTACACACTCAGTGATGCAGAAGAAAAAATTCTGGCCGCAACCTTCGACACCATGCAGACACCTTCCAGTGTCTACGATGTGTTGACCAATGCTGAAATGCCGATGCCAACGGTGACACTTTCCGATGGCAATGAAGTGGTGCTGACTCCGGCGGGTTACTCACAATACCGGGCGGTGGATAACCGCGATGATCGCAAACTGGTGTTCGATCAATTCTGGGAGACCTACCAGAAGTACCGGCAGACACTGGGATTAACCCTTGAGGGACAAGTTAAAAACGATGTATTGATGGCCCGCCTGAGGGGTTTTGACTCGGCCCTGCAACGCGCACAGGCAGAGGACAATATCCCCCAGACCGTTTACCACGCCCTGGTAGATACGGTGAATGAACACCTCGACAGCCTGCATCGACTGGTGAAATTGCGTCAGCGGGTACTTGGGCTTAAAGAATCCCACTACTACGATATTTATCCTGCGGTAGTTCCTCTGGATCGCACCTACAGTCTGGAAGAGACCAAGGCGTTGACCATCGCAGCCCTGCAACCCCTAGGTGAAGACTACATCAAAACCTTTACCGATGCCGTCAACCAGAACTGGATGCATGTTTATCCCAGCCCTGGCAAACGCAGTGGCGCCTACGTGATGGGAGCCGCCTATGACGCTCACCCCTATATGCTGCTGAACTTTGATGACACCATCGAATCTGTCAGCACCTTTGCCCACGAATGGGGCCATGCCATGCACTCTCTGCTGGCAAATCGCAACCAGCCGTTTACCAAGGCGGATTACGCCACGTTCACTGCAGAGATCGCGTCAACAGCCAACGAAGTCCTGCTCTTTGAATACCTGCGCAACAACGCCAAAAACGACCAGGAGCGCCTCCACTACCTGTTCAAGGAGCTGAATCAATTGCGAGGCACCTTCTTCCGTCAGACACAGTTTGCAGAATTTGAGCTCGCCATTCATGAACATGTGGAAAACGGCGGCGCACTTTCGGGTGACAAACTGAACACGATGTATGGCGACCTGCTGAAACGTTATTTTGGCCATGACAAAGGCGTCATGATCATTGACGATGCCTATACCGCCGAGTGGGCCTATATTCCCCATTTTTACCGCAACTTTTATGTGTACCAATACGCCACGTCCATTTCCGCCGCCTACTACCTGATGGACCGGGTACTCAATGATGGTGAAGAGGCACAGCAACAATACCTCGATATTCTGCGTGCAGGTGGGTCTGATTATCCTTACGAAATCCTCCTTGCGGCGGGTGTCGATATGGCATCTAAGGATGTCTACCTCGCAGTTATAGAGCGTATGAACCGCCTCATGGATGAAGCCGAGAGAATCCTCGACAAATAGACCTCGGCTGACACCAACAGAAACTTTTTTCAGACGCGCGTCAACCAATTGACCGAACGCGCGTTATACAGGGTGACGCAATCATCACAGAAGAGGATTTCTTATGCGCAAATACCTGTTATTTACCCTGTGCGCCCTGCTCGCTTCCTATACTGCTCTCGCCGAGTCGCCATCCCAACCGAAGGCCAAAGGCGAGCACCACCGGGGCCATTTCATGTTTGATCGTATGGATACGGATAACGATGGCAACATCACTCTGGAAGAGCATGAACAGGGGCTGGAACGGATGCTGGCGAAACGTCGTGCCCACTTTGCCACGATGGATAAAGATGGCAATGGCTTGGTAAGCAAAGCGGAAGCCATGGCCGCAAAGGCTGAAATGAAAGAGTGGGCCCAGGAAAAACGCCAGCAAAAAGAGAACTGCCCCAATCAGTAACCCAATGACCAACGGCATACCTTAGAGGTATGTCGTTGTTACTTTTTTTATTGCGCAAACAAAAAAAGTTACTTACTCAACTCTATTATTTCGTGCCCTAAAATAATTCTTTAACTGTTTTTTCCGCACTATTTATTCTAAGGCAATTCCGAAAACTACCGCCACCTGCGACATTGCAGACGTACACCTCGCCATCACGCCCGGTTCTGACAGCTTCCTGTTTATGGGCCTGCTTGCCTGGCTGCACCAGCACAGAGCCACCGACCTCGATTACATAGAAGCCCACACCGAGGGTTTTGCCGAAACACTGGCCATCGCGCAGCAATATTCCATGGATGAAATTGCTTCCCGTGCGGGTCTAGAACAGGACATCCTGACAACGTTCTACCAATGGTTTGCCGATACGGAAAAAACCATCACCTTCTACTCCCAGGGCATCAACCAGTCCTCTTCGGGCACAGATAAGGGCAACGCCATCATCAACTGCCACCTGGCAACCGGTCGAATCGGCAAAGTGGGTGCGGGCCCCTTCTCTATCACCGGACAGCCTAATGCCATGGGCGGTCGCGAAGTGGGTGGCCTCGCCAACCAGCTGGCGGCACA
>JALRJN010000050.1 GCA_023261185.1 Porticoccus sp.
ATTCGGTGAGGCTCTGGCAGTAAATGGGCAGTAAATCCAACTGTTCATTACTAAAAGTCGGTAGCGAAAGAATGACCTGCTGGTACACCAACCCATTGGTACCAGCGCTGTAGCGGGTCAGAGGCAGGGGGCTGGTTTGTCGATCTGTGGCCGACACATAGGCCATTTCCGGGGGGACATCTTCCAGACCTACCTTGGGCAAGATGGATTCGTCGTCCTTTTTCTCTTGCCGCTGTTTTAGGGCCTCGGCACGCGCCACGATCGCCTGTTTACCCTCTGCATCAAGTTTGTTCTTGATGGCCGCCAGCTTTTCCGCTTCCAGCGCTTCCCGTTGCGCTGACAGTTGAGTATCGGGAGACATGGTGAGACGCACCCGATGCAAATTGTCCAGCAACAGCCGGCGGGTGAGCTGTTTGATGTATTCCGGGTCCTGAATATTGGTGCGTAGTTTCTCCAGTACCGGGTCCAGGTTCAGCAGGGCGATAGGATCACCCCGGTGGGTGGCACTGGTGAGCGACGTGAGGATCAGTTGCAGGCCGTAGGGGTAGCTGTCGCCGCCAATTTCCCGCTGCTGCAATTCCAGTTGATGCAGGGAGGCTTCCAGTTGCTCCTGGGGTATACCGTTTTCAGCAACATCCCGTAAAACATCCAGCACCAGCTTTTCGAGGTCGTCGGCACGATTGCTTTCGCTGCCCTCAATACCACACAGGAAACAAAGCTCCCGCTGGGAATCATCCAATCCGCACATAGGGGAGGGGGAGGTGCCGAGAGAAGTGGTTTCCAGCGCCCTCTGCAAAGGGGAAGCGCTGTTATCCAGTAGCACACTGCACAGCAGGTGCGCTTCCATGCTGGCCTCCAGATCGGTAGCTTTGCCCAGCAGCCAGCCCATGACAATATGGGTTTTCTCGTCGGCGCTGCCTTCCTCGTTAAAGGCATAGGGCTGCTCTACGGTGAGCGGTTCCCGGTAACGCTGTTCATCGGGTACAGCAATATGCACGTCGAGCTTGTCGAACCGGCTCAACGCCTTGTCTTCAAAGCTTTCCTGTAACTCTGCCGCCGGAATATCCCCAAAGGTCATGAAAATAGCGTTGGACGGGTGGTAGTGGGTTTTATAAAAGCTTTTCAGTTGCTCGTAGGTCAGGTCGGGAATACAGGCAGGATCACCACCACTGTTGTAGTGATAGGTGGTGGTGGGATACAGGTATTCGCACATGGTGTGCCACAGGGTGGAAGAGACCGAACTCATGGCCCCCTTCATCTCGTTGTAGACCACGCCCTTGTAGACCAGTGGTGAGTCGGGGTTTTCCGGCTCGGCAAATTCCACCCGGTGGCCTTCCTGGCAGAAGTCCAGCTCATCCAGGCGGGAGAAGAACACTGCGTCCAGGTAAACATCGAGCAGGTTGTTGAAATCCTTGCGGTTCTGGCTGGCAAACGGATAGGCGGTCCAGTCGGAACTGGTAAAGGCGTTCATAAAGGTGTTGAGGGAGCGCCTGATCATCATAAAAAACGGGTCGCGCACCGGGTATTTCTCGCTGCCACAAAGAGCCGTGTGTTCGAGAATATGGGCGACACCGGTTGAGTCATGGGGCACCGTGCGCAAGGCCACCAGAAACACGTTTTCCGGGTTGTCGGTGCTGATATGGATGTGTTGGGCGCCGGTTTTGCGATGGCGGTATTCCGCCACATCAATGTTTAGTGACTCCACACGCTCGCTGCGCAGAAATTCGAAGGCAGGGTGTGCCTGTGCACTCATAGAAGACCTCAATCGGGTGTTTGGGTAAAAAAGTTATTCTACCTTTGGGCTGGAAGGTTAGCCATGTTACAGGGAATGCAATCCGAGTTGATTTTCATCATCTCGAGACACACCGTTTTCGTGTAGGTTGAAACTCCAACGTTGGAGGGTGCTTGCTATGCTCGATCATCACAACATTCCCAAAGTAGACCTTTCTTTCCTGAATCGTGACCATCAGGAAGCTCTGGATATCAGTAACCACCTGGAAGTCTTGCTCAGTGAGGGTTCGCCTCTGGACCATGCCGAGAAAATAGAGCGGGAATTTGCCAAATTACTGGATCACCACATCGTGCATTTTGAACATGAAGACCGGGAAATGGAGAAATACGGCTTTCCCGCTTACGAATTGCATGTGGCCGAGCACCGTCATGTGCTTGAAGACATGGGTAAAGAACTGGGGTATTGGCGAAGTCACCGGGATGTGGCGCGTCTGAAAGACTACCTGCTCACGGAATTCCCGCGTTGGTTGATGAACCACCTGGTCAACAGAGATACGGTTAGCGCCACCTACATGAGCCGGGTTGCCCATATCGGCTAAACCAGACCGAGGACCTTCAGGGTCAGAAGGCCACCGGTGACGGTCACAATCCCCAGCAGGGTGGACAGTACCACCATATTAGCGGCCAGTTCGCCGTTGCCTCCCATGGCCCGCACCTGAATAAAACTCGCCACGGCCGTGGGAGATGAGGTCAGGAAAAACAGAATGCCCATCGCCATCCCCTCAACGCCCAGCCAGGCAGCAGTGCTAACAATCAGCACCGGCATCGCCACCAACTTCAGCAGCGCAGCACCCAATGTACTGGCCCCGGAGTGGGACAGCGCACTCAGGTTCATGGAGGCGCCGATACACAGCAGCGCCAGTGGCAACGTCATCTGAGCAAAATAATTGCCGGTGTCCTCCAGCAATTTAGGCAGCGGCAGGCCGCTGAACTTCATCATAAAGCCCAGCACAATGCTGATCAGCAGCGGGTTGCGCAGGGTATTGCGAATCATGCGTCGCAGGGGTGATTGGCCATCGCCGCTTTGCAACGGGTTCAGCGCCACGACCGCCAGCACGTTGTAGAGCACCGTCAACAGGGCGATGGGTACCGCTGCTGTCGCCAGTCCCACCTGTCCGTATGCGTTGTTGCAGAAGGCCAGGCCGATAACTGCCAGATTGCCCCGAAAAGCCCCCTGCACAAAAATGCCCTGTTCCGCACTGTTGCTGGTCAGCCACTTGCCCACTGGCCAGGACAGGGCAAACAGCAACAGGGTGAGCGGCACCGCCACCAGCAGTGGTAGCCCCATATCAAAATTGCTCAGGTCCGCCCGGTAAATACTCAGGAACAACACCACCGGTAGTCCGACATTGAACACCAGATTGGAGGCGGGTTTGACAAACTCGTGGGGCACCTGGCCGATGCGCTTCAGGAACAGCCCCAACAGCACTACCAGGAAAATCGGGCCGGTAATGGACAGGGCAAAGGCGAGCAGGGCAATGGGGGTGGATTCGTTCATAACAGCGGGTCGAAAAAACAGGTCGCCATCATACCAGCCCGCCCGGATGGAAAATATGTCCGGTTTATTACCGCGCCAACGTTATTTTTTGGCATTTTCGCTTGTTCGTTCAGGAGTTGTACGGGTATAGTTTCCCGACATTAACTCAACCATCGAATATTATTATGTGTCTGTTTTTCGCCAAACCAGTCGTAGCCATGCCAGTGCGAGCACTGCGCTGGATGCGTCCCTGTGCGGCGGAAAAATGAGTTAGTAGAACTTTTATTTTTTCAAAGGCCGCAGATAACTCCTCTGCGGCCTTTTTCGTTTTTGGCTCCAGATTGAGGAATAGCGGCACGGTTTCGGGAGAATACCCATGCGGGTACAACTAGCCTATTTGCTGGTGATCATGATCTGGGCCACCACGCCCCTGTCGATCAAACTGGGCGGGCAATCCTTCAGCCCCATGGCGGGCCTCAGCCTGCGGATTGTGCTCGCCGTTCTGGTGGGCAGTGCCATCTGCACGATCCTCGGCTATGCCGGTCTGAATATTCGTCGCCACTGGAAGCTCTATGCCGTGGCGTCCCTCGGTATTTTCCCCAACATGGCGCTTGTGTACATGGCGGCGGACTACATCTCCTCCGGCCTGATCTCACTGATGTTCGGTCTTACGCCATTTTTTACGGCGGTGTTAACACGCCCAATTCTGGGGGAAAGCGCGCTGCAGCCGCGCAAGCTGCTGGCCATCGCCTTGGCTCTGGTTGGCCTGGTGTTTATCTTTTTTGATCGGGCCAGAATGGGCGAAAACGGCGCTATCGGCATCGGCCTGATGCTGTTGTCCAATGTCGTGTTTTCCTCCAGTTCTCTGCTGGTGAAAAAATTCAACAGAACCATGACCGTGCCGCCAATGGAGCAGGCCCTGGGGTCCATGGCATTTTCCCTGCCGGGGTTGCTGATTACCTGGGTGGCGATTACCGGTATCGACCCTATCCAATACACACCGATAGGGTTGGCATCGCTGTTGTACCTGTCATTGTTCGCCTCACTGGTGGGCTTTGCCGCCTATTACTACATCCTCAACCACATGGCGGTGGAAACCGTGTCGCTGATACCGCTAATCACCCCGATTCTGGCAATGCTGCTCGGCGTCTGGGCGGTTGATGAAGTCGTTACCCTGACCATGCTGGCGGGGGCGGGGCTGATTCTGGCAGCGCTGGTGATTCACCAGAAATTGTGGGTGTTATTGGCGAGGGGCAAAAAACCGCAAGCAGATAGAGAACAGGCTGTGGAGTACTGAGCAGACTTCCTGCATGGCACTCAATCAGGGACTTTTTTAGCAGTGGAAGTTATGGCTTAATCAGGAGCAGACCAAAGGAATGGTGACTCCCTCCTTGAAAAAAATCAGCAGAAAGCCTGTCCACCATCCCTCTCTTTTTTTGGTCACACAGTAAATAATTGCCCTGATAATTGATTGGTCAATAGAGCTGAAAACACTTTTTATATTTTAATCAGTCAGTTAGGTTTTTTTGGGTTGCCCCGATAACTTGTTATAAGGGCGCCCCGATAATAATGATTATGAGGCCGAAGGCCTCATTAACAGACTGTTATGTGATTAATTAAGGATCATGCTTATGCGAAATTTCAAAAAAGGTGACACAGTAATGATAAAAAGTGGTGGCCCAATTATGACGATACAAGATCTAGGAGATTATTCTTTGTCTTGTGGAATTGAGAATGGTGCTATGTGTATTTGGTTCATAGACCAGAAACCTATGGAAAAAGTTTTTGATTTAGACACACTAGAACTTTATGAAAGCTGAAAGAAAACTTAAATGAAAAAGGTTGTTATATTAATAGTTATAGCTGTAATAGGAGCTTGGGTTTCTACATATTTCCTTTTACATAATGAACCTGATCGCGGCACATTCGGAGATATGCTTGGGGGCCTCAATGCCTTATTTTCTGGCTTCGCTTTCGTTGGTGTTATTTATGCAATCATGCTTCAAAGCAAAGAGCTTTTTTTGCAGCGTAATGAGCTTGAGTTAACTAGAAACGAACTAGCAGGGCAGAAGGAGCAATTAGAGGCGCAAAACAAAACACTTAAAAAGCAAAATTTTGAAAATACTTTTTTTGCACTTTTAAAGATCCAAAATGAGATTACTGGAGCGATTGACTTAATTGACGGAAATAATCGTGTAACAAAAGGTAGAGATTGCTTTCAAATCTTCTACAAAAGATTCTCCACACTATGGAATCGCAAAGCATCATCCTTAGACGGTGATAGCGAACAAGAACGCATTAATAAAACTTACATGAATTTCTTTAGAGGCCACGAGTCTGAATTTGGTCATTATTTTAGAAGCCTTTACAACATCATAAAATTTATTGACCAAAGCGATATTGAAGACAAGCGGCTATATACAAATCTAGTACGCGCTCAGCTTTCAAGCTTTGAGCAAGCGTTGCTGTTTTACAATTCATTAAGTGAATTGGGTGTCGATAAATTTAAGCCATTGATTGAGAGATATTCATTATTAAAAACTGTTCCAAGAAATGAATTATTAAACCCAGACGAGCACCTCAAGCTTTATGAGCCTGAAGCATATTCATAAAAATCACATAACAAGCGGGTCAAACATGGACGCTGATTGCTTCATTCAACTAGGTGCTTGCCTACGGCCATTGTCGCACCCAGCCTCACTCTCGCAATCGCGCCATTTACCCGAACGTTAATAATTACCTGTCAGACCGTCTCCCCAGCCACATAAGTCTCATAAACCTCAATCTTGGCACCACAGTCGCCCAAGTGATTCTCAATCAGGGGTTTGACGTCATCCCAGTTGAGTCCACCGACACCGGTGGCCAGTTTGGGTAGGGCGACGCTGGTCACACGCTCTTTTTCGATTTCCTGGCGCAGTGCGCGCAGGCTGTGATTGACATGGGGCAGGCTGGATTTGCCCGGTTTTTCCCCATGGCCGTAGGCAGCTTCCTGGGTCAACAGTGCCGCAATACGTGTACCTCCGGCCCCGGCCCATACCCAGACTTGCCCTGATTTCGGGTGGCTTACTTGGCAGAAATGGCGGAAGTCCTTGTACATGGCTGGCCAATGTTCTCTAAGCGAAAGCGCCAGCCCCTGGCCGAAGTTGTCATTGGGTGCCACGCTGTGGGCAATCAGTTGTGCTTTGCTCAGAAGGATGTCGCCTTTTACGTAATTGATCATTCATTTACTCCTGGTTGATGGTTCTCTCTTTCCATAGTGCGCCTCCCCAAGAGCGACCTTATTGACCTGGATCAGACGCGCCTATTAGTACAGGGTCATGAGTGCACGCGATGTCTTCAGAGTATTTTTTCCCCACATCGTAAATGTTGTATTCTGGTGGCTTCCCTGAAAGGTGGCGTGACTGGCTGAAGCCTGATGCCCGCATCATGGGGCATGGCCAGGGCGCTGATAGTTGAGAAGGTTTAAACAATGGTTCCACCCACACCGGAACAGCCGGCGGAAGATTCTGCCGAAGCCAGAGATAAAAAATATAACGAGCTGCTGGAGAGCTTTTTAAACGACGAGAAGAATGCCGCTCTCGCCAAGCACCCGGAGTTGCGCGCTGCTTACAAGGCTCAGGAAGTTTACGAAATCTATTTTCTGAAGGGCGCTACGGATGAAGTGGGGCTGGTCGAACTGAAAAAGAAAATTGGTAAAAAAATTATTGGTGAATTGATCTATGGCAATAGCTAAGAGAGCCCATAGAGTGAATCGGTAAATAATAAGGACTCCATGGTGTTTTTTTATGGTTCTTATACGTCAAGCCGGTCAGAGTGACTGGCGACGATAACTCGCTGGTGTCACTCCGAATCTGGTACGGAATGCGCGGGTCAGATGTGGTTGGTCGGAAAAACCGCATTCGGTCGCTATCTGCTTTAGCGGAGTATCGCTGCCACGAATCAGCTGGCTTGCTCTCTGAAGTCGGCAGTCCTGAACAAATGCGTAGGCTGATTGATCAAGTGTACGTTTTAAATAACGATTAAAGGTCCATACACCCATGCTAAACAGACCTGCAAGCTGTTCCAGTGTGAGGGCTTCACCCAAATTTGCTTCTACGAACTCACGGAGCAATTTTATATCAGCTCGTGTGAGCATCCCCGGGCAATTGCGTTGTTTAAAGTTACAGGTGGCGTAGTTTCGCAGTAGATGAACACCCAGCTGTATTGATAGGGCTTCTACATAAATAGAGGATCCCTGGCCTCCTTCAGCTGCTTCCAGGGTAATTTGATTGGCTAAATGGCTGACCACATCATCCTGGCCCCGCAACACGTCGTGCAGGGCTATCTCTCCAACTTCACGACCTTCCATTTCAGAAGCGAGCTTGCGCATCATTTCGTCTTTCAGGTAGATATGCGATACGACGATATCTTCTTGCCAGTTCCAATGGCTGTCTTCGCCAAAGGTTTGCAGTGTGAAGTCGCCAGGTGCGCAGTGGGTGCGAGTCAAACGATTCCCAAACTTCCGCTCCATAGGCGTATCGCCCTGAAGGTATTGGACTAACAGAAACCTGTCCATTCCCGGGATGGGAACACTTTGACCATGGAACTCATAGGTGATTTGTTCAATATCACTCCATCCCGGACCACTACCTTTTGATAGTACTTTTCCAGGAACCCACCTTGGGAGTTCTTCAGGTGTTATGAGTTTATGAGACTGTCCGGATATATTCATTATTATTCAAATAGTTATCGTGGTTTCTAGCTTGTCCCCTCCCTGGCCCCATTGCGTGGGGTGTCGAAGCTAACCTTTATGTACCTTTTATTACTACAGGTTGGTGGTAGAGGTCAAGCTGTTCTGGGGTTCGGGCGACGGGCGTTCACCGTTAATCATGCCAATACTGTTCAAGTAATAGCTCGATTCATTCAATACAACATAGCCTGTAGTTGTCATTCTCCACCAACAGACACTGGATGTCATAGTTCGACATAACGGGTAACGACCTGGTCGGTTAAGAGATATCCAGAAATATACGACATACCAAGTTTTGGGGGGTGCTTTATGCTTGACACAGCAGAAGACTGTAAAGCAGCAGTCGACAGTAAATATACAAGGCTCGATGCACTGGTTATCGGTGCCGGGATTGCTGGAATTTACCAGCTTTACCAACTCCGTGAATTGGATCTTGACGTCATGTGCGTTGACTCCGCCCCAGACGTGGGCGGGACCTGGTACTGGAACCGGTATCCGGGGGCTAGATTGGATTCAGATGGCCCGCTATACCAGTATATTTTTTCTGAAGAGTTGTACAAAGACTGGAGCTGGAGCGAGCGTTTTCCAGGTCAGGAGGAAATCGAAAAATGGACGCATTATGTGGTGGACAAGCTTGATCTCCGAAAGGACATGCAGTTCAAAACCACAGTAGAGAGAGCATTCTTTGATGAGCTGACAAAGCGCTGGATAGTCGTCACTACCGAGGGAGAAATTTTCGATACCCTCTATCTGATTACCTGTTGTGGCATGTTGTCAGCGCCCATGACAGATGTCTTCCATGGCCAGGAAACCTTCAAGGGAAATATTTTTCATACAGCCCGCTGGCCTCAGGACGGTGTTGAATTGGAAGGCAAGCGAGTGGGCGTTATTGGTATCGGCGCCACGGGAATTCAGGTGATCCAGACCATCGCTGACAAGGTGGAAAAGCTCAAGGTTTTTGTCAGGACGCCTCAATATATTCTTCCCATGAAGAACCCTAAATATGATGAAGAAGATGTCGCTGCCTATAAATCCCGCTTTGATGAAATTCAAAAAGTAATACCCCATACATTCGCCGGAGTAGATTACGATTTGCCCTTCAGGTGGCATGATTGCACGCCAGAACAGCGTGCCCAATTACTCGAAGATATCTACCAGGACGGGTCGCTAAAAATGTGGCTTGGCTCCTTTGCCGAGATGTATTTCGATAAGGATGTCAGCGAGGAAGTGTCGGAATTTATTCGTGGGAAAATGCGCGAGCGTCTCAAAGATCCAAAACTGATCGAGATGTTGGTGCCTAGCGACTATGGCTTTGGAATCCGCCGTGTCCCCCTGGAAACCAATTATCTGGAAACTTATCACCGTCCGAATGTCGAGGCCGTGAGCGTCAAGGACAACCCCATCGTCGAGGTGGTGCCAGAGGGAATAAAGCTGGCAGACGGTACCGTTCACGAGCTGGATATCATTGTTATGGCCACAGGGTTTGATGCCGGTTCGGGAGCACTTACCAGAATGGATATTCGGGGTCGAGAAGGCCGTAGCCTTACTGATGACTGGAGTCGTGATATCCGCACAACAATGGGACTAATGATCCACGGTTACCCTAACCTGTTCACCACCGCTGTGCCCCTCGCGCCTTCAGCGGCCCTCTGTAACATGACGACATGTCTGCAGCAGCAAACCGAATGGATTGCCGATTGTATCCACTATCTGGAGGATAACGGCCTGTCCTATATAGAGCCCGATGAAAATACAGAGTCTGCCTGGGTTGAACATCATGACGAAACGGCTAATGCCAACCTTATTTCCAAAACCGAGTCCTGGTATCTGGGCGCGAATGTGCCCGGCAAGCCAAGGCGTGTTTTGTCCTATACCGGGGGTGTTGGCACCTACCGCAAGAAATGTAGCGAAGTTGCAGAAGCGGGATACCCGGGGTTTACAAAGCGTTGAAGACAAGCTGTTTCGTGGGAAACCCATACAGTTGGGTAGGGTGCTATATCCAGCCCAAACAGTAATTTCATGGTTTTGTCTGGCTTGAGAGTCCAGCGCCAAAAATAATGCAGATAAAACGACTAAAGCCTGCTTGTAAGGAGAAAGGGAATGAATGACCAATTCAATGCCGATGACATTCTAAAAGGCGCTACTGAGTTCCCGTTGAGGGTGCCCGGGGTTGTTGCCATGGTCACCGACAGGCAGCGAAATATATATGAAGGAGCAGCAGGAAAACGCAGCATGGATGGTGATGCGGACATGACTCTCGATACAGTTTTTGGTCATTTTTCGACGACAAAGGCTTTTACAGCCACAGCAGCCTTGCAATTGTTAGAGGAAGGCCTGCTCGACCTGGATGCTCCTGCCGAGCAATACGTTCCAGATATTGGGAAATTGGCCGTTATAGAAGGGTTTGATGTGAAGGGTGACCCTGTCTATCGCCCGCCAAAACGTAAGATCACCACGCGCATGTTGCTGCTCCACCAAGCCGGATTCGGTTACGAATTCTTTAGTAAAGTTTATAGCAGGCTCGTTGCTGAGAACGGTCAACAGAGTGTGATCAGTGGGACAAAAGCCTCACTGATGGCGCCATTATTGTTTGACCCCGGCGAGGAGTGGAACTACGGAATCAATCTGGACTGGTGTGGCCAGGTGATTGAAGGTATCACGGGGAAGCGCTTGGGTGATGTGTTCAGGACGCGCCTTTTTGAGCCTCTTGGCATCCAGAGTATGACCTTTGAACTTAACGATAGCCTGCGTCAGAAGCTCGCTGTCATGCATGTGCGCGAGGCTGATGGGTCACTTACCCCGATAGATTTCGAACTGCCGGATCAGCCGGAAGTACACATGGGGGGGCATGGTCTCTACGGTACGGTGGGCGATTATATGCGTTTTATCCGGATGTGGCTGAATGATGGCATGGGTGAGAATGGACGTGTTCTCAAGGCCGACACTGTGGCAATGGCAGCCCAAAATCAGTTGGGCGATATGAAGATCACGCCGTTGATAAGTTCAGACTCGACATTGAGCAACGACGCTGAGTTTTTTCCCGGACAACCGAAATCCTGGTCTTTTAATTTTATGGTCAATGATGAGGTGGCTCCCTCTGGTCGACCAGCGGGTTCTTTGGGCTGGGCCGGGTTGGCGAATCTGTTTTATTGGATTGATCGAAAAAATGGTTTTGGGGGATTCTGGGCAACACAAATTCTTCCATTTGGCGACCCCGTATCCTTCCCCGGGTATCTGAAATTTGAGACAGCTTTCCACCATTGGTTAAAAGCTTCGGGAGACTAGGGAATTAATTTTCCTGATTCTCCTGAAATTCCTGACAAATCACTAAGGTTTGTCAGGAATTCTTCATCCCTCCGGGCACTTCGGTAAGCAGAAAAATTGCGAGAGGATGATACTTCTAGGGTTCAATGCCAAGTTTTAATGGCAGCTTTTCATCAAGCACCCATTCATTCATTGAACCATCGTAAACTGCAACATTATCCTGGCCGCACAACGCCATGGCCATGCAGTCAATGGTTGCAGATATACCCCCACCACAGTAGGCGATGACCTTATCCTTCTCCAAAACCCCACTCTGTGCAAACAGCGGTCGTAATTCCTCTGGCTTGCGAAATTCTCCGGTACTGGCGTTGATGACTGCATCGTAGGGTACGCTGTAGCTTCCAGGTAGGTGGCCGGGCCTTCCATAACGGTTTAATTCTCCGGTATATACCTCATGAGGTAAGGCGTTCACCATGGTTGGATTTCCCGACTCTATTGCCTTCAGCATATCTTGTTTATTCACCCACATTTCAGGGCGTGGTGAGATGGATAAATATCCCACAGGATAACTGGAAGTTTCACTATTGGTAGGACGTTTTTCGTATTTCCACTTCTCCCAGCCTCCATCCAAAACGGCAACATTTTCAAAACCGATAGAGCGAAGCATCCACCATACCCTGGTGGCCCACATCTGGCTGCCCTTGCTGAAAAGAATGACGGCAGTGCCGTCGGCTATTCCCAGCTCTTTCACAGCACTGGCAAGAGATTCTGGAGTAGGCATCATAAACGGGATGCTTTGTTTCGAATCAAAAAGCCTGGTATTGATGTCGATGAAATGAGAGCCGGGAATATGCTCTTCTGCCCACTCGTTGTGAGCCGTTGCAGAGTCCAGGTTATAACCACCAAAACTGTTGCCTGAATCACCTTTGTATTCAACATAGAGTGTTACGTCATAAATTCTCAAACTTGATTCTTCTAGGTGATCTTCGAGCCAATCAGTTGATACGAGCGGTTTTGGTAATTGCATCTTCATCTCCATTTTCATTTATTGATAATAAATATGATCTGCTGGTAAATCCTGTTCTAGATAGCTTGAACTGTTTCCGGTTAAAAATCTTTAAAATTGTGATCGCTGCAGAATTCCCCTAGGCTGGGGATTGTGAAATACAAAAATAGTCTCTGCTATTTCCCGTATGGACGGCGGAAAATCAGGCTATAAATACATGGAGAATTTGTCATGAATGCGCTGGTTAAAAAATTTATTTCGGTATTCCTGGTTGTCGGTCTCACTGCGCAACTGACTGCGTGCGGAACCATTCTTTATCCCGAAAGAAAGGGCCAAAGTGCCGGCCGGCTTGATTCGGGTGTGGTTGTGCTGGACGCTATTGGGTTGCTGTTCTTTATTATTCCTGGGGTGATTGCATTTGCTGTTGATTTTAATAATGGCAGTATTTATCTCCCTGGCGGATCTGCCTCCCTCCATGGTGACGATCTCAATGTTGTCTCCATTGACGGTGAAATTACCAATGAAAAAATTGAGCAGGTGATTCTGGAAAAAACCGGAGAAATGGTCAGTTTGGACGACAGTGATGTGTCTTCCAGTGAAAAAACAGTGAGCTTGAGTGCACTAAAAACTCAAGTGCGTTTCCTGTAATTTTTTGGTGGTATTTAAAAGCAGCCAATAACCAGTAACAGGCGCAGATATTTTCTGCGCCTGTTTTTACCTGTATACGCACCTACTTTTTCTTCATGGGGCAGGTGCTCAGCCCCAGAATGCTGTACAGCGGACAATTGCTGATCAGCCCGGTAGCCAGGGGCACAATGCCAATCCACCCCCAGGGGGTTTGTGGGCCGACAAATACCAGGGCAATCAGTACCAGTCCCACCACAATGCGGATCGTGCGATCCACGGTGCCGACGTTTGCTTTCATAGTGTGATCCTCCTTATAACAGGGGTCAGTCTAGTTGGGTTGTCGCCTGGCGGCATTGACAACGGTCAATTTGAAGGATTTTTTTATTCTGGAATTTAGTGTTTACTGATTGGCTTAGACACTAATATGGTCATTTGTTCGTCATGATTCTGGCAACAGAATGAGGTGTGAGTGCGCATAATATTGTCGATTCCATATTTGGAATATTATCTGCAGGAATGAACAGTTGCAGTATCTGGCTTTGCGGCGCTGCCAGGCTTAGAAGTGTCGCGTTCAACCAATAGTTAGAGGTGTGAAATGAACAGAAGGGATTTCATTAGAGTGTCGGCGTTAGGTCTCACAGGGAGCATGCTTGTCCCCAAGAGTGTCCTCGCTTCGACAAAATCCGGTATGGCTGGTGGTGTGTATTACACCAAGGATGCACCCGGCCGCTGGAGCCAAAAAGTCGGCGGTCATATGCCAGTGGTTGAGGTCTCCGGAAAAACCGTGAAGGTGACTACGCCCCACGAAATGAGGGGTTACGAGCACTATATCGTCAAGCATATGGTGTTGGATGCGGACTACCAGTTTATCGCGGAAAAGATGTTTGATCCTTCCAAGGATAGTACCCCTTTCTCCGAGTACGAGTTGGCTGATTACAGCGGTAAGATTTACGTCCTCAGCGTGTGCAATAAACACGATACCTGGCTGGCCAGTGCCGAGGTGTAATTCTGGATAGACCTTCGGTGGAGTAGCGGTTAATCGGTACGACTCCACCGGAGGTTGTGTGTCCAGTTCATGCACTTAGTCACACAGAGTGCACAGTTTCAGTGACGATATTCGTTGCTGGCACAGCAGCCTAGAAGTGTTACGGCAATTCTGATTTGATAGGCATCAATTCAGGCGTTTGTCTGTGGCACCGCCGATACCTATTTTGAGGATAGACCATGCAACGTGTCCGATCATTTCTTACCCTGACAATTCTGGGTGGGTTGATGGTGGTGCTGCCCATCGCGCTGCTGGCGATGATCTTTGTATGGCTGTTTGGGGTCATTTCCGACCTTATTAGCCCGCTCACGGACCTATTGCAGCAGGAAACGGCGCTGAACGAGTTTGTGGCTTTCCTGTCAGTGCTGGGAATTATCCTGGGCGCATGTTTCGTGGTGGGGTTGCTGATCAAAACCCGTCTCGGTGGCTGGATGCACGGCCATCTGGATGGCTGGCTGGCAAAACTGGCGCCGGGTTATCGCACTATTCGTGAAATTGTTTCCCAGTTGCTGGGTGGTAGCAGCGAGGACAGCCTGCTCAAGGGGCAGGCGGCACTGGCTAGAATCTTCGGGCCGGATTCCCCAACCACCGTAACCGCTATTGTCACCAGTCGTCACCCCGATGGCGCTTTTACAGTGTTTGTGCCCACCGCGCCGATCCCGACGTCCGGCCTGACCTATCATCTGCCCGAAAACTGTGTGCAGTTGTTGCCACATGTGACAGTGGAAGAGGCCATGCGCACCATCATCTCTTGCGGTTCCGGCTCGGCTGAAATGCTCGAAAAAAATAACCGGGAAGCAAAGAAAAAGCTGGCGGATTACGAAGAGTAACCTTTTAGCACTTACCGCGTTTCATATCCCGAATAATAAACCGTCCCGGATGCACTGCCTGACGCAGCGGCAGTGACAGGGGGGGTACCTCCCCGCAAATCTCACTGGCAATCAATTCCGCGCACAACGGGGCATAGCTCATGCCTCGGGAGCCGTGGCCACAATTCAGGTATAGCCCCGGCCAGGCCGGGCCGGCAACGGGAATGTGGGAGCGCGCGTTTTTGCGCAATAGTGAGTAGCTTTCCAGGTATTCCTCAAATTTTGGCGCTGGCCCCGCAATGGGCAGGTAATCCGGTGTGGTGCAGCGGAAGGCGGCGCGGCCGGCAAGTTGTTCGGGGTGTGCGGAGGCAAACAGCGCCGCCGCCGTGGCATCGGTTTTTGCCAGTTGCTGCAAATTCGTTTGGTGGTCCTCTGTGCGGACGTCACGGCTGGTCTCGCCGATATTGTAGGTAGCGCCCAGAGTATGGATGCCGTTATTGGCGGGAGCCAAATAGCCCTCGCCACAGATGACGGTTTTCAGGTTGTTGCTATCCGTCGTGGCGGGTAGACAGCTGATCTGGCCGCGAATCTGTTTTAACGGTAGGTGGCTGGTCTGCTCGAAGAGGTTGCTGTGGTATGCCGTGGCGATAATTGTCACCGGCGCCTCTGCCACCGGGTTATCAGCATTATCCAGTGCCCGCCAGCATCCATCTTCACAGATAAGACGTTCAATGTGCGCGGTGCGCCTTTCAATCAGCGGGTGCTGTGCCAGTAACTCACAGGCTTCGGGTGGGTTGATCCAGCCCAGTTGCGGGAAAAACAGCCCCACTTCGGCGCTGAGGGCTATTCCTGCTACATCGCTCAGGGCTGTCCCCTTGACCAGCTGGACCAGTTGCGGGGGGAACTGCGTGGCAATTTCCTGAAATGTTTGCCGGTCCCGGTCTGATTCCGGCAGCACCAGCACCCCGCAACGGCTGCCGCCATTGTTCAGAAATTGTTGGTGATAGCGGCTGGCATGGAGCAGGGCCATCAGGCCGAACTGCGCCAGGGGGGAGTGCTTGTTGGACAGCTTGGGGTAAATGATACCTTGGGGATTACCGGAGCCTTCCTGAGCTAATTCTTTGTGTTGTTCGATCAGGGTGACAGGGATACCCCGTTCTGCCAAAGCTCTTGCTGATACACAGCCAGCAATACCGCCGCCCAGCACCAGGGCGGATTGCGGGCGGTTGATTTGGGGTGCCAGATACCAGGGCGGCTGGTATTTGGCATTGTAGGTCGCCGGTATCCAGTCTTTCTCAGTTGTTGGTTCAGTGATGGGTACTTCCATTTGCCCACAGAGCATGTCCCGTTTGTGGCCAAAGCCCTGCACTTTCTGTACCTCGAAACCGACGGCCTGCAAACCGCGGCGCACGATGCCGGCAGCGGTAAAGGTGCTGAAGGTAGTACCGGGTCCACTCAGGTCGGCAATGGCCTGAAACAGTTCGT
>JALRJN010000018.1 GCA_023261185.1 Porticoccus sp.
CCGACACTTCAGCACAGAGTTTGACCACTATGCACTTTTCTTCCAGGCAATCACTGGTCTGGGTTGCCAGCCAGTAATCAAACAGATTCATCAGGCGTTGCAGTGGCTCGACGTGCTGGTTACCCAGACAGTCGTTGATCATGACGTGGTAATCGTCGAAATATTCCTCCAGCAGCACCCGGCCAAAATCATCTTTGGATTTGAAGTAGTGGTAGAAGGAGCCTTTAGGCACCCCGGCGCTGTTAAGAATCTCATTTAGACCCACGGCGGCATAGCCTTTACCCAGAATGATATTCCGGGCGGAATCGATGATTCTCTGGCGAGTGTCGGCAAATCGGGCCTGTGTTTTTTCTGATCCCATGGGTGGGCACCTTAATACAGACTAGACCGATCGTCTAGTAACTTTTTTGATGGATGATAGAGCGTTTTATTCCCTGCGACGAAGCCAGCCTTTTAGTCGTGGTGGTTGGCCCGCTGGCGTATTAGCGAATAGCCCCAGGAACCGAGCGACAGAATGACATACAGTGCAATAATAAACATCAGCTGTCGGGGCTGATGCAAGGCTTCATAAGCCAGAATTAGCACAGTGCCCAACGCCAGGCCGACAATGGAGGTCAATGTTAACCACCTGGAGGAGCCTGTTTCATGCCGCATTCGGTCATTGGCCAACGCCATCAGCAGCGAGACTAACAGGAAAGTGATACTGCCGAATTCCAGGATTTCCTGCAGGTCCCCCGCAAGTATCAGCACAAAGGCCAGGCAGGACATGGCAATAATGGCATTGACGGGAATATGACCAACGCGTTTTTTCAGTATGGCAGGAAAGTATCCATCCGAGGCAATCACGGCCATCTGCCGTGAGGCACCGAACACTGTGCCGCTGATGGCACTGCTGGTAGCTAACAACGCCCCCAGAATAATCAGCTCCGTACCCCAGTGGCCCAACACTTTATTGGCGCCAGCTGCCAGGGCATATTCCTTGTTGTCGATAATATCCTGAAAGGGAATGGCCAGAATGGCACCCAGCGAAATAACCACGTAGATGAGCGCCGCCAGGAAGATTGCCGAATAAATGGCTCGGGGAATATTTCTTTCTGGCTGCTCCATTTCATTCACGGCATTCACCACCAACTGAAACCCCTCGTAGGCGACAAAGGTGATCGACGCCACCATCAGGATACTGAGCAGGCCCACATCCGTCGCCTCGGAAAACAGCACCGGCAAGGTAGTGTTGCTGTTGTTGATCAGCACAAAGGAGATCACCACCAGGATAACGAGCTTGCTGTACACCATAAGGTCTTCAATTTTCCCCATGCCCTTGACGCTCCAGACATTGATCAGGGTAAAGACCAGTAGCACGGCCCCGGCAACGGCTTTTCGCAACCAGATGTTATCCGCCTCGGCAAACCCGCTAATGGCGTAGGACGCGAAGGTGTAAGCGTAGAGTGCCAGGGTGCTGATGTAACCGAAGATCACCCACCAGCCGATGAGCGATGCGGCGAAGTGGGAGTCGGGATAGGTGCGTTTGTAAAACGAATAGGTGGCGCCCTCGTCCCGGTAGTAGACACCCAGCTTGATATAGGAATAAGCCGCCATGGCCGCCAGCACGCCACCAATACAAATGGCAATGGGCGTATAAGGGCCCACCATCGCAACGGACAAGCCGAGCACGGTAAAAATACCGCCACCCACCATACCACCCAGGGCGATAGCGATAAGCTCAGGAATACCGAGATTTTTACCTCTGGGCCGGTGACATGAGCGGTGTTTATGGTTGCCTAATCCCATCATGCTTTATCCACCAGGAGCGAACCTGCCTTATTCCCCGTCCTGGCGGTTTTTCATCATCGCCGCCAGATTTTCAAAAGGATTAAAGGTTGCTGCCTGCTTTTCCTTCTCCGGCATCACCTCACCGTAGCCCGCATCGAGGTATTTTGAATGCTCGTTGTCGTGACAGTAGAGGCAGAGTAACTCCCAATTGCTGCCATCGCCGGGATTATTGTCGTGATTGTGATCGCGGTGATGCACCGTCAGCTGGCTGAGATTCTGGCGGTTAAATTCCCGACCACAGCGGCCACAGACCCAGGGATACAGTTTAAGCGCCTGTTCCCGGTAGCCTTTCTCTCGAGCCTCGCGCGCCGCCCTGGCCTGGGCTACGGTTTGATCGAGTTTGTCTGAACGGTTGTTTGTCGACATGGTTATTCCTTGTAGTGTTGAGTCTGTGACGACCTCCGTAATTAATCAAGCACCTGCCTCTTTATCAACAAACTGTCAGCTGTCATCAATTATGCGAACTACAACTTTTCCCATCCCTGCAAACACGGTAATTTAGTTTCACCTGAACATAACCATAAAAGTGAGTCACCATGGCTTTGCCCACCCATGTTCGCATCGTCGAAGTTGGCCCCCGTGACGGGCTGCAAAACGAACCCCTCTCCATCAGCACCGATGTCAAAGTTACACTTATTGAAAAACTGGCCGCTGCCGGGGTGAGCTACATCGAGGCGGGAAGTTTTGTGAACCCCCAATGGGTGCCGCAAATGGCGGGCAGTGACGAAGTGTTTCAAAAGGTGTCCCGACAGCCGGGTGTGACCTACGCAGCACTCACACCCAACCTGAAAGGCTTTGAGCGGGCGCTGTCAGCAGGTGCCACCGAGGTAGCCATTTTTGCCGCCGCTTCCGAAACTTTCAGCCAGAAAAATATCAACTGCACCATCGATGAAAGCCTTGGGCGGTTTGAACCCGCAATGGCCGCCGCCAGGGATGCGAATATCCGCGTGCGTGGCTATGTTTCCTGTGTGGTGGGTTGCCCCTACGAGGGCGATGTTCCGCCTGACAAGGTTCGCCATGTGGCAGCTCAGTTGATGCAAATGGGCTGCTACGAAGTGTCCCTGGGTGACACCACCGGGGTCGGCACCCCCGCAGATATTCAGCGGGTAATTGATGCCTGCAGTGCGGAAATTCCCATCGAGCAGCTGGCCGTTCATCTGCATGACACCTACGGCCAGGCACTGGCAAATATTTATGCAGCCTTGGAAATGGGTATCTCTGTGGTGGATAGCGCCATCGCTGGCTTGGGCGGCTGCCCCTATGCCAAGGGAGCGTCCGGCAACGTGGCTACGGAAGATCTGGTTTATATGCTCAACGGCCTCGGCATTGAGCACGGTGTTGACCTTGG
>JALRJN010000016.1 GCA_023261185.1 Porticoccus sp.
CGCCTCTAGATGCGCGGACGTTGATTGCACCGATTGCGATGGAAGATGGCTTGCGTTTTGCGATCCGTGAAGGTGGCCGTACTGTAGGCGCCGGCGTCGTCGCTAAAGTTATCGAGTAAAACATTCTGAATAGAGTGTGGGGGCCCTCAGGGGCCCCCTTTTTATCGCTGTGAGAAATCTCTTTGGGGGTATGGGCGGCGGTAAAAAATTCCTGGGATTGTGATGGGAATTTCCCTTGACAGGGGTTAGGGGCGGACTTAGAATCTCGCCTCCATTTTTCCGGGCCCCGATGAGCGGGGTTCGATGGCTCTTTAAACAGTTGGAGTTTGATTCCATGCAGGATCAACGCATTCGTATTCGCCTGAAGGCCTTTGATCACAAGTTGATTGACGCCTCTACTCAGGAAATCGTTGAAACGGCTAAGCGTACCGGTGCCCAGATTCGTGGCCCCATTCCGCTGCCGACTCGCAAAGAACGCTTTACTGTATTGATTTCACCGCACGTAAATAAAGATGCACGAGATCAATATGAAATCCGCACTCACAAACGTTTGCTGGATATTGTTGAACCGACAGAGAAGACTGTCGATGCATTGATGAAGCTGGATCTGGCTGCTGGTGTTGAGGTTCAAATCAGCCTGACATAAGCAGCATTGCAACAAAAAAAACCCAGGCCCGGCCAACGCCGGGTGGGTGTAACGCTCTGAAATGGGCGGCCATAGCGGGTAACAGCCCCGTACACTATGAGGTTACTCAAATGACTATTGGTATTGTCGGCCGCAAATGTGGCATGACTCGCGTATTTACCGACGAAGGTGTGTCTATCCCGGTCACTGTGATCGAGGCAGAACCCAATCGTATTACTCAAATTAAGACCGGTGAAACTGACGGCTACACGGCTGTGCAGGTGACCACTGGTGCCCGTCGTGTTTCACGTGTCAGCAAGTCCGAAGCCGGTCACTTCGCCAAGGCGAGTGTTGAGGCGGGTCGTGGCTGCTGGGAGTTTCGTGTGGACGGTGTTCAGGATGAGCTGCAGGTTGGCGGCACCATCAGTGTTGAGCAGTTTGAGGCTGGTCAGAAAATTGACGTGACAGGAACCTCGAAAGGTAAAGGTTTCCAGGGTGTCATCAAGCGCTGGAATTTCAGCATGCAGGATGCCACTCACGGTAACTCCCTGTCTCACCGCGCACCTGGCTCTATCGGTCAGTGTCAGACTCCCGGTCGTGTCTTCAAGGGTAAGAAGATGAGTGGCCACATGGGTGCTGAGCGCGTAACCACGCAAAATCTTGAAGTTGTCCGTGTCGATGCTGAGCGTAATCTGCTGCTTGTTAAAGGCGCTGTGCCTGGTGCGCCGGGTGGTGACGTGATCATTCGTGCTGCTGTGAAGGGCTGAGGGGATCATCGATGGAATTGAATATCGCAACACCCAAAGGTAATGCTGGAACCGTAGAAGTTTCTGACGTCGCTTTTGGCAAAGAATTTAATCAGGATCTGGTTCACCAGGCAGTTACCGCCTACTTGGCTGGCGCTCGTCAGGGCACTCGTGCTCAAAAGACGCGCTCTGAAGTCAGCGGTGGTGGCAAGAAGCCTTGGCGTCAGAAGGGTACTGGTCGTGCACGTGCCGGGACCATTCGTTCCCCAATCTGGCGTACCGGTGGTGTGACCTTTGCTGCCAAGCCTCAGGATCATTCCCAGAAACTGAACCGTAAGATGTATCGCGCTGCACTGCGTTCGATCATGTCTGAGTTGGCTCGCCAGGAGCGTTTGGTGGTGGTTGAGTCTTTCGATCTGGAAGCGCCAAAAACCAAGGCTCTGGTACAGAAGCTGGGTGACTACGGTGTTCAGGACGTGCTGATTGTGACTGAAGAGGTCACCGAGAACCTGTATCTGTCATCCCGCAACCTGCATAAAGTGGATGTGCGTGATGCGGTGGGTCTCGACCCGGTCAGTCTGATTCGTTTTGAAAAAGTGCTGGTGACAGTGCCTGCGCTGAAAAAGATTGAGGAGATGCTGGTATGAATCAAGAGCGCATCTTCAATGTGCTGCTGAGACCGCACATTACAGAAAAAACTGCCGTTGCTGCAGACGCCCAAAACCTTGTTGTGTTTAAGGTGACTGCTGATGCAACAAAGCCTCAAGTAAAGGCGGCGGTTGAGCAATTGTTTGACGTTAAGGTGGCTGATGTTCGGGTTGCCAACGTGAAAGGAAAAACCAAGCGTACTCGCTTCGGTCTGGGCAAGCGCTCTGATTGGAAAAAGGCGTACGTTCGTCTAGAGCAGGGTCAGGAAATTGACTTTGCGGTAACTGAGTAAGGGGTTGTTGAGATGCCTGTTGTAAAGAGAAAGCCAACGTCTCCCGGACGCCGCTTTGTAGTCAGCGTCGTCAACCCGAACTTGCATAAAGGTGCGCCTTACGCGCCTTTGCTGGAAAAGAAAAACAAGTCCGGTGGGCGTAACAACAATGGCCGTATCACTACCCGTCATGTGGGCGGTGGTCATAAGCAGCATTACCGCGTTATCGACTTCAAGCGCCAGAAAGATGGCGTGCCTGCGAAGGTCGAGCGTCTGGAATACGATCCAAACCGTACTCCCTATATTGCGCTGCTGTGCTATGCCGACGGTGAGCGTCGTTACATCATTGCACCGAAAGGGCTGCAGGCGGGTGATACCGTTAAGTCCGGTGTTGATGCTTCCATCAAGGTTGGTAACACGCTGCCGCTGCGTAATATCCCGGTTGGTACCGTTATCCACTGTGTGGAAATGAAGCCTGGCAAAGGTGCCCAGCTGGCACGTAGCGCCGGCGCGGCGGTACAGCTGGTCGCCCGTGAAGGACAATATGCCACCCTGCGCCTGCGCAGTGGTGAGATGCGTAAAGTGCCTGTTGAGTGCCGCGCCACCATTGGTGAGGTTTCCAACAGCGAGCACAACCTGCGCTCCCTGGGTAAAGCCGGTGCCACTCGTTGGCGCGGAGTTAGACCTACGGTTCGTGGTGTTGTTATGAACCCGGTAGATCACCCCCATGGTGGTGGTGAAGGTCGTACTTCCGGTGGTCGTCATCCGGTGACTCCTTGGGGTGTTCCTACCAAGGGTTACAAAACCCGCAAGAACAAGCGCACTGACAATATGATTGTGCGCCGTCGCGGCAAATAATTGATAGAGAAGAGGAAACTATAGTGCCACGCTCTCTCAAAAAAGGCCCATTCATCGACCTGCATCTGATTAAGAAGGTTGATGAAGCGCTGGAAAAAAATGACAGACGTCCGATCAAAACCTGGTCGCGTCGTTCCATGGTCAGCCCCGATATGGTCGGTTTGACGATTGCTGTACATAACGGCCGTCAACATGTACCGGTGTTGGTCAACGAAGAAATGGTTGGACACAAACTCGGTGAGTTTGCTCCAACCCGCACTTACCGCGGCCATGTCGCGGATAAAAAGGCCAAGCGCTAAGCGGCTGTTTGAGAGGTAAATGACTGTGGAAGTAGCAGCAAAATTACGCGGAGTCAGACTGTCAGCTCAGAAGGCTCGTCTGGTGGCCGATCAGGTGCGTGGCAAAGCGGTTGAAGAAGCCCTGGATATTCTGGCTTTCAGCCCTAAAAAAGGCGCCGCGATTATTAAGAAAGTGCTCGAATCTGCGATTGCAAATGCCGAGCACAATGAAGGTGCAGATGTGGATGAGCTGCGTGTATCGACCATTTTTGTGGACGAAGGCACAACCATGAAGCGCATTAAGCCCCGTGCAAAGGGCCGTGCTGACCGGATTTTTAAGCGCTCCTGTCATATCACCGTAAAAGTTGCCGACGAGGAGACCGTTTAATGGGTCAGAAAGTACATCCAACTGGCATTCGTCTGGGTATTGTTAAAAAGCATACCTCTGTTTGGTACGCCAACCAGAAAGACTATGCAGACAAACTGAACGCCGACCTGAAGGTTAGGGATTTCATCAGTAAAAAACTGGCCCATGCCTCAGTAAGTCGTATCGAGATTGAGCGCCCGGCGCAAAGCGCGCGCATCACCATTCACACTGCCCGTCCAGGCATTGTGATCGGCAAGAAGGGTGAGGATGTGGAATCCCTGCGCAATGAAGTTTCAGCGCAAATGGGTGTTCCTGTTCATATCAATATTGAAGAAGTGCGCAAGCCCGATCTCGACGCCACGCTGGTTGCCCAGAATGTGGCTCAGCAGTTGGAGCGTCGTGTGATGTTCCGCCGCGCCATGAAGCGCGCTGTGCAGAACGCCATGCGTCAAGGTGCCAAGGGCATCAAGATTCAGGTTAGTGGTCGTCTTGGTGGTGCCGAGATTGCACGGACCGAATGGTACCGCGAGGGTCGAGTGCCGCTGCATACACTGCGTGCCGACATTGATTACGGTACAGCAGAAGGTTCAACCACCTACGGCATCATTGGTGTCAAGGTTTGGATCTTCAAGGGCGAAGTCATTGGTGGTGAAGAGGCGGCGCAAGCGCCAGCCAAAAAAGCACCGGCTAAAAAGAAGTAAGTTTGCGAGTTAAGGGTCAAGCGAGATGCTGCAACCGAAACGTACAAAATTCCGTAAGCAACAGAAAGGTCGCAACCGTGGCCTGGCATTGCGCGGTAGCAAAGTAAGCTTTGGCGAGTACGGCCTGAAGGCCACTGCGCGCGGTCGTATCACCGCGCGTCAGATCGAATCTGCTCGTCGGGCTATGACCCGTCACATTAAACGGGGTGGAAAGATCTGGATCAGGGTGTTCCCTGACAAGCCGATCTCCAACAAACCTCTCGAAGTGCGGATGGGTAAAGGTAAAGGTAACGTGGAGTACTGGGTTGCGCAGATTCGTCCCGGTAAGGTGCTCTACGAAATGGAAGGTGTTTCCGAAGAACTGGCTCGTGAAGCGTTTGCTCTCGCTGCAGCCAAACTGCCGGTGCAAACCTCCTTTGTTAAACGGTCGGTGATGTGATGAAAGCCAGCGAATTACGTGAAAAGTCAGTTGAAGAACTGAACCAGGAGTTGCTTCAGTTGCGTGAGCAGCAATTCAAGCTGCGTATGCAAGCTGCGACTGGCCAACTGGGTCAAAGCCACAAGGTTAAAGAGACGCGACTCGATATTGCGCGTGTCAAGACCGTGCTGAACGAGAAGGCAGGTAACTGAGATGAGTGAAGTAGAAAAAAGCGCTCGTACGCTATCTGGCCGTGTCATCAGTGACAAGATGGACAAATCCATTACCGTACTGATTGAGCGCCGTGTAAAGCACCCGGTGTACGGAAAGATTGTAAACAAGTCCACCAAAATCAAGGCGCACGATGAAGAAAATCAGTGTCGTGCAGGCGATCAGGTGACTATTGCGGAAACTCGTCCACTGTCCAAAACAAAATCCTGGACGCTGGTCAACATTGATGAGCGTGCTGCCGAAGTTTGATCGGCGTTAAGCAGTAACGGGATCGGAGAAATACGATGATTCAGACAGAAAGTTATCTGGATGTGGCAGACAACAGTGGTGCACGCCGTGTTATGTGTATCAAGGTTCTTGGGGGCTCACATCGCCGCTATGCCAACGTGGGTGACATTATCAAGGTTACCGTCAAGGAAGCGATTCCGCGTGGCAAAGTGAAAAAAGGTCAGGTGATGAACGCAGTTGTGGTTCGCACTAAAAAAGGTGTGCGTCGTCAAGATGGTAGCCTGATCAAGTTTGATGATAATGCCGCGGTTCTTCTGAACACGCAGCTGGCGCCGATTGGCACCCGCATCTTCGGGCCTGTGACCCGTGAGCTGCGCAGTGAGCGGTTTATGAAAATTATCTCTCTGGCACCAGAAGTGCTCTAAGCCGGAGGAGAGGAAAGAGATATGCGCAAGATCAAACGTGATGATGATGTCATCGTGATTGCTGGCAAAGACAAGGGCAAGCGCGGCAAAGTGCTGAAAGTTCAGGACGACGGTCGCCTGCTGATTTCCGGTGTCAACATGATGAAAAAACATCAGAAACCGAACCCGCAGATGAACATTGCTGGCGGCATTATCGAGAAAGAAGCCCCAATTCAGGCTTCCAATGTGGCTATCTTCAACCCTGTGGCCAACAAGGCAGACCGCATTGGTTTCAAGGTTATGGAGAACGGCAAAAAGATTCGCGTTTTCAAGTCCGACGGCAATGCCGTTGACGCCTAATTTGACAGGAAACTGACATGGCAAGGCTGAAAGAAGTTTACACAAAAGAAATCGCCCCCAAGCTGAAAGAAGAGCTGGGTCTGGCGAACGTAATGGAAGTACCGAAAATCACCAAGATCACCCTGAATATGGGCGTTGGTGAAGCGCTCGGTGATAAGAAGGCGCTGGAGAGTGCGGTTGCTGATATGACGTTGATTGCTGGTCAAAAGCCGGTTGTCACTAAGGCACGCAAATCTATCGCCGGATTTAAAGTGCGTGAAGGCTGGCCGATTGGCTGTAAGGTCACACTGCGCAGTGAGCGCATGTATGAATTCCTGGAGCGCCTGATTTCCATTGCTATCCCGCGTATTCGTGATTTCCGCGGAGTCAGCCCCAAGTCATTTGATGGCCGCGGCAACTTTGCCATGGGTGTTACAGAGCAGATCATTTTCCCTGAAATTGATTATGACAAGGTGGACGCCCTGCGCGGTTTGGACATCACGATTACAACCACAGCGCGCAACGACGATGAAGGTCGTGCATTGCTGCGTGCATTCAGCTTCCCGCTGAAAGGATGAGGTGAGAGAAATGGCCAAAAGATCCATGATTGAACGCGAAAAGAAACGTGCGCGTACAGTTGCCAAATATGCAGAAAAGCGTACAGCTTTAAAAGCCGTTATACACAGTGCTTCCAGCACTGAAGACGAGCGTTGGGAAGCTCAGCTGAAACTGCAACAACTGCCACGCAATGCCAGCCCTAGCCGTCAGCAACGCCGCTGTCGCCAGACTGGTCGCCCGCACGCGGTGTATCGTAAGTTTGGCCTGTGTCGTAACAAATTACGTGAAGCCGCCATGCGCGGTGATGTACCTGGCCTGGTTAAGGCGAGCTGGTAAAGCGCGGTAAATTGAGGAACTGAACTGATGAGCATGCAAGATTCATTGGCAGACATGCTGACCCGTATCCGCAACGCGCAGATGACGGCTAAGAAAGATGTCACTATGCCTTCTTCTAACTTGAAAGTGGCGGTTGCCAAAGTTTTACAAGAAGAGGGTTACATTAACGATTGGAGTGTAGCTGAAGGTACAAAGCCGGAGCTGACGCTGAGCCTGAAATATTTTGAAGGCAAGCCGGTGATTGAGAAGATCGACCGCTACAGCCGTCCAGGCCTGCGTCAATATTCAGGCTCCAAAGAACTGCCAAGCGTACGTGGTGGCTTGGGTGTGGCGATCGTTTCCACCAGTAAGGGTGTGATGACAGATCGTGCAGCTCGCGCAGCCGGTGTCGGTGGCGAGGTTCTCTGCACAGTATTCTAACGGGATAGTCGAGATGTCTAGAGTTGCAAAAAATCCGGTCACATTGCCGGCTGGCGTAGAGGTTAAACTCAGCCCCAGCGAAATTATCGTCAAAGGTGGCAAAAGCTCATTGTCTCTTGCTATTAGCAGTAATGTTGAAATCAAGCAAGACGACAATGTGCTGACATTTTCAGCGAAAGATGGCAGCAAGCAGGCCAATGCGCTGGCGGGTACAACCCGTGCGCTGGTAAACAACATGGTTGTTGGTGTCAGTGCAGGTTTTGAGAAAAAGCTGCAATTGATCGGTGTTGGTTACCGTGCCCAGGCACAGGGTAACAAGGTCAATCTGACCCTCGGATTCTCTCACCCGGTTGAGTACAACCTTCCCGAAGGTGTAACTGCCGAGACACCCAGTCAGACAGAAATCGTTCTGAAGTCCGCCGACAAGCAGCTGCTTGGCCAAGTGGCATCAGAAATCAGAGCTTACCGCCCACCAGAGCCCTACAAAGGTAAAGGTGTTCGTTACGCGGATGAGCAAGTATTACGTAAAGAAGCGAAGAAGAAGTAGGTCAGGATTATGAGCGACAAGAAACAATCACGTTTGCGTCGTGCACGCCGTGCCCGCTGCAAGATCCGCGAGTTGGGAGCCAACCGCCTGTGTGTGAATCGCACGCCGCGTCATATATACGCGCAAGTGATTTCTCCAGATGGTGGAACTGTGCTCGCCAGCGCTTCTACGTTGGACAAGTCCCTGCGTGCCGGTCAGACAGGCAATGTTGACGCTGCAAAAAGTGTCGGCACTTTGATTGCTGAACGCGCAAAAGAAGCAGGTATCACTCAGGTGGCATTTGACCGCAGTGGTTTCAAATATCACGGTCGTGTAAAGGCTCTGGCGGATGCCGCCCGTGAAGCCGGACTGGAATTCTAAAGGTTTACCGTTATGTCGAGAGATCAGAAAGATACAGCAGCCGCGGATGAAGGCCTCCAGGAAAAACTGGTACAGGTCAACCGTGTTGCCAAAACTGTAAAAGGTGGGCGTATTTTTGCCTTTACTGCACTGACTGTAGTTGGTGATGGCAATGGCAAGGTTGGCTTCGGTCGCGGTAAAGCCCGCGAAGTGCCCCAGGCTATCCAAAAGGCTATGGAGTCCGCCCGTCGCAACATGATCCAGGTTGACCTGAAGGGTACAACCATCCAGTACCCGACAAAAGCCAATCACGGTGCATCGAAGGTTTATATGCAGCCGGCTTCTGATGGTACAGGTGTTATTGCTGGTGGTGCGATGCGTGCTGTGCTTGAGATCGCAGGCGTGCAAAACGTATTGGCCAAATGTTATGGCTCTACTAACCCGGTGAACGTTGTGCGTGCAACTTTTAAGGCACTGAAAAACATGCGCTCTCCGGAAGAAGTTGCTGCTAAGCGCGGCAAGAGCGTAGAAGAAATTCTGAATTAAGCGTGCGGCTGACGCCGGGCGAAGTACAACGGAAGCTTTACCATGTCGAACGTTAAAAAAATTAAGGTTACTCAGGTGCGTAGCATCCATGGCCGTCTTGCAGCGCACAAAGCCTGTGTTGCCGGACTTGGTCTGCGTCGCATAAACCACACTGTGGAAGTAGAAGATACCCCCTCAGTGCGTGGCATGATTAATAAAGTGAACTATCTGGTTAAGGTTGAGGGAGAGTAAAAATGCGTCTGAATACGCTGAGTCCCGCACCGGGCAGAATTAAAGAAGGCAAGCGCGTTGGTCGTGGTATCGGTAGCGGCTTGGGCAAAACTGGTGGTCGTGGGCACAAAGGTCAAAAGTCCCGCTCCGGTGGACGTGTGCGTCCAGGTTTTGAAGGCGGTCAAATGCCTTTGCAAAAACGCCTGCCCAAGTACGGCTTCACTTCTCGTATTTCTCGCGTTACTGCAGAAATTCGTTTGAGTGAGCTGAACAAGGTTGCCGGTGAGACTGTTGATATCGCGTCGCTACGCGAAGCCGGTGTGATTAATGGTTCCATTGAGCGTGCGAAAGTGTTCCTTTCCGGTGAAGTGAATAAAGCTGTCACTGTTAAAGGTCTGCGTGTGACCAAAGGTGCCAAAGCTGCGATTGAAGCGGCTGGTGGCAAGGTAGAAGAGTAACGCCTGATGGCTAAACCCGGGAATATGCCGCAGGGCAACATAAAAGGTTTGGGCGAGCTGTGGGCTCGCCTTCGCTTTTTATTCATTGCTCTGGTGATTTACCGAATTGGTACCCATATCCCTGTTCCTGGGATCGATCCTGATCGCCTGGCGGATATGTTCAACCAGAATCAGGGTACCATCATCGGCCTGTTCAACATGTTTTCCGGTGGTGCACTGGAGCGCATGAGTATTCTCGCTTTGGGGATCATGCCGTACATTTCTGCGTCGATCATCATGCAGCTGTTGACCGCAGTAACGCCGTCTCTGGAGCAGTTAAAGAAAGAAGGCGATGCCGGTCGTCGCAAAATCAACCAGTACACCCGCTACGGCACTGTGCTGTTGGCGACTGTACAGGCAATTGGTATGTCTGTAGGTTTGGCTGGTCAGGGTTTGGCGTTTACCGCTGATTTCAGCTTCTACTTTATCGCCGTTGTCTCACTGGTGACCGGTGCCGTCTTTATGATGTGGCTTGGAGAGCAGATTACTGAACGCGGTGTAGGTAATGGTATTTCAATGCTGATTTTTGCTGGCATCGTTGCCGGCATACCCTCAGCGATTGGGCAGGCATTTGAGTCTTCCCGCCAGGGAGATCTGCATATTCTGGCATTGCTGTTTGTGGCATTGCTTGCAATCGCCGTTGTCTACTTTGTTGTCTTTGTCGAGCGGGGACAACGTCGGGTGACTGTTAATTACGCACAGCGCCAGCCAGGCCGTGGCCCGGCTCAGACCAGCCACTTGCCCTTGAAGGTCAACATGGCAGGTGTTATTCCGGCCATTTTCGCTAGCAGCATTCTGCTGTTCCCGGCATCCATTGCCCAGTGGTTTGGACAAGGTGCTGACAGCCCGGACTGGCTGCAGGACGTGGCATTGTTTATCGGCCCCGGCCAGCCATTGAACGTGCTGCTGTTTGCTGGCCTGATTATTTTCTTCTGCTTTTTCTATTCGGCGTTGATGTTCAACCCTCGTGAAATGGCAGATAACCTGAAACGTGGCGGAGCGTTCCTACCCGGAATTCGCCCCGGTGAGCAAACGGCCAAATACATTGATGGTGTGATGACCCGCCTGACACTTGTGGGTGGTTTGTACATGACAGCTGTCTGTTTGCTGCCACAGTTTTTGAATATCTATTTCAACGTGCCATTTTATCTTGGTGGTACGTCTCTGCTAATCGCAGTAGTTGTAACCATGGATTTCATGGCCCAGGTGCAATCTCATTTGATGTCCCATCAGTATGAATCACTGATGAAGAAATCAAATTTGAAAGGTTATGGCAGTGGAATTCGCTAGTAGAAGTTGAGGTGACGAAATGAAAGTACGTGCTTCTGTAAAAAAAATGTGCCGCAACTGTAAAGTCGTGAAGCGCAAAAGTGTTGTCAGAGTAATTTGCAGTGCAGAACCCCGCCATAAGCAGCGTCAGGGTTAATTGCACGGAGTTATTGATTTTTATTGTTTCGAAAGCTATCCTTTTGCGCCTTTTTCGCCAGCCTAGGTGCTGGCAATGCAAAAATAGCCGGAAAACTGTTAAACATTAAAGTGGAGTGTAGTGATGGCCCGTATTGCCGGTGTCAACATCCCAGATAACAAACATGCGGTGATCTCACTTACGTATGTTTTCGGGATTGGTCGTACCACTGCCCGGGCTATCTGCGCCCAGGTGGGTATTGCTGAAGACGTTAAAATTGCTGATCTCAGCGATGAGCAAATGGACGCAGTGCGCAATGCCGTTGGTGAACGTACTGTAGAAGGTGACCTGCGTCGTGAGGTCAGCATGAACATCAAGCGATTGATGGATCTCGGTTGTTACCGCGGTCTCCGTCATCGTCGCGGCCTGCCTTTGCGTGGCCAGCGCACCAAAACTAATGCGCGCACCCGCAAAGGGCCCCGCAAGCCCATCAAGCGATAGGAAGGCAAACAAATGGCAAAGCCTGGACAAAAGACTGTTCGTAAGAAGGTCAAAAAGAATGTTGTTGACGGTGTGGCTCATATTCATGCCTCCTTCAACAACACCATCGTGACCATCACTGACCGCCAGGGAAATACCCTGAGCTGGGCAACTTCTGGTGGTTCCGGTTTCCGCGGATCACGGAAAAGTACACCGTTCGCCGCTCAGGTAGCAGCAGAACGCGCTGGCCTGGCTGCACAGGAATACGGTTTGAAGAATCTGGATGTGCAGGTTAAAGGTCCTGGTCCGGGTCGCGAATCTGCCGTGCGTGCGCTGAACAACGCCGGCTTTAAAATTACCAATATCACCGACGTGACGCCAATCCCGCACAACGGCTGTCGTCCGCCGAAGAAACGTCGGGTATAACGAGGAAGTGAACTAATGGCAAGATATCTCGGACCAACGTGTAAACTTTCCCGTCGCGAAGGCACTGATCTTTTCCTGAAGAGCGGTATCCGTCCTCTGGAATCCAAATGTCGTGCAGAAAGTGCTCCCGGACAACATGGCCAGCGTCGTGGTCGCCTGTCTGACTATGGCGTTCAGCTGCGTGAAAAACAAAAAGTACGTCGTCTCTACGGTGTGCTGGAAAAACAATTCCGCAACTACTACAAGGAAGCCGCTCGCATCAAAGGTGCAACCGGCGAGAACCTGCTGCAGTTGTTGGAGCGTCGTCTGGACAATGTCGTGTATCGCATGGGCTTTGGCTCAACACGTGCAGAAGCTCGTCAGCTGGTCGCGCACAACGCTATTCTCGTTAACGGCAAGAAAGTGAATATTGCTTCTTACCGTGTCGCTGACGGTGATGTCGTGAGCATCCGTGAAAAGTCCAAGAATCAATTGCGTATTCAATCAGCTCTTCAGATCGCTTCACAGCGTGGTCTGGTTGATTGGGTAGAAGTCGATGCCAATAAACTGGAAGGTGTTTTCAAACGCACTCCAGAGCGTGCCGATCTTCCTGCCGAAATCAATGAAAACCTGATTGTGGAACTCTACTCCAAGTAACGCGTTGTCATTAATCGATAGCGAAGCGACACCAACGAGCAGGAACAAATATGCAGACATCAGTACATGAATTTTTGACGCCCAGAAACATTGATGTAACCGAGTATGGCTCCACTCGTGCCAAGGTTGTTTTGGAACCGCTCGAACGCGGTTTTGGACATACGCTGGGCAATGCACTGCGTCGCATTCTTCTCTCTTCAATGGCAGGCGCTGCCATCGTTGAAGTTGAAATTGAAGGCGTACTGCATGAATACAGCAGTATTGAAGGTGTTCAGGAAGATGTCATTGAAATCCTCCTGAATCTGAAGGATGTCGCCATCGTCCTGCATGACAAAGAAGAAGTTACCCTGACTCTGAGTAAGAAGGGTAAAGGTGTAGTTACAGCCGGCGACATTCAGGTGGACAACGCCACTGAAATCAAAAATCCTGAGCATGTAATTGCCAATATCACCGGTGATACTTCTCTGGAAATGACGCTGCATGTTGTGCTTGGCCGCGGTTACCAGCCCGCAGACAGCCGTGCTTCAGATGAGGACGAGACACGTTCCATTGGTCGTCTTCACCTTGATGCTACGTTCAGCCCCGTGCGCCGAGTGGCCTATGTGGTTGAAAGTGCCCGTGTTGAGCAGCGTACTGACCTGGACAAACTGGTTCTGGATCTCGAAACCAACGGTACGATCGATCCCGAAGAGGCTATCCGCCGCGCAGCGACCATCCTGCAGCAGCAACTGGCTGTCTTTGTTGACCTGGAGAGTGAAAGCCTCTCTGAGCCTGTTGAGAAAGAGGAAGAAGTTGATCCGATCTTGCTGCGCCCGGTTGATGACCTGGAGCTGACTGTACGCTCTGCCAACTGCCTGAAGGCCGAGAGTATATATTATATTGGTGACCTGATTCAGCGCACAGAAGTAGAGCTGCTGAAAACCCCTAACCTGGGTAAAAAGTCACTGACAGAAATTAAAGATGTGCTGGCATCACGCGGATTGTCCTTGGGCATGCGCCTGGAAAACTGGCCGCCTTCAAGCCTGCGCACTGAAAACGACCATATTTAATTGCTGCGGAGCCTGCTACGCAGACTCCGTGAAATTGAGTTTATTGCTGAGATAGCAACACTTTTAAAGGAAGTAGAATCATGCGTCATCGTTATAGTGGCCGCAAACTTAGCCGTACAGGTGCTCACCGTCGTGCCATGTTCCGCAACATGACAAACTCTCTGGTAGAGCATGAGCTGATCAAAACCACCTTGCCAAAAGCCAAGGAACTGCGTCGTGTGGCTGAGCCACTGATCACGCTGGCAAAGCAGGACAGCGTGGCCAACCGACGTCTGGCGTTCAGCCGTCTGCGCGATAAAGCTGCTGTAGGCAAACTGTTTGGTGAACTGGGTCCCCGTTATGAGGGTCGTCCCGGCGGTTATATTCGTATTCTCAAGTGTGGTCTGCGTTCCGGTGACGCGGCGCCTATGGCTTACGTAGAGCTGGTTGACCGTCCCGAAGTGGAAGCAGTCGAGATTGATGACACTGAAGAGTAATATCGGATAGTGTTCAATCCTGTTAAAAAAGCCGGGCAATAGCCCGGCTTTTTTGTGTATGGTTTTTGTCGTTTCAGCCACACCATTTCCCACAGCCTGTGGGATAATAAACAGTAGTTACACCTGACAGGGAATACACGTGAACGTACTTGTAACCGGTGCCGCCGGATATATAGGCTGTCATGCCTGCATTGCATTGATTGATGCTGGCCACGGGATTGTGGCACTGGATAATTACAGTAATAGTTCCCCGCTTTCTTTACAGCGGGTCATGCAGATCACGGGTTGTGATTTCCCGATCGTGGAAGCGAGCGTCAATGATCGCGATGTTCTGGATGAGCTGTTCAGTAACCACGCCATCGATGCGGTAATGCATTTTGCCGGTTTCAAAGCGGTAGGTGAGTCATGTCTGGAGCCGCTTACCTACTATCGGAACAATGTGACCGGATCTGTGACGTTGCTTGAAGCGATGAAGGCCGCAGGGATAAAAGATTTTATTTTCAGTTCTTCTGCGACTGTTTATGGCGACCCGGCAAGCACACCCATCACAGAGAATTTTCCTCTGCAGGCTACTAATCCCTACGGACGTTCCAAGTTGATGATTGAGGAGATCCTTCAGGATCTGGAGAGCGCTGACAACATCGCTGAAAACCCGTTCTGGCGATTAGCCATCCTGAGATATTTCAATCCAGTGGGTGCACACTCCAGTGGACTTGTGGGCGAAGACCCCAAAGGTATCCCCAACAACCTATTGCCCTACATTACCCAGGTTGCGGTGGGAAAATTGGCGAAGCTTTCGGTGTTTGGCGGTGATTACCCGACCCCCGACGGTACCGGGGTGAGGGATTACCTGCACGTGATGGATCTTGCTGAAGGGCATGTGCGTGCGCTAGAGGCTCTGACAAGGCCCGATGCTCCCTATGGCTGTCAAACCTGGAATTTGGGGACTGGTAACGGTGTGTCTGTACTTGAAATGATTCGGGCTTTTGAATCAGTTGCACAATGCAGGATTCCCTACGAGATTGTGGCACGCCGTCCAGGGGATGTGGCTGAGTGTTGGTCTGATGCCAGCAAGGCTGAGCGAGAATTGGGTTGGAAAGCCCGGCGCAGTCTTGATGAAATGATGGCGGACAGTTGGCGCTGGCAGCGCAATAACCCTGATGGCTATCCCGATCTGGAGAGCTGACGAGGTTTTTATTTCTGTGGCCCAGGTTCCCGGGTCCCACATTGCCTAGGTCAAAGGCAATTGCAGGTGGAAAGTGGTGCCGACGTTCAGATCTGATGTTACGGCCAGTTGCCCCTGATGCTGCTCGGTAATGATGAAGTGGGAGAAGGACAGCCGTTTCCCCGCATCATAATCTTCTGCTTTGCCAGGCGTGTGGGTGAAGAAGGGTTCAAAAATATACTGTTGTTCTTCATTGGTAATGCCGACGCCATTGTGCTGCACTTTGATCCACAGCATGTCGTAACACACCATCACCTGTATTCGAATAATTGGGGTGTGCCCCGCTTTTTGGACCTGCCCGAGTGCGTGACAGGCGTGTCTGAACAGGCTCAGAAAGACCTGTTGCAATTCTGTTGCATAGCAGGGGATATCGGGAAGATTCTGATTGTAGTGTCGCTCTATCGAGATATCGCGGAAATGCAGCCCCGAGGGAACGGAGAGAACATCCTTGGCCAATTGCAGGCTGTGTTCAATGATATCAATGATGCTCGCCTGATGGCGCTCGCCACCGCGACTACGGGCAAAATCCAGCAAGTTCTGAATAATGGCCAGTGCCTGCTTACCATTGGCGTCGGCCTCATCCATCAGCTGGGTAATGGTCTCAACCGATGATGGCGGCTGAAGTTGCAACGCCTCTTTGACAGTTTGTACATCGGTGAGAATCTGATGCAAGGGCGGGTTGATATCGTGGGCCATGGTCGCCGCAAGCTCACCCATGGATGACATCTTATCCCTCTGGATCAGCATGTTGGCCGCCAGGATGTGTTGTGTGACATCGTCGACGAGGATGACGGCGCCTGTTTCTGCCTGCTCGCGCAGAGGGTAAATGGTGATATCAAAATGGTATTGGCCGCGCTGGCTGTGCTTGATGGTGAGTGGCTTCTTCTCCTGCAGGGAGCGTTTTACCTGTTGCTGGCTGAGGGTGATGGTGGGGTAGGTCTGCCATAGATTGGTCCCTAGTGCTTTGGTGGCAGGAATCCCTGTGATTTCCTCTGCACGTCGGTTCCATTGGGTGATCAGCCCATCCGAGGTAAGCCCGATAAGCATCAACGGCATCGAACTGAGTATGTCCCGGATATAGGACTCCGAGTTGCGCAAGCGGTTGGCCGTCTCCCGGTGCTGGGCTATTTCACCCTGTAACAGCTGGTTGGCTTCCTGTAGCAGCCGGTTGGATTCATCCAGGGTAGCTGTACGCTCCCTGACCCTTTCCTCCAGTTCCTGGCGAATGGCCTCAAGCGCCTTGTTGGCCAAGTGTGCCTGACGACGACTGAAAAAAAGTGTCAGCACCGTTATCGACAACAGAACAATGAGAATCCCGCTGGACCAGTTGGCGACGTACTGCCAGTTGGTATGGCCATCTTCCTCACGGAAATATTCAATGATACTGGCTGAAGCGGGCTGGCTGATCAGCCATGATGTCAGTAGCCAGAAGTATTTATTTGTCATGATCAATTTATTCAATGTCTGTAGGTCTTTTGGATTGTCGGTGATAGACAAGCTGGACGATTAGATTCGGCAACGTCCATATTAGTTTCATGCATTGTAGTTGCCTGGGGCAGGTTTCACTGCACAAAGGTGTTGGGTTACACGTTGTGGCGACGTTTCTATTTGTTGCCGGCAATCTACCACATCCATGGCATCGCCAAACACATCCATCAATTCATTTTTGTGCAATAAATAGTCGGGGTTGGATGGCCGGCCATATTGCTCATTTCCACAGGCAAAGGTTTTGTAAAGGAGCACGCCTCCCGGTTTTAGCCAGTGGGCTAACTCTCCTAAAATGGGGCGGTGCAGATAGTTGACCACAACAATGCCTTGAAAATACTCGGCACTAAAAGGCCAGGCGGTACCGTTCTCAAGGTCGTGGCAATGGAGGCGGGCCGAGCTCGATCCCCTGAGATCCTCCACTCCGGATAGCTCCCTGTCCAGGAAGTGAACGGATAGCCCCCGTTCGAGGAACAGGCGGCCGTGACGGCCACTGCCGCAGGCCAGGTCGAGTACAGGCCCCATCTGGATGCGGTGGATGTGCGAGTGCACCCAAAAGTCAGGAGGGGGCACTGCAGATCGTGCGGGATTTAATGGTAGCCCATCAGTCACAATATTCACTAGAAGAGAAAGACCATGGCTAGCCCGAAAATCAGCCCTGTCCACAACAGGGCGACCGTGCAGTAACCCATGATATCCCGAATACCCAACCGCGCGATTCCTAGCAGGGGCAGTGCCCAGAAGGGCTGTACCATGTTCGTCCAGGCATCCCCGAAGGCCACCGCCATGGCAGCGTGATTCAGGGGAATTCCCAGTGTCTGTGCGGCGGGAATAACAATCGGTGCCTGTACGGCCCATTGGCCGCCGCCGGATGGCACGAAGAAATTCACAATTCCGGCACTGAGGAAAGTAAAGAGATTGAAGGTCTCGACCGTTGATATTTCAATAAACCAGGTGGAAACCGATGCCGCCAGCCCCGACTGCGCCATCATGCCCATGATGCCCGCGTATAGGGGGAACTGTAGAACAATGCCGGACAGGCCCTTGACCGCCTCATTGACAGCAAAGAGATAACTGGTGGTGGATCGATGTAACAACAGGCCGGAAACAAGAAAAATCAGGTTCAGTGTGTTCAAGCCGACACTGCCGCCATCAAGAAAAAATTCAACCAGGTAGTAACCCCCCAGCAATCCCAGTAGCAAGGTGGGAAGACGGCTGTGTTCGATGCGGTCAGAGGGAGTCTTGATCCTGATGTCTACCTGCTCTGTCTCTCCCAGTTGGCTGGGGTCCACCTCCTGGGTCTCGTGGGCTGGCGGAATCATGAGGCGAAAAATGACTGGTAGGGTGAGCAGCACAACCAGGCAAACCGACAAGACTTCCCAGCTAAAAATGGTTTCCTGCAACGGAATTTCAATGCCCGGCATCAGTGAGCTGAGTACATCGCCATCGGATACCGCAATTTTTAGCGGAATGGACCCCGATAACCCGGCGTGCCATATCACCATGCCCGAGTAGGCTGAAGCGACCAATAGAGGGTAGTGAACACCTTTGACATGACGGGCAATCTCCCTGGCCATCAGCGCGCTGGCAATCAGCCCGAATGCCCAGCTGATCCATCCGCAGATCAGGGCAATAAAGGTCATTAACATAATCGCCTGGCTTGGATTTTTGGCCAGCGTTGCGAGGCCACGCAACACCCGTTTCACCGCGGTCGTCTGTGCCAGAACACTGCCTGTCACCAGACTGATGGTCACCTGCATTGAAAAGACCAGCAGGTTCCAGACCCCATCGCCCCAGTAGTTGGCCATCTGGGAGGGAGACTTTGATTCGCCCAGCATGCCGGCAATAAATACGATAAAGGTGAGGATAATGGCAAAGATGAAAGCATCGGGCAGCCAGCGCTGCATGATGTTGGTGAAAAAATTGGATAGTGTGCGGATCACTTGCACCACCTTTTTGTTATGCGTTATCAGCGAATTGCAATTTTCAGGGCTATTCTAGCCGCTTCAGTCGTTATCTCAAAAATCCAGCGTTCTTAGGGTTGGCAGTGGTAGTAGTGGCCTGAGTCCAGCGCCATCATGCGTAGTGGCCCGCCCCAAACACAACCCGTGTCAAGGGGGTATAGGTTGTCACCAATGGGTTTTCCCTCAAGAGCCGCCCAGTGACCGAAGATGATTTTGAAATGGCGTGTTTTTCGGTGGGTGTGTGCGTACCAGGGGGCAAAGCCCTTGGGTGGTTCCTGGGGTGACGCTTTGGACGTGAGCTCCAGTTGCCCTTCCGTCGAGCAGAAACGCATACGGGTCAGGTAATTGGTGATCAGTCGCCAGCGTAGTGGCGGTAATAGTGCGTTGTGCCACAGGTCCGGTTCGTTGCCGTACATAACTTCAAAGAAGGCCGCGGATTGTTGTTCGTCGGTTAACACCTGGTGCATTTCTTCAGCCAGTGAGAGCGCCTCTTCACGGGACCATTGAGGTGGAATGCCTGCATGAACCAGCAGGTATTCCTTATGAGCCAAGAGCAGTGGTTGTTGGGCAAGCCACTTCAACAGCTCTTCCCTGTCGGGAGCGTCGAGAATATCATTCAGGGTGTCGGAGGGGTGTGGTTTGCGAACGCCGTGGGCCACTGCCAGAAGGTGCAGGTCGTGATTGCCGAGCACAGTGCGGAAAGCATCCCCCAGTTGATAGCAAAAACGTAATGTTTCTAAGGATTGCGGGCCGCGGTTGACCAAGTCGCCAACTGACCAGAGCTGATCCTTTCCCGGATCAAACTTCACAGTCTCCAAAAGCCTTTGCAGGGGGGTGAGACAGCCTTGCAGATCACCTACCACAAAGGTGGTCAATGGATGGCTCCGGGCACAGCCAATAGGAAAGGGGGAATATCCGCGTCAAACATTTCGCCACTGTCGGTGATCATCTGATAGCTGCCTTCCATGGTGCCTGCTTCGGTCTCAAGGATGGCGCTGCTGCTATATTCGTAGTGGTCCCCGGGGTTAATTCGCGGGGTCTCGCCGACGACGCCTGGTCCGCGAACCTCTTTAACGCGGGAATTGCCATCGGTGATGAACCAGTGTCTGCTGAGCAGCTTGGCCGCTTCTGTGCCGTGATTTTCAATGCGGATATGGTAAGCGAAAGCGTATTTGCCTTGCCCGGGTTCTGATTGCCGGGGTAGGTACTCTGTGGTGACGAGTACAACAATATGGTTCATGTCATCTCCGTCAGTTGGTTACTCAGTTGCACAAAGTCAGCCACACTGAGCTTTTCCGGTCGCAATGACAGGTCAATGTTCAAGGTAGCTAGTTGTTCGGCGTTCACCAGGTGCTTGAGCGTATTGCGTATGGTTTTCCTGCGCTGCTGAAAGCAGGCATTCACCAAGTGTGCCAGTTTTGCAAGATTCTTTGCTGGGTGGGGCGGTTGTGAATAGGGCAGCAGGCGCACGATGGCTGAATCCACTTTGGGTGCTGGGCGAAAGGCACCGGGAGGCACTGGAAATAAGGGCTGTACTTGACTGTGGTACTGCACCATCACACTGAGTCGCCCGTAGTGACTGTCACCAGGAGCCGCGGCGAGGCGGTCTACCACCTCTTTTTGCAGCATAAAGTGCATGTCGTAAATCTTGTCACTGTAGCTGAGCAGGTGGAACAGCAGGGGTGTTGAGATGTTATAGGGCAGATTGCCGATGATGCGCAGTGGACGGTCAGCTTCATAGAACTGGCTGAAATCTGTTTTCAGCGCGTCGCCCTGATGAATCTGTAAAGAGGGGTACTGCTGAAATTTTGCCTTGAGTAACGGGATCAGGTCGCGATCCAGCTCAACCACCTTGAGTGTTGGGCAACGGGACAGCACTGGCTCCGTAATGGCTCCCTGGCCCGGTCCAATTTCAATCAGGTTGTCGGTGGGTTTGGGGGCTATGGCGGCAACAATGTTGGCAATGATGTTGGCGTCCACAAGAAAGTTTTGCCCAAAGCGTTTGCGTGCCTGATGGCCGCTGTGTGCACGTTCACTCATCGGCTGGATTCTGCCATGGTTTTGGCGTAGGCGATGGCAGTCAACAGGCTGCCGATGTCAGCCTGGCCTGTACCCGCCAGGTCCAGTGCCGTGCCGTGGTCCACAGATGTGCGAATGATCGGTAATCCCAGTGTGATGTTGACTGCGGCGCCAAAACCTACGTACTTCAATACGGGCAAGCCCTGATCGTGGTACATGGCTAGCACCGCATCGCAGTGAGCCAGATGTTTGGGGGTAAACAGAGTGTCTGCTGGAAGGGGGCCTTCAAGAGAGAAGCCGGAACTACGTAAGTTGTCCAGCACAGGAATAATGACATCAATTTCTTCCCGTCCCAGGTGCCCGCCTTCGCCTGCATGGGGATTTAGTCCGCAGACAAGAATATGGGGATCTTCGATGCCGAACTTCTGCTTCAGGTCCCGGTGCAGAATGGTGATCACTTCCGTGAGAGAGGCTTGCGATATAGCGCCAGGAACCTGGGCGAGGGGCAGGTGGGTGGTGGCCAGCGCCACACGCAACCCCTCGGTGGCCAGCATCATCACTACACGTGGCGTCTGCGTGAGGTCTGCCAGGAATTCCGTGTGTCCACTAAAGGCGATGCCAGCCTCATTGATAATTCCCTTGTGAACGGGGCCCGTTACCATGGCATCCACCAGACCATTCTGGCAATCCGAGGCCGCGGCGGTGAGCGTGTCCAGAACGTAGGGGGCATTATCGGCACATAGTTGGCCAGGGGTGGCGGCATGGCTAAGCTGCACCGGTCGTACCCAAAGCTCACCCTGCGCGGTAGGGCCAGCGATTTCGCCAGTAAACTCCCGGATGCTCAGGCGCAGCCCGAGCTGGTCGGCGCGGGAAAGCAATAATTGCGGGTCGGCATAAGCGACCAGTTCGCAAGACTGTGGCTGTTGGGCCAGTTGCACGACCAGGTCAGGGCCAATGCCTGCGGGTTCCCCCGGAGTGATGGCCAGCCTGGTCACAGCTTGATTTCTACAAAGGCCTCGTCGCGAATTTCCTGAAGCCAGATCTGAAGTTCTTCCTCAAATTTACGCTTATGGAGAATATTTTTTGCCTGGCCGCGGCGCATATTCTCACTGAAATCCTGACGCCGCCGTTCTGTGACTTGCAGGATGTGCCAGCCAAACTGGCTGCGAAAAGGTTCGCTGACTTCGTTGAGGGGAATGTTGTTCATCGTGTTTTCAAAATCGGGCACAAATTGACCCGGCACGGACCAGCCCAGGCTTCCTCCAGCTAAGGCAGTCCCAATGTCTTCAGAGTTTTCCCGCGCCAGTTCCGCGAAGTCCGCACCGTTCATAATGTCAGCGCGAATGCCTTCCAGCATGGCCTTGGTTTCTTCTTCTGTGCGAATCTCGTTGGGCTTGATCAGGATATGGCGGACATTGTGTTGCAGCACGATTCTCTCGCTGCCGCCGCGGCGATCATAGAGCTTCAGTATGTGGTAGCCGGCGTCACTGCGAATCGGCACGCTGACTTCCCCGGGGAGCAGTTTGTCGGTGGCGGTAATAAAAATGCTGGGCAGCTGGGTGGTTTTACGCCAGCCAAGATCGCCACCCTGCAGGGCGTTTTGTCCTGCTGAATTGGCAATAGCGAGACTTCTGAAATCCGCCCCAGCCTGCAGTTGTTCAAACAGTACCCGAGCCTTGTTTTCCACCATGGTAACTTCATCGCGGGGTGCGCCAGCGGAAAGCGGCAGAATAATATGGCCGAGGTTAAGGTCCGGGGAGCTCCATTGCTGTCCTTCTTCGGACTTCAGGAAGTTGTCGATTTCCTGCTCGGAGACATTGATACGGCGATTGACGAGTCCTTCCTGTACCCGTTTGACAATCATTTCTGTACGCACTTGCTCCCGCAGACGGTTAAGGCTGATACCGCTCTGGTGCGCGTGTTCTACCATCTGGTCTACCGTCATGCCACGGCTTTGCGCCAATTGAGAGATTGACTGATTGACTTCATCATCACTGATGCGAACTCCTGCACGTTGACCGCGGCTCAGCTGAATACGTTCCAGGATCAGCCGTTCCAGCACCTGAGGGACCAGAACATCGCCGGGGGGGATCTGGGTGTTGCTGTCTTTTAGCCGCACGTAGATTTCCCGAACGCGTTCATCCAGCTCACTGGCCATGACCACGTCTTCATCGACTATGGCCGCAATGCTGTCAATCAGTACTTCTTCTGCATTGCTGGGGACGGAAGCTCCCCAGAGTACAGCCAGGGTGGCAGCAAAAGGTAAAAATAGGTTACTGCGTAATTTCATGAAGTTGCCTGTAAGAAATTATTCGGTCGGTACATAGCCATAGATGCCATCTTCGAGGAGGGCATCTACTTTTCGGCCGCTGCCAGCCAGTCCCTTGAACTGTATCTGGAAGAAAATGCCATCATCTTCTTCAAGGTCTTCGTCCGGCAGCAGGATGTAGTCATCCCGATCCAACCAGCGACGGGCGAGAAGGCTGAATCGCCAGCAGCAGCTGTCATATTGGAAACCAAAAAACGTCTCAAGTTCACGGCTGTTGGTCAGATCGAAATTGTGCTTAGCGATCAGGCTCCAGTTGCGACCGATGGGTAGCATGGTGGAGAAGTCGGCCTGTTCGATATCCGTATCAATGATTTCATTGCCAACAATGCGAGGAATCCTGCGGTTGAAGCGGTAGCTGACATTAAACAGGCGGTTGTTCCTGTCGTTGTAACGGAGGCTGGCGGTGCCTCTGTCCAGCTGGCTGTCGTCTTCGTCGTAGAGCAGGTCGGCCTGGGCTCGCCAGTTTTCGCTCAGGCGCAGGGCAATTTCTGCTGCATAGGCAGATTCATCTCGCAGCATGTCGGCGGCCACTTCACGCTGTGCGGCAGACAGGCTGTCGGGATCACCCAGTGCTTTCAGGAAGGACTTGTTCAGCGTGGGGTTGAGGGTGACGTATCTGTCATCCAGGTAGAAAATCTGGCCAAAACTGGCTCGCAGCCATTCTACGCCGGTATTCTGATCAATCAGGCGGCTGGTCAGGCCGACAGAGATTTGTTCGGTATCGCCAATGCGGTCGCCACCGGTAAAGCGATCATCGCGGAACAGTTGGCTATAGCTGAAGGTCATCAGCGAGGTATCAAAATCCGGAATGTCGCTCTGGTCCTCGTATTTGGTGTGGACCATGTACACCCGCGGTTCCAGAGTCTGAGTAAAGCCCTGCAGCCAGGTGGTGTCCCGCTCCAGGTAGATACCGGCATCAATGACTCCAGTTGGGACGGTGACAGACGGACTGTCATCATTCTGCCCCATGATGGGGTCGTCCAGGTTATAGGTCAGGTGCCTGACTTTGGCGGTGGGGCGGAAATAGCCCCAGGCCCATTGCTTGTCCCAGGTAACACTGTAATTTAGGCGCAGACGCTCACCGGTGACGAAGGTGCCGAGGTCGTCCTGCATATAGGTGTTGGTCGGCGCCAGGTTGTCATCGTCATTGTGGTCGAAATAGGTGTACTGGTTGTCGAGGTTGACCAGAAAGTCGCCGAAGCGGTAATCGCCATTGGCATCCACGCGGGGAAGTTGTTTGTACTGCTCGATGCGGCGAAAGTCATCGTTAAGCGTCTGGAATTTTTGTCCCTTGATGTTAAAGAACCAGTGGTCCAGGCGATAGCTGGTGGAAGCCACCTGTTTCAGGTGAGTCTGGCTGTTGACTTCCAGGGTGGTATTGTCCAGGTCGCGGAAGTAGTCACTGTCGCTGACTTTGGTGTAATCAACAAGCGTGCTCCAGCGTTTGCCGAAGCCACCTTCGTGATCAACACTCACGAGCCATCGGTCTTCGCCCTCGTAGTTGCGATCACCGGTAATAACATCGGGTTCTTCATCGTCGTCATCTCCACCGTCATCATCGGAGAGAAATGCTCCGCCCAGCACCGTGTTGGTCAGTTTCGACAGATGGCGCAGCTCGACTTCAGCCATCGGGCCGCGCTCCTGAATGTAACGGGGCGTGATGGTGGCATCGTAGTTAGGTGCCAGGTTCAGATAAATGGGCTGCGCGAAATCAATGCCGTTCTCATCGCCGAATTGAAAGCTGGGGAACAGCAGGCCCGAGGCGCGCCGGTCATCAATGGGGAAACGCAGCCAGGGCGCGTACATGATGGGAATGTCTTTGACTTCCAGGCGAACATGTTTCGCGTGCGCAATGCCGGTTTCGGGGTTGATATCAACCTCGGAGCTGACCAATTGCCAGGCATTACTGCCAGGTTCGCAGGTGGTATAGGTGGCGTTGTCGATATAGAATACGGCATCGCGGCGATTCATTTGGGTCGCGGTGCCACGCACATTGGATTCGTGCAACAGGTAGGTTGCGTTATCGATGGTGACGTCCTTGGTGTCCATGTTGATCTGTGCATGGTCACCGGTGAGTAACAAGCCGGGTTCGCGGAATTGAACATCGCCGTCCAGGTCGACTGTTCGGGTGTTTTGGTCAACGGTGGCATTCTGGCTGCGTACCTGACGATACCCCTGGGTCAGTTGTACCTTGCCACGCAGGTGCGCGACATTTTCCTGTTCCACCTCTGTGGTTTCAGACGCCACTCGGAGGGGGGCGTCTGCAGGGTCCAGGTCACTTTCAGGGTAGTCCCGCGGGGGTTCTACATAAGCGCCACAGCATCCCGGTGCCATGGTTTTCTGTTGTTCTTCGGTCAGCGCATCCTGTTCCACCCAGTCCAGGTTGCGGGCCAGTTCTACTTTGGGGCCGTCATCATCGGGCTCTGGCTCATAGGCTTCCGGCTCGGGGTGGGTGGGACGGGAGAATGTCCTGCCGGGTAAGGAGCGCTCGCCACATTGCCACTCACCACTAGGCGAAGCTTTACATTCCCACTGCATTTTGCCCGAGCTGCTTTCTGCATGAATTGAAGGAGCTAACAGCAATCCGGAGAGAATCAGAGTGGATGTTTGTACAAACTGTGAACGCATAGCTTGGTAGAGCCTGGTGCGGAAATGACTCGGTGTTGTTGGCATTCTTATGATCCGTGATCTCTCTGGCGGGCAGTGGCTTTAACGCGACGGTACATTTTACCCATTCTGCGACATCATGCGAGGGTTTGGGGTAGAATGAGGCACCTTTTTTCTACCAGTTCCTTCAAATATGGCTGCTGATTTGAGCCTCCCAGAATGGGTGGAAAGCTATCTGCCTGATCAATACCGACCTATCACGCCGCTTTCCCTACAATCCCTTAGCGGCGATGCCGGCTTTCGCAACTATTACCGGGTGAGCTGCCATCCCACGTTACTGGCGGTTTCCGCACCTCCAGAGCATGAAAACAACGAGACCTTTGTCAATATTGCTTTGCTGCTCAAGGGCCAGGGTGTTCATGCGCCACAGATTATTGCCGTGGATTTCGAGCGGGGCTACCTGTTGCTGGAGGATTTTGGGGACCAGCTGCTGTTGCCCCTGCTTAATGAAAAGACAGTGGATGTACTTTATACAAAAGCCGAGTCGACACTGCTGGCTATTCAGCAGGTTGACGTTGCCGGTCATTTGATACCGATTTATGACCACTCGAGACTGTTGGCGGAAATGAACCTGTTTCCAGAATGGTTTGTCACACAGTTGCTGGGTGTCGAGCTCTCCGGTTCTGAGCAACAGCTGATAGACTCAACGTTTGAAATACTTGTTGATAGTGCGTTATCACAGCCAGCGGTTCTGGTGCACCGGGATTATCATTCCCGCAACCTGATGTTGCTGGGTGACAGTGATATTGGCGTGATCGATTTTCAGGATGCGGTCACAGGTCCGTTCACATATGACTTGGTGTCCCTGTTGCGGGACTGCTATATTCGTTGGCCCGCTGGAGAGGTTTCTAGGCGGGCGCTTAATTATTATCGGCGTGCAGTAGCTGCCGGCATCGCTACCCCGGTGTCCGACAAGCAGTTTTTTCGCTGGTTTGATCTGATGGGGTTGCAGCGGCATATCAAGGTCTTGGGTATTTTTGCCCGCCTGTTTTTGCGTGATGGAAAGGCGGGCTACCTCAATGACTTGCCTCTCGTTATCCGCTACACCCTGGAACAGCTGGACTCCTATTCGGAGCTGAAAGACTTTAGAGCCTGGTTTGAGCAGCGGGTGTTGCCTGTTGCAGAAAGCCAGTCCTGGTATCAGCCCTGGCAGCAGGCCGGTGACTCGCAACGGGAACTACTATGAAAGCTATGATTCTGGCCGCCGGATTTGGCGAACGCCTTCGTCCCCTGACCAATGACACCCCAAAACCGCTGTTAAAAATTGCCAACAAACCCCTGATTCAATACCACATAGAGCGCCTGGCAGCAGCCGGAGTCCGAGACCTGGTGATCAATACCTCCTGGCTCGGTGACCAGATCGAGTCGTTTCTGGGAGATGGTTCCCGGTTTGGTGTGGACATCAAGTGGTCCAGAGAAAGTGATCCACTGGAGACTGGCGGTGGTATCCGTCGGGCCTTGCCTCTGTTAGGTGGAGAACCGTTCCTGGTCGTCAACGGTGATGTCTGGACGGATTACCCGTTGCAGAATTTGGTGCAAAGGGAGTGGACTGAGGAAATGGATGCCCACCTCGTGTTGGTTCCCAATCCTGCCCATCACCCCAACGGGGATTTTGTCCTGGATAGCCAGCAGTGTGTCCGTTATCCCACAGAGGATCAGGCGACTTTCACGTTCAGCGGTATCAGCGTGATGAGGCCGGAAATCTTTGCCATGTACAGCTCGGCCAGTGAGCGTTTTCCAATCCGTGAAGTGTTGGCAGGGGGTATTCGCGATGGTTATGTGAGTGGTGAGGTATTTACGGGGACCTGGTGGGATGTGGGTACCTTGGAGCGCCTCGAAGCCCTCAATACACTGGTAACTGGTTCGGCGGTGGTGCCCGGAAAAAAGACTCTACTGAAGGCCGGCTAGACTGACGGTTTTTTTTCTTCAGGAGATTCGGGCTGTTCCTGAGTATCAGACGGCTTTTCCTGTTCCTGGGCGAAATGCAGTGCCATTTCGAATGCCTGATCGGTAAATGCCAGTACTTTGCTGAAACCCTCGTCTGAAAGTTTACGGGCGGCGTCGCGGTTGCGGTAGATTTTCAGCAGCTGGACTTCTCTCTCCGCCGTGATGACCAGACGATCGATGCCAATTTTTTCCAATAGCTCCGAAACACGCGGGCTGTAGGTCCGCACATATTTGACGATGAAGGGCAGCGGATCATTTCGGGAATAGAGGGATGCCAGCCTCAGAATGATCTCCAGGGGGAGTGCAGCTTTCCCCTCTTCCACAGCTTTAAGCAAGCTCGGGTCTTTCAGGTCGATGGCGCTGGCCAGCTCGTTAATGGTGAGTCCGGCAACCTCCCTGAGGTCTCGCAATGACCGCCCGGCTTTACCCATGCGCTCCAACTGCTCAGGTGATTGCATAATGGTTTTGGCAGCCTGGTCACGGGTTTTTTCGGCGGCGTATTTCAGTGCTGATGTGGATAGCTCCTTCCATCCATCCAGGAAAACACTCAAGCCTTCAAGTGCGCTCACTTCCTCTTCTTTGGGGTTATCGGGCTGTTTGCTCATGGGCTATCCTCGGTGAAAAGCGCCGCCATACCATGGCAGTATATACAAACTTCGGTGCGGGGTTGATTTGCTGTAATGTGTGTCACGGAGTTTGTTCAATGCGGTATTTGAATGAGGGGTAAACAATGAGATCTGTTTGGCGGTGGTGTTTTGTGGGCAGCCTCTGCGCCGTGCTGGTTATTATGTTGTTACCCTCGGGGCCTGGCAGCATGCTGCCAGGGCAGGACAAGGTGCTCCATGGTGTCACTTTCTTGCTGCTGTATTTGCTGGGCGCCAAAGCATTTCCCCAGGCGGGTTATCGGAACAAGCTGCTTGTGAGGCTGCTGGGCTACGGTATTGCGATTGAGTTGCTGCAAGGACTGAGTGGTTACCGATCAATGGAAGCCTGGGATGCAGTGGCGGATATGGCGGGATTACTGGTGGGGTGGTTATGGGTGCTCAAAAAGCAACCATCCCAGGGCTGTTGTGGTTAATCCCTGAGTGCCAGGCGCAAATTGGCAGGCTGTAATACCGGGCTGCCGCAAAACATCAGGGTCAGGGTGGTCAGGTCATCCCAGGGGTTGGCTGTGCGCATGCCCTTGATTGCCCGATCGATGCCACCGGCCAGTCGCAGCATCTGTTTCAGGTGATTGATCGGCAGGCGTTTCAGGGCCATCTTCACCGGACGTTTGCGCTTTTCCCAGACGCCGAGATTTTTTAGCACCCAGTCCATATGGTCGCCCGCATCCAATGATTCCCTGGCTTTGATCAGGGTGCGCAATTCACGGGCCAGGGCCCACAGAATCACCGTTGCATCGGTGCCCTCGTCTCTCAAGCCCCTGAGGTTGCGGCTGGCCCCCTGGGCATCCCCTTCCAGGGCCTTGTCGACCAGAGCAAAGACGTTAAAGCGGGCGCTGTCTGCTACCACGGTGGACATTGTTGCGGCATCGACTTCACCCTCGGGCAGCAGAAGTTTCAGCTTTTCGATTTCCTGCACGGCGGCCAGCAGATTGCCTTCCACCCGGTCGGCCAGAATGTCCACAGCCTGCCTGCTGGCTTGTATGCCGGCCTGCTGCAGTCGTTTGCCAATCCAGGCCGGTAGCTGACCTGGAGGTACGGGCCACGCCTGGATAAAGACTCCGGCAGCTTCGATGCTTTTAACCCATTTGCTGCGAGTGGCAGCACTTTCTAGTTTGGGGGTGATGATCAGTAACAGGTTGTCAGGGCTGGGGTTGGCCGCATATTCCTGCAATACCCTGGAGCCTTTGTCCCCGGGTTTGCCATTGGCAATGCGCAGTTCAATGATTTTTTTTTCAGCGAACAGGGACAGGCTATTGGCTTCGGTGAGTACGGTGTCCCAGTCGAAGCCCGGCTCGGCGTGGAGTAATTCGCGCTCGTTAAAGCCCTCAGCGCGTGCTGTATTGCGAATATGGTCGGCAGCCTCCTGAGCTAGTAGGGGTTCATCACCGCTAATCAGGTAGACAGGGGCCAACGGCCCCTGAGCAAGGTGTTCGGAAAGCTGCTCAGTTCGCAGCCGCATCTTGCTCCGCCGATGTGCTGGAGGCGGCCGGACGATTGGCGACGGCATTCAAGCGGATAATGATCTGGCGTACCAGGTCGTCACGCATTTCCCGCTTCAGCATCTGCGCTTCACCCTCTTTCGATTGCACATCGTTTTCATCGAAGTCGAAATAGCGTTCTGCCGTGAGTGTTGATCTGGGCAACAGGGTTTTACCATTACCGTCGAGAATCATGATGGTCACGTTTTCCGTCAACTGGTACTCGGAGACTCTGGCGCTGACACTAACAGAGCCGGTGCGGCGTCGGCTGCTTTGGTCAAGGATCACTACGCTGTACTGGGCCTTTGTGGCATTGTTTTCCACAACGACATCGTTGGCTTCCAGCGATCTGCTAAGGGAGCCGTAGAAGTCGTTGAAGCGATCTGCTGCACTGATGTGCACGCTGGAAATGTTGTTGACTTGTGCCGTGCCGCGCAGGTGCCAGCCACAACCGGAGAGGGTGGCGGCAACCAATAGACCTGTGATCAGCAGGCAGCTCAATTTTTTCATGGATAATCCTTAACGTCTTGCTCGCTCGCCCTGATTTGGCGGCTCTCAATTGGCAACAATATTCACCAGCTTGTTGGGAACGACGATTACTTTACGGATGGTTTGGCCTTCCGTAAAGCGAAGAACGTTCTCGTGGGCCAGCGCTGTTTCTTCGATGGACTCTCGGCTGGCCTCGACCGCGACATCAATCTGTGCCCGCAGCTTGCCGTTAACCTGAACCGCCATCTGGATAGTGCTCTTCACCAGCGCCGCTTCATCGACAACCGGCCAGGGGCTGTCGAGCAGTTCTTCGCTGTGTCCCAGAGCGTGCCAGAGTTGATGGGAGATATGGGGAACGATTGGCGCCAGTAGCAACACCGCAGCATCCAGGGCTTCTCTTTCCACTGCGAGACCATTGGCGGATTCCCTGTCAGACAGGCGGTTAAGCTCGTTGAGTAACTCCATTACGGCAGCAATGGCAGTGTTAAATGTTTGCCGGCGACCGTAATCATCGCTGACTTTGGCGATGGTTTCATGGGTTTTACGGCGCAGGTCTTTATGATTTTGCTCAAGGGCCTCGGCATTCAGCGGGGCTGGTGCGCCAGCTTGCAAGTGCCCATGGACCAGCTTCCAGAGCTTGCGCAGAAAGCGGTGAGCGCCTTCAACACCACAGTCGCTCCATTCCAGTGATTGCTCCGGTGGGGCGGCAAACATGGTGAATAGGCGTACGGTGTCGGCACCGTACTGGTCAATCAGTTGCTGTGGGTCGACGGTATTGCCCTTGGACTTGGACATTTTGGCGCCGTCTTTCAGGACCATGCCCTGACAGAGCAGTTTGGTGAACGGCTCGTCTGAAGAGAGCAGGCCCTCGTCGCGCATCAGCTTGTGAAAAAAGCGGGCATATAACAGGTGCAGAATGGCGTGCTCAATACCTCCGACATACTGATCAACAGGCAGCCAGTAGTTGGCCGCGGCGCTGTCCAGCATGCCGTCCTGATAATCGGGGCAGGTATAGCGGGCGTAATACCAGCTGGATTCCATAAAGGTGTCAAAGGTATCAGTTTCGTGCTCAACAGGGTTGCCGTTCAGCTCCGCTTTGCGCCACTGGGGATCGGCTTTGATGGGTGATTGTACGCCATCCATTTCCACATCTTCCGGCAGCAACACCGGTAGCCTGTCGGCCGGAACCGGAATTTCACCGCCATCCGGGAGATTAAACATGGGAATCGGCGCGCCCCAGTAGCGCTGCCGGGAAACACCCCAGTCCCGCAACCTGTAGTTGGTCACGATTTCTCCACAGCCTAAAGCTTCAAGCTTGGCGGCGATGGCATCAAAGCCCTCGGCGGGTGTCAGGCCATTGAAATCTTCTGAATTCACCATCGATACGTCATTTGCCTTGGAGGCATACCACTCGCTCCAATTTTGCGGGTCGAAGTGATGGTTACCACTATCGGTATGCTCAAAAACCTGCTTTATGGCGAGTCCATGCTTGTTGGCAAATTCGAAATCCCGTTCGTCGTGGGCCGGCACGGCCATAATGGCGCCGGTTCCATAATCCATTAGCACGTAATTGGCGACCCATACCGGTACGGGCTCTCCAGTGATGGGATGCAGGGCATTCAGGCCGGTCGCCATGCCTTTTTTCTCCATGGTGGCCATATCGGCCTCTGCCACGGATTGGGTTTTGCAGCTCTGGATAAATTCCGCCAGCGCCGGATTGTTTTTGGCCAGAGCCAGGGCGATGGGGTGCTCGGCAGCGATACTCGCGTAGGTGACGCCCATTAGCGTATCGGGTCGAGTAGTGTAGACCGCAAAGCTGTCGATACCTGCAACAGGGCTGTCCAGGTTAAAGCTGAATTGCACGCCACGGCTTTTGCCGATCCAGTTGCGCTGCATGGTGCGCACCTGTTCGGGCCAGCCATCAAGCCTGTCCAGGTCGTTTAACAATTCTTCGGCGTAGTCGGTGATCTTGATAAACCACTGGGGTATTTCCTTGCGCTCAACAGTGGTATCGCAGCGCCAACAGCAGCCATCAATGACCTGTTCGTTGGCCAGAACTGTCTGGTCATTGGGGCACCAATTTACTGCGGCCGTTTTTTTGTAGACCAGGCCTTTCTCGTAGAGCCGGGTGAAAAACCACTGTTCCCAACGATAGTACTCAGGCTTGCAGGTGGCTAACTCACGTGACCAGTCATAACCAAAGCCCAGGCGCTTGAGCTGGGCTTTCATGTAGTCAATGTTTTCGTACGTCCATTTGGCCGGCGCTGTCTGATTCTTGATGGCAGCATTTTCGGCCGGCAGGCCAAAGGCATCCCAACCCATGGGTTGCAGCACGTTTTTCCCCAGCATGCGCTGGTAACGTGCAATGACATCGGCAATCGTATAGTTGCGAACATGGCCCATATGCAGCTTGCCACTGGGGTAGGGAAACATGGCAAGGCAGTAATATTTTTCCCGGTCTGGCTGTTCAGTGACATTAAACGCGCCACTGTCGTGCCAGTGTTGCTGGGCGATTGTTTCAACTTCTAGGGGGTGGTATTGCTCTTTCATTGTTTGTCTTGGTGGTTGGGCCCAGGGCCGGAAAAGCCGCCAATTATAGGCTAAAGGGAACAGCAGACACAGCCCGATTGCTACTCGTCGTCAATAGCCTGCTTCAGTGACGGTTGCCGCTGCGTTGCTGGGTAAACGCAGCCATAAGAAGTGTCAGCAGGCACAGTGCCAAAACAGGCAAAGAACCTCTCTCTGTGAAGGGGGTAGTGCCGCGTTTTGGGGTCAGGTAGCCGCTGAGTGTTTGCCTGGAGTAGGCGGGAGCTTTGGCGACCACTTCCCCCTGGCTACTGATCAATGCTGTGATGCCATCGTTGGTAGCGCGAATTAAGGGTTTGCGGTTTTCCATGGCACGCATACGCGCCATCTGAAAGTGCTGGTGGGGGCCGATAGAGCGACCAAACCAGGTGTCGTTGCTTACTGTCAGCAACAGGTTGGTCTCCCGGGCAGAGCGGGCAACTAGGTCCTGGAAGACAATTTCGTAACAAATGGCAGTACCGATGGCGATGCCGTTGGCGGTAATGGGAGCTTGTGTCGCAGGGCCGGGGCTGAATGCCGACATCGGCAGATCAAAAAAGGCGATGGTACCCCTTAGCCAGCGCTCGAAGGGAACATATTCCCCAAATGGCACCAGGTGCTGTTTGTGATAAGTACCGCTGGCGATGCCCAGTCCGATGACAGAATTGAAGTACTGCTGGCCGAATGCGCGGGTTGGTATGCCAGTGATCAAACCAGTGTCCTGATCAATGGCTTCAGCTGCCATCTCTTTTAAAAATGGTTTTACTTCGTCGGAAAAAGCCGGAATAGCTGATTCAGGCCAGATCACCAAGTCTGCTCCAAGGAGCGGCTCAGTCTCTTCTCGGTATAGCGTCAGTATGTTGTTCAGCTGATCACTGTCCCACTTTACGTTCAGGGGGAGTGCTGGCTGCAGGATGCCGATTCTGAGCGGTTCCCCTACGGGCCGGGTCCAGGTTTCATTTTGTAAATACCAGCCTCCCAGCCAGAATAGCGCAATCAGAACAGCAAAATTGCTCAGGGTGAACTTCTGGCGGGGCAACACAATAATGCCTATCAATGAGCCGCTCAGCGCCGCAACCCAGCTGATGCCGAGAACTCCGGCAATGGGTGCCCAGCCAGATAGCCAGGTGTCGAGATGGCCGTAGCCCAGGTATAGCCAGGGAAAGCCGCTGAAGATCCAGCCACGCCACCATTCCCCCAATACCCAAATCGCGGGGAAAGTGATCACCATCATGCCCGCATGTCGGTTGAGCCCTGCACCGTAAAGTGTGAAGGGCACTGCAAATACCAGCGCCAGGGCGATGACAAACAGGCCGGTAAGTAATGAAGCCAGTAATACGGAGGCCTGGCCATGATCGTGAATGCTGACAAACACCCAAGAGGCGCCGCAACCAAACAGGCCTAGTCCGTAACAGAAGCTTCGCCAGAAAGAGGCGTTTGATGACAGCTGGCGGAGCAGGATTAGAAGGCCGGCTATCGACAGAAGGCCAACGGGCCACCAGTTCCAGGGCGCCATTGAAAAGGGCAGCATGACACCGAACAGCAGGGCGGCAATATGGCCTTTAAGGCCGGGATGCGAGGGGGTTGTGGCCATGGTGAACGGTCGTCCCTGAAGGAGTGGGTGGCTTAGTTGGCAATGCTCATTTCAAGCAGTTTCACCTGGCGACTGTCCCCTTCGGCGACGCGAAAAAGAAAATTGTCGACCCTGACGGATTCATCCACTTTTGGCATGCGGCCAAAAGCCTGGACGATAATACCGCCGATGGTGTCAAAATCTTCATCGCTGATACCGGTATCGAAATATTCGTTAAAATCTTCAATCGGGGTCAGTGCATCGACGAGATACGTCTTATCCGATTGCGGCCTGATCATGGCCCCTTCGTCTTCGTCAGTCTCGTCTTCGATATCCCCGACAATTTCCTCGAGGATGTCTTCAATAGTGATCAGGCCTGCAATGCCGCCATATTCATCGACTACAATGGCCATGTGATAGCGTTGTTCTCGGAATTCCCTTAACAGAACATTGAGTCGCTTGCTCTCTGGGATAATAGTAGCGGGGCGGACGACTTTTGCCATGTCGAAGTTCTCCCGCCCGGTGAGAACCAGTGGCAATAATTCCTTGGCCAACAGGATTCCAGTAATATCGTCAGCATTGTCACCGATAACCGGAAAGCGAGAGTGGCTGGAGTCGATGACCAGCTTGAGGATGTCTTCCAGGCTGGCGTCGTGCTGGATAACCACCATCTGGGAACGTGGGATCATGATTTCCCGGACCTGTTGATCCGAGACATGCAATGCCCCCTCAATAATTTCGAGGGCATCGTGATCGATAATCTTGTTTTCGTAAGCAGCCCGCAGAGTACCTGCGAGCTCATCCCGTGATTGCGGCTCACCGGAGAATGCGTTGGCCAGTTTGCCCAGCCAGGTTTTTTCCTGTGAGCTACTCGAATCGTCGTCAGTCATTTGGGTTCTTCAATTGCTCTTGGATAGGGTCTCTTCGTAAGGAGGAGGAAATCCTAGGCCTACAAGTATATTGGTTTCACGTGTTTCCATCACTTCTGCATCGTCATCTTGTACATGGTCGTAGCCGATCAGGTGCAGGCAGCCATGAATAACCATATGCGCCCAGTGGGCCTCAGCAGTTTTGGTTTGCTGGATGGCTTCCTGCTCGACCACCGGCGCGCAGATGACCAAGTCACCCAACAGCGGCAGATTGAGTTCATCCGGAAGGTCAGCCGGAAACGATAATACATTAGTGGGGCCGGTTTTGTGACGGTAATGCTCGTTGAGCTCGGCGCTCTCGGCTTCATCAACGACTCGAACGCTTAATTCCAGCGCCCTGTCAATGTCGTTGAGAGCGGCAGATGCCCATTGGAATATCTGGTCCTCGTTTGGCACCCTAACAGCAGAGGAGACGTTCTCCATATCCAGGGTGAGTTCCGTCACGGTTGTTCGTCGCCTGCCTCACTCTCATGGATGTCATAGGCATCTACAATCTGCTGGACGAGGGGGTGGCGGACCACATCCTTGGAGCCGAAGAAAGTGAAGCTGATATCCTCAACGTCCTTCAGGACCTGGCACACATGCAGCAGGCCTGACTGGCTGCGGCGGGGCAGGTCAATTTGTGACGTGTCACCGGTAATGACCGCAGTGGAACCAAAGCCGATACGCGTCAGGAACATTTTCATCTGCTCACGGGTGGTGTTCTGGCTTTCGTCGAGAATAATGTAGGAATTGTTCAGCGTGCGGCCCCGCATATAGGCCAGTGGTGCCACTTCAATCACGTTGCGGTCGATCAGTTTGGCGACGGTCTCAACGCCGAGCATCTCATACAACGCGTCGTATAGCGGGCGCAGATAAGGATCGACTTTCTGGCTCAGGTCTCCGGGTAAAAAACCCAGCTTCTCACCTGCTTCAACGGCAGGGCGCACCAGCAGGATGCGTTCGACTTCATCACGCAACAGCGCTTCTACTGCACAGGCGACCGCCAGGTAGGTTTTACCCGTACCCGCAGGCCCGACGCCAAAGTTGATATCGTGGGTCTGTATAGCCCGAACATATTTCTGCTGGCTCGCCCCTCGCGGCTTGATGTTGCCTTTCTTGGTGCGGATGACGGTAAAGCTTTCCACGTTTTCTCCATTGGGGGCATGTATCGGGGTATTGGCAGCATAGTTTTCCATAGGCATCTCTGTGTTGGATTGCTGGATGGCAAGATGAACCTGATCGGGTGTCAGATCGCCGTTGCTGTTGGTTTCCTGATAAAGGTTGTGTAGCAGCTTTCCGGCCGCCTGGGTTGTTCTGTTGTCACCATAAAGTGCAAAGACATTGCCGCGGTTACGAATTTCAATATTCAACCGCTGTTCTATTTGTTTAAGGTGTTCGTCGAATTGGCCGCAGAGTGTTGCAAGTCGTCGAGTATCGCTAGGCTCGAGAGTAATGGTGTGTACTGCTGTCAGTTTATTCAAATTTGCCAATAGGCCGCCCTCTGCGGCAGTGACTTTTACTTAGCATATCCCCTTTGGTAAGACCTGCAAATACTTTTAAGCGGTGTTTATATACAAAAATACGGGCAACTAGGAATTTTTATATATTTTCAGGTTATTTGTGGGTTATGCCAGCATGCCCCGTAACGAATTGGGCAGGGCTTCTGTAATGGCAAGTTCTACAAATTGGCCGATCAGGCTGTGGTCCTGGCTGGGGAAATTCACCACCCGGTTATTTTCTGTGCGGCCCTGGAGCTGGCCGGGGTCCTTCTTGGATATGCCGGTCACCAGAACGGACTGCTGGCTGCCGACCATCTCTTCACTGATACGCATGGCGTTCTGGTTGATACGGTTCTGCAAAATTTGCAGGCGCTGTTTTTTCACTGCTTCAGGGGTTTCATCTGGAAGATCTGCGGCAGGGGTGCCGGGCCGGGCGCTGTAGATAAAACTGAAACTGTGATCAAAGCCGATATCGTTAATCAGCTTCATGGTGTCCTCAAAATCTTTCTCCGTTTCTCCCGGGAAGCCCACAATGAAATCGGATGAGATGCTGATGTCCGGGCGGATTTGCCGTAACTTTCGAATTTTTGACTTGTATTCAAGGGCGGTGTGCCCGCGCTTCATGGCAGCCAGCACCCGATCAGAACCACTCTGCACTGGAAGGTGTAGGTGGCTGACCAATTCTGGAACCTGGGCATAGACTGCAATCAGGCTGTCGGAGAACTCAACCGGATGAGATGTGGTGAAACGAATACGGTCAATGCCGTCGATATCCGCCACATAGGTGATCAGTTCAGCCAGGTCGCAGATATGGCCGTCGGGCATTTCTCCACGGTAGGCGTTCACATTCTGGCCCAGCAAATTGATTTCGCGGACACCTTGCTTGGCCAGATGAGCGACTTCGGCCAGAACATCCTCAGCGGGACGACTGACTTCCTCGCCACGGGTATAGGGCACCACGCAGAAGGTGCAGTATTTTGAGCAGCCTTCCATTACTGAGACAAAAGCGCTGACACCGTCGGCATCCGGTTGGGGCAGTCGGTCAAACTTTTCGATTTCCGGGAAGCTGATATCGACAATGGTTGTGCCGTCACCCTGTTTTCTCTCGGACAGCATTTCCGGCAGTCTGTGCAGGGTTTGGGGGCCAAAGACGAGGTCCACATAGGGTGCACGTTTGGCGATGGCCTCACCTTCCTGGCTCGCCACGCAACCGCCGACGCCAATGACGAGGTCGGGATTTAATTCTTTCAGGTGTTTCCAGCGGCCCAACTGGTGAAATACCTTCTCCTGCGCTTTCTCGCGAATGGAGCAAGTATTAAGCAGGATGACGTCGGCTTCTTCCGGATTGTCCGTTGACACCATCTGATAGCTATCACCCAGCAGATCACGCATACGCGATGAATCGTACTCATTCATCTGGCAACCGTGGGTCACAATGTGCAGCTTTTTAACGTTCTCTTCAGGCATGGTGAGGACAAGTGTTTAATTTATGGGCAATTGCTCGGGTCGCGCATTATAGCGATGGACGTGGAGGAAGCCCATACACATCGGGGTGATTGGATGAAATTTGCACAAATTGTGGTATTCTCTCGCCCCCTTGAATAACCGTTGGACAGACAAGCGACATGGCTTCAGCTCCCATCTACAAAATCATGTTTCTCAACCAGGGCGAGATGTATGAAATCTATGCTCGGCAAGTCTACCAGAGCGATCTCTGGGGATTTCTTGAGGTTGAAGAGTTTGTGTTTGGCGAGCGCTCACAAATGATCGTTGACCCGGCCGAAGAAAAACTCAAAACTGAATTTGCATCGGTGAAACGAAGCTTTATTCCTCTGCATGCCGTGGTGCGTATTGATGAAGTGGAAAAGGAAGGCGCTTGCAAGGTGAGCGAGGTAAAAGGTACCGGCAATATTACGCCGTTCCCTTACCCCAATCTGGTGCCAAACCCGAATAAAGGCGACTGAACAATATCAGGGTTCGCGAATAAAAAGGGCAGCTAAAGCTGCCCTTTTTATTGGTCATTTCTTGGGTGCCGCTGTTAGCTAGCCGGCCTGAAGGCGCTGGCTGACCGATGCCAGCTTGACCGAGTTGCAGAAGACGGCCATGGCCTTGTCGATATCCTCAACAGTGGGGAAAGAAGGGGCCAGGCGAATATTGCAGTCCTGTGGATCTTTGCCATAGGGGAAGGTTGCGCCAGCAGGGGTGAGCTTGACACCTGCTTCTGCTGCCAGTTTCACTACTTCACTGGCCAGCCCCGGACGGGTGTCAAAGGAAATAAAGTAGCCGCCCTCAGGGGTGCTCCAGCTGCCCAGATCAGAATCCGCAAAATTTTTCTGCAAGTGGTCCAGAACGCAGGCAAAGCGAGGCTTCAGCAATTCTGCATGCTTGATCATATGAGCGCGCAATTGTTGTACGTTGCTGATGACACGGAGATGGCGCAGTTGATTTACCTTGTCCGGGCCGATGGTGGCGATTCCCAGATGGTTTTTCATGGCCTTCAGATTGACGGCCGAAGCGGCCATAAAGGCAACCCCAGCCCCGGCAAATGTGACTTTTGAGGTAGAGCCGAACTGTAGCACCGAGTCTTCAGTGCCTGCTTTTCGGCAATAATCCATGATATTGGGCAGCTCCGCAGGATCATCTGTCAGGTCGTGAACCACATAGGCATTGTCGTAGAAAATACGGAAATTATCGGCAGCAATGGTGCCCAGATTGGCCAGCCGTTCTACCGTCTCGGCGCTGTAGATACAGCCCGTTGGGTTGGAATATTTGGGGACGCACCAGATGCCTTTGATGGACTGGTCGTTACGGACCAGAGACTCAACCACATCCATGTCAGGGCCGTTGTCATCCATGGGCACATTGACCATTTCAATGCCAAGTTCTTCGCAAATGGCAAAATGGCGGTCATAGCCGGGAACCGGGCAGAGGAATTTTACCTTGTCCTCGTTACGCCATGCCGATGTGGGACCGGTGAAGCCAAATTGCCAGCCAAACAGGGCTGAGAAATACATTAAGGTCAGGCTGCTGTTGCCGCCGACCAGAATGTCTTCGGCTTTGACGCCGAGAATATCCGCGGCCAAGGCCTTCATGCCGGGGAGTCCATCAATGCCGCCGTAGTTGCGGGTGTCCGTGCCGTCGTCGGCGATATAGTTGCCTTTCAGAGCTCCATCCAGGTCATTGGCCAGGGATAGCTGGCTGGCAGAGGGTTTGCCTCTGGTTAGGTCCAGATTGAGACCTCCTGCCACAAAAGACTGGTGGTTGGTGGTAAGTTCTTTATGCCATTGTTGCAACTGCTCGCGGGTTGCCTGTTCGACGTACACTTGATTTCCTCGTAAACGGGGTGATTGATAGGTGTCTTCCGGTTCAGTTCAACAGCCTATGGGTTGTTGATGGCGCTGGGTCAGCCGATAAAACGGGTACATTGTAATACATTCACCTGTTGACCACCTCTCTCGTTGAAGCCCAAAAACCTGGCTTCGGGCGAAGAGACGAATATCGATCCTGGTGTATTATTGCTCACAAAAAAGGCCTAACAACCTGTGGTGTTAAGCCTTTATCTTGTATGGTAGCTACGGGTGGACTTGAACCACCGACCCCAGCATTATGAATGCTGTGCTCTAACCAGCTGAGCTACGTAGCCATTGCTCTTTTAGAGAGGGCGCGAATTTTCTCGATTTTGCCAGGGGTTGTCAAGGCGTTTTCCGCAGTCGGTTGCGCGACGCTTTTATCCTTTCGTGGGCAATTCATGATCCCGATAATGGGGGTCCAGCCAGCATTGGGGCAGGGATTCCCCGGATAGAAAAACCAGGTGTGCTTTAGGGATGGTTTCCGGCTCCTGCGCTTCTTCCCCGTAGCGATAGCGCCCGGCAACGTCTTGGCGAAAAGGATCGAACAGATCCTGCAAAGACAGAATTTCAACCAGGTGACCGGAAGGTTCCTCTTTCATGAACATGATGTTCCCTCCTGGTGATTGTTTGTAGAGAGTTAATCTATATATAGCATGCGGTAGATGCTGCCAGCGTAATCATCAGAGATATAAATACTGCCATCGAGCCCTTCTTCTATATCCACAGGTCTACCAATCACCTGTTGGTTTTGTCGTAGAAAGCCTGTGAGAACATCTTTGATACTGATAGTGCCCTGCTGGTCCCAGCGCAAAGCAACCACCTTGTAACCGTCGGGCTCGCTGCGGTTCCAGGAGCCGTGCAGCGCGACTAAGGCGGTGCGCTGGAAAGTTTCCGGTCTGTTGCTATGGCGCATAAAATGGATGCCCAGGGGTGCATTGTGGGCAGGAAAACCATAGGACGGTGAAAGACTGGATGTCAGCAAAGATTCTTTACCCTGGCCGAGATCGGGGTCCAGCTTCCCGAAGCCATTGATATAAGGCCAGCCATAAAACCCGCCAGCCTGAATCAGGTTGAGCTCACAGGGTGGAAAATGATCCCCCAGCATATCGCGTCCGTTATCGGTGGCGTAGAGTTGGTTGCTCCAGGGTGTCCAGTCGAAGCCGACACTGTTTCTCAGGCCGGTAGCAATAATCTCCTCGCCACTACCATCCGGTTGGTAGCGCATCATTGCAGCACGGCGCGGGTCTGATTCCTCACAGACATTACAGCTTGAGCCGACAGTTAAATACAGCAGGCCGTCAGGGCCAAAGCGGATGCTCCGTGTCCAGTGGCCGCCGCCGGGGGGTAGGTCGGTGATCAGTCGCTGGTAGTCGCCCACTGGCTCGCCGGATGTCCAGTCCATCGCCACGCGCCCCACGGCATTGGTTTCTGCCACATACAGCCAGCTGGTGTTGCCGTCATCAAAAATCTCGATACCGTGAGGGCGTTTCAGGTTGGAGAGAATCACCCGGTTGTTATCGGCCTGTCCGTCGCTATTGGTATCGGCAAGAAGGATGATCGAACCGGTAGGGGGTGAGCTGACCAGCAACTGGCCATGGGGGGCGGTTTTTAGAATCCGTGGTCTGGTGAGATTGTCGGCAAATACTGTAAGTTGCAAGCCAGGCGTTATAACCAGTGAATCAGCGATGCGGTGGCTGGTTTCCGGGCTGCCGGCACCCGAGATAGAATTGAAAATGACGGCGAAGCTGCTGATCTGCAGTCCCGGCACAAAGCGAGTGGCGAGGAAAACTGCCAGAACAAGCAGTAACAGCAGCAGTGTGAAGATCCTGAGTGAATAGTGCATCGCTTCATTATAGAAGCTACGCACCCGTATGACAGTCCGGCATGGGTGTCTCCCATGCCGGCAGTTAGAGGCTTGGGTTTAGACGTTAAACCGGAAGTGGATGACGTCGCCGTCTTGGACCACGTAGTCCTTACCTTCGAGGCGCCATTTGCCGGCGTCCTTGGCACCCTGCTCACCTTTGCAGGCGACAAAATCGTCGTAGGCTACGACTTCCGCGCGAATAAAGCCTTTTTCGAAGTCAGTGTGGATTTTTCCGGCAGATTGAGGGGCTGTGGCACCAACAGGAATAGTCCAGGCGCGGACTTCCTTGACGCCGGCGGTGAAGTAAGTCTGCAGCCCTAGTAGGGAATAACCAGCGCGTATCACGCGGTTAAGTCCCGGCTCCTCCATACCCATTTCCTGCAGAAATTCGAGTTTTTCCTCGTCTTCCAATTCAGCGATTTCTGCTTCCAGTTTGTTGCAGATGGGTACGACCACAGCCCCTTCCGAGTCGGCAATTGCCTGTACTTGATCGAGATATGGATTGTTCTCGAAACCGCCCTCATCGACATTGGCGATATACATGGTGGGTTTCAGTGTCAGCAGACTCAGGGAGCGGATGGTTTTCAGGTCATCCTTGTCGAGGCCAAAGGAACGTAATGGCTTGGCTTCGTTGAGATGTGGCAGGATTTTTTCCAGTACAGCCTTCAGGGCGATGGCGTCTTTATCCTGACCCTTGGCAGCCTTGGCGGATCGCAGCAGAGCTTTTTCAACCGTTTCCAGGTCGGCAAGGGCTAATTCAGTATTGATTACGTCGATATCTGCGGCGGGGTTGATCTTGCCCTCCACGTGCACGACGTTGTCGTCATCAAAACAGCGGACCACGTGGGCAATGGCGTCGGTTTCGCGGATGTTGGCAAGGAATTGGTTGCCGAGACCCTCTCCCTTCGATGCCCCTGCAACCAGGCCGGCAATGTCCACAAACTCCATGGTGGTGGGAATGATGCGTTCAGGTTTGACGATCTCAGCCAGTTTGTCCTGCCGTGGGTCTGGAATGGGCACAATGCCGGTGTTGGGTTCTATGGTGCAGAATGGGAAATTTGCCGCGTCAATACCCGCTTGGGTCAGCGCATTGAACAGGGTGGATTTGCCCACGTTGGGCAGGCCGACGATTCCGCAATTAAAACCCATAATGATTTCCTGAATACTGTTTCTGCCCGGTGGGCCTAGTTATTGGTATGAAGTTTTTTCATGGCGTCGTTCCAGCGTCCGGCAACGGTATCGCCAATGACATCTAACGCCTGATCAATACTCTGTTCGATGAGCTCCTGCTCACTGGCCGGGGCGCGTTTCAACACAAAATTAACAACTTCACTGGCGTGCCCGGGGTGACCGATACCCAGCCTTAATCGCGCAAAGTCTCGGTTGTTGCCCAATGCCTGGATGGTATCCCGTAGACCATTGTGTCCGCCGTGGCCGCCGCCCAATTTCAGGCGTGCTGTACCGGGGCTGAGGTCGAGTTCGTCGTGGGCCACAAGAATGGCTGTCGTCGGGATACGGTAGAAGCTGGCCAGCGCTGCGATGGCTTTGCCGCTGCGATTCATGAACGTGTCGGGGATCAACAGCCACACCGGAGCGCCATCGATGATAGCTTTGGCGGTTTTGCCAAAAAACTTGCTTTCGGGCGTCAATTCTACGGAGTAGCGGTTTGCCAGTGCCGCAACAAAATCGGCCCCGGCATTGTGACGGGTTCGGTCATATTGTGGGCCGGGGTTTCCCAGCCCCACAATGAGCTGAACGGGCGTATCCAATGTCGGGGCCTGCTGGTGTCTCTGAAGACAGAAAGAGTGGTTGATTACTCTTCGGACGCCTCTTCGTTATCACCTTTGTCTGCAGGTTCTTCGTCAGTTGTTTCTTCAACAGCTGCCTTGGGCTTGTTGATGGTGAAGATGGGCTGGTCGTGCTCTGCACCATGGCTCAGCTCTACACTTTCCACCCCGGATGGCAGGGCAATGTCAGAAATGTGCAGAACACCGCCAATATCAACTGCACTGACATCCACTTCGATGTACTCGGGCAGGTCGGCGGGCAGACAGCTGATGTCCAGCTCTGTCATGTTGTGGGAAATGATACCGCCACCCATTTTCACACCGACACAGATATCTTCGTTGATGTAGTGGAGGGGAACCTTGGTGTGCAGTTTCTGGGTCTTACTGACGCGCAGGAAGTCTGCATGGATCACGACGGTTTTGGACGGGTGACGCTGAAGATCCTTGAGGATCACGTCCTGGTCGTTACCGTCCACCGAAATGGTGATGATGTGCGAGTAAAACGCTTCATTTTGCAGTGCGTGTTCCAGCTCGTTGCTCGCGATGCTGATGTTTTCCGGTGCATTTTTGCCACCATAGATAATGGCAGGCACCAGGTTGGCCTCACGACGCAGGCGGCGGCTCGCACCTTTCCCCATGTCATTGCGGACCATGGCATTCAATTTAAAATCATCGGACATTGCCTTGACTCCTAATTATTCCCATTGCGATCCGCGACCAGAATCGTAGTGGGAGTGAAATAAGCCCTGATGGGCAGTTAAGTAAACAGCGCTAGTCGAACATAGCGCTGATGGATTCCTCATTGCTGACCCGGCGCATGGCTTCTGCCAGCATCGGAGCCAGGCTCAAGACGCGGACTTTCCCGCAGTGGCGGGCAGCTTCGCTGAGTGGAATACTGTTGGTGACCACGAGCGTGTCGAGGGAAGAGTTCTCGAGGTTTTCGATAGCTTTACCCGACAGTACAGGGTGGGTGCAGCAGGCAACAACCCTTTTCGCACCGTGCTCTTTGAGCGCATCGGCGGCTTTGCATAGGGTGCCTGCAGTATCCACAATGTCGTCAACCAATAGGCAGGTGCGGCCTTCTACCTCACCAATAATGTTCATTACCTGTGCCTGATTCGCTTCGGGACGACGTTTGTCGATAATGGCCAGGTCAGTGTTCAGTTGTTTGGCCATGGCGCGGGCGCGGACAACGCCGCCAATATCGGGCGAAACAACGGTCAGATCTTCATAATTCTGCCGTTCAACATCAGAGAGCATAACGGGCAGACCGTAGACGTTATCTACGGCACAGTCGAAAAAGCCCTGAATTTGCTCGGCGTGAAGGTCAACGGTCATCACGCGGTCGACGCCTACATTAGTGAGCATGTCGGCGACCACTTTGGCGCTGATGGGAACGCGGATGGAGCGAACGCGGCGATCTTGGCGGGCATAGCCGAAATAGGGCAGTACGGCGGTTATGCGACCCGCAGAAGAGCGGCGAAGGGCGTCGATGATGAGCATCAACTCCATCAGGTTTTTATGTGTCGGTACACAGGTGGGCTGAACCACAAAGACATCGCGACCGCGCACGTTCTCGCGAATCTCGACATTAATTTCGCCATCAGAAAACTGGCACACCAGCGCATCACCCAGACTCAGGCTGAGGTAGCGAGCGATTTCATTTGCCAGCTCCGGGTTAGCATTCCCGGAGAAAACCATCATATTTGCCACGGCTTTTTTCCTGATCGGGGTCTTGGTGCAGCTAACCCAAAGGAATATGGCTGGGGTGGGAGGACTCGAACCTCCGAATGACGGGATCAAAACCCGTTGCCTTAGCCACTTGGCGACACCCCAGTAGTCAGTTGTGTGACGGGAGCTTGTCAAGCAAGGGTGACCGGTTGACCCCTTGTGCAACAAAGCCTTGCCAAGGCGCCGGCATTTGTTTCAGGACTGATCTCGCATCAGCTTCTGAATCAAAGCGGGCAAATAGGCAGGCACCTGTTCCCGTCAATCGAGCATCGGCAAATTGAGCGAGCCAGAGGCGTGCTTTTTTTACCTGAGGATATAGAGCCTCAACGACTGTCTGACAGTCATTCCGGCCACCCTGCTCGAGAAAGGCGCGTATTTTGATCGGATGCGTGTTTCTTGTCAAACCCTGATGCGCGAAAATTGTAGCGGTAGAAACCTGTGTGTCCGGGGCCAAAACCAGGTACCAGTAAGGCTTCATTTCCACTTTTGTGAGTTGCTCGCCAACCCCTTCTGCCCAAGCGCTGTGACCAAAGATAAATACGGGTACATCGGCGCCTAGTTGCTGGCCAAGGAACATCAGTTTTTCCCTGGACCAGTTCAGCTGCCAGAGCGTGTTCAGCGCCATCAGTGTCGTGGCAGCATCACTGCTACCACCACCCAGGCCGCCGCCCATTGGTAGTTGCTTGTGTAGATGGATGGCGGCCCCCATTTTGCAGCCGCTTTCTTGCTGTAGCAGTCGAGCTGCCCGATAGATCAGATTGTCTTCAGGAGGAACCGCCTCCAGGGTTGGTGTGACCCTGATGACTCCGCTGGAATCGACTTCAATGTCCAGCTGATCTCCAAAATCCAACAACTGAAACAGGGTTTGTAAGTTGTGATAACCATCCGGACGGCGCCCGGTGATATGCAGGAACAGGTTGATTTTCGCAGGAGCAGGCAGTGACAGCATCAATGATTTTCCATGTCCAGGTGCCACTGCTTGATGACCAGCGTGAAACTGTATTCTCCGCTGTTCCCGCGGATACGACCGGGCAGTATCCACGGGCCGACCTGTTGGTAGCCTGAGAATTGTAATTGCCAGTTGGCCTGGGTAAGGGTCGACAGGGTGCCATCCAGATTGTGGCTGCTGACATCCTGGGTCGTGTTGGGTGCAGGTATGCCGCGAATCCAGAAATGTAGTTCATCCACGGGCCACTGCCAGCCAAACAGCTGCTCAGTGAGGGCTGCAGGCGAAGGCGAATAGAGGGTCTCCTTGCCGCTGCGGCGCAGCTCTGCGTGATGACTGTTGCCCAGAATCTGGGTGGCACCCGTGCCGAAAGGTCCGCTTAACAGTAACTTGAACGCGTCTGATGACTGCTGCCAGTTCAGCCATGCACTGCCGCCATCGCGACTGTCACGATAGCCCAACTTGCCTTCCAGCTGCCAGCTGTTGAAGTTCTGGAGCGCGGACTGGTGTTGTTGCCAGTCTGATATGACCGGCTCGGGTCGGGGTGTGTGGCTGGCACAGGCGCCAAGAAACAGCGTGGCAAATATCAGGGCTAACAGACGCACTAACTATTCCGCCTGCAGGCGCTGCATGGTTTCGAGAATGATAGGGTTGTCGGGATGCTGCTCGAGGATTTGCTGCCAAATCTGAAGCGCTTCTTCCTGCTGGTCATTAGCCCACAGCGCTTCGCCCAGATGCGCTGCAATTTCGGGGTCTGGCATTTTTTCCAGCGCTTCCTGCAGGTGGATGATGGCCGTATCGTATTCTCCGAGCTGGAAGAGCACCCACCCCAGGCTGTCGATAATGGCCGGATCGCCGGGATTCAGTTCCAGTGCTCGCAGGATCAGTTGTCGCGCTTCCTCGTAGCGATCCGTATGCAGAGTGAGGGTGTAGCCGAGGGCGTTAAGCGCCATGGAATTATTGGCGTCCTGGGCAAGGATGGCGCGGAGGTCCTGCTCCGAGCTAGCAAAATCATTTTCTCGTTCACTGAGAATAGAGCGACTGTAAAGCAGTGAAATGTTGTTGGGGAAATGCTCCAGTGCTTCGCTGAGAATCAGGCGCGCATCGCCGATCAATTGATTCTCCACCAGCAATTCAGATTCGATCTGATAGAGTTGCGCGGAATAGTGGGGGTATTCCAGGCGCAGCTGGCTCATATAGAGTTGTGCGCTGCTAAGTTGTCCGTTGCTGGCCATGAATCTACCCAGCTTCACTACGGCTGGCAGGAATTTGGGACCGTTTCTGACCGCGCGATAATGCAGAAGCACCGCATCGCTGTTGTTTTCTTCCTCAGCCAGTTGGCCCAGTTCGTAGTGGGCGGCTGCCGCCATGTTGGGGTTCTTGCTGAGCTGGGTATACAGTTCTCTGGCTTCCTCGTTTTTGTTGAGCCCACGGCAGACCAAAGCCAGGGTGTATGCCAGTTCGGCATCGTGGGGGTACTGCACCATCAGGGTATTCAGTTGTTGATAGGCTCCGAGCAGGTCATCTTCAGCCAGGAAGCGGGCATATTGCAGTCGCAGTCTTTTACTGTCTGCTAGACCATCCAGCACGGTGCCGAGGAATTTTGTGGCTTCCTGTTTTTTGCCCAGCTGGTGAAGTAGCTGGGCTTTCAGCATGATGGCACTCTCTTTCGCCGGTGCCTGTTCAAGCAACTCATCGACGGTGGCCAGCGCTGTCAAGAACTGGCCTTGCTGGCGGAGAAGCATGGCATAGGTCAGCAACACGGTTTCATCTCTGGGCAGTCGTGAGCGCAAATCGGTGTAGGCATCCAGTAACGTCTGGCGTTGCGCCGGTGTGGAGCCGCCCGCACTCACCGTCAGGCCCATGATGGGTTCCTGGTCACCCTGTTTAAGCGCAAATTCCGCATGTTGCAGGGCTTCTGTCAGACGGCCTTCCCTGCCCAGCGACAATGTGGCAACGCTACGGGCGTCGAGGTTGTCCGGTTCAATGTCGCTCCACAGCAAGGACATTTCCAGCAGCGCAGGGTGGTTTTCGGCATAGGCGGCGACGCGGGCCGCTCTCGCAACAATTCCCGGGTCCCGGGTCGCTCTGGCCTGTATCAGATAATTGGATAGCGCCAAAGGCAGGTTATTGTCCATGCCTGCCAGTTCTGCCACCAGGAGGTCGTAGAGGGTTTCTGTGGGGAATGCCCGCACCGGGTATTCCACAGCCTCTTCGTCAGCCTTTGGCTGTTCCCCTGGAGCTGTAGTGGGGACAACCGCTGCTGGCTGATCACTGACGACCTGATTGCCTTGGGGGGTGGAACAGCCCGTCAGGATGACTGAACAAGCCAAAAGCGTCGGCATGGCGATGCCGGAGAGACGGGTAAAGTGTTGAAACAATTTTGGCTCTTTCAATGGTGAATATCGGATTCGTCGGGCAATGGTTGGATTAATGTCATTATAGGCGGCCTCATTGTAGCCAATAACTCAGACAATAAATCAAGGCCTTTAGTGCCAAGAGCCTGAATTTCTATACCGCTTGTCTTTGCAGGTCGAGAATCGGACAATTGCGGGCTCACTTCCAAGCTCCGTTTTCATGACCATTTTTGCTCTGGGCATCAACCACCGAACCGCCCCTCTCGATATCCGGGAGAAGGTGGCTTTTGCCCCGGAACAGATGATGGAAGCGTTGCAGGGCCTGGCAGATGCTGCCGCGCTTAAGGAAGTCGCGATACTTTCTACCTGTAATCGTACGGAAATATACGCGGAAGGTGAGCAGGCGGATCAGGTACTACACTGGCTTGCCCAACAGCGGCGCATCTCCCTGGAGCAGCTGCAGAGTTGCCATTATCTCTTGACCGATTCCGACGCCGTTCGCCATATCATGAAGGTTGCCTGTGGACTCGATTCCATGGTGCTCGGTGAGCCGCAAATTCTGGGTCAATTGAAATCCTGCTACGCCGTGGCCCGTGAGGCAGGAAAAGTGTCGACAGTGCTGAACCAGCTGTTCCAACAGGCTTTCAGTATTGCCAAGCGGGTGAGAACAGAGACCGCCATCGGGCAAAGCCCGGTGTCAGTTGCCTACGCTGCCGTCAGTCTCTCTCAGCAGATTTTTTCTGACTTGCGGGATGTGCGGGCGCTCTTGATCGGAGCGGGGGAGACGATTGAGCTGGTCGCCCGTCACCTTCAGGAGAAAGGCGTTAGGGAAATCACGGTTGCAAACCGCACCCTCAGTCGGGCGCAAGACCTTGCGGAGCAGTTTTCAGCCCAGGGCATTCTGTTGTCCGAAATACCCGACTATCTGCACAGGGCAGATATGGTGATTTCCTCCACGGCCAGTCAGTTGCCGATTCTGGGCAAGGGAGCTGTTGAATCGGCACTTAAACTACGCAAGCACAAACCCATCTTTATGGTGGATATTGCGGTACCGCGAGATATCGAGCCTGAGGTGGCAAAGCTTCAGGATGTCTACCTGTATACCGTTGACGACCTGCAGGCCGTTATCGATGAAAACATACGCTCCCGGCAGAGTGCCGCTGGTGAGGCAGAGGATATTGTCGAACAGGGAGTTGCGGGCTGGCAGAGTCAGCTGCGCGCGCTGAACGTGGTGGACACGATTCGTGCTTTTCGCAGCAGCGCCGAGGAAGCCAGGGATCATGAACTGGAAAAGGCGCTGGCTTCTCTGCGCGCCGGCCAGGCTCCGGAGCTGGTCCTGAAAAGCCTGGCGCGTAACCTCACCAACAAATTAATGCACACCCCGACTACGCGGTTGAAGCAGGCCGGTGAACAGGGCCTGACAGAACATATTGACTTGGCGCATCACCTGTTTGGCCTCAAAAAACCCGACGACGGGTCTGAACCCTAACCACCTTTAAGAAGATAAAGAGAGTTAATGAAAGCCTCCATCCTGGAAAAATTACAGCATCTTTCCGACCGCTATGAAGAAGTGAGTGCACTCCTGAGCGATCCCGAGGTGATTGCTCAGCAGAATCGCTTTCGCGATTTATCCCGCGAATATGCGGAGCTTGAGCCTGTGGTTAAAAGCTATGGGGACTATCAGCGGGTTCAGGTCAATATCGATGAAGCCAGCCAATTGCTGAAAGATGCTGATGCGGATATGCGGGAAATGGCCCAGGAAGAGCTTCAGGAGGGGGAGGCGCGTCGCGCTGAGTTGGAAGTCGACCTGCAAAAATTGCTGTTGCCCAAGGACCCCAACGATGAAAAAAACGTATTCCTGGAGATTCGCGCCGGTACCGGTGGCGATGAGGCGGCCATTTTTTCCGGTGACCTGTTTCGTATGTACAGCAGGTATGCCGAAAAACAGCGCTGGCAGGTTGAGGTTATCAGCGAGAGCCCGGGGGAGCACGGTGGCTACAAGGAAATCATTAGCCGCATTGTCGGGCAGGGGGTGTATTCCCTGTTGAAGTTTGAATCCGGTGCGCACCGTGTACAGCGTGTGCCTGATACGGAATCCCAGGGCCGTATTCACACTTCCGCCTGCACGGTGGCCATTATGGCCGAAGCTGATGAGCTGGAAGACGTGGATATCAACAAAAATGACCTGCGTATTGATACCTTCCGGGCATCCGGTGCAGGTGGTCAGCACGTTAACAAGACGGACTCGGCCATCCGTATTACTCATATTCCCTCGGGTATCGTTGTGGAATGTCAGGACGAGCGCTCACAGCACAAGAACAAGTCCAAGGCCATGTCGCTGCTGGCGGCACGATTGAAAAATGCCCAGGAAGAATCGGCGGCCAAGAATATCGCCGATGAGCGCCGTTCACTGGTGGGCAGCGGCGATCGCTCCGAACGTATCCGCACCTACAATTATCCCCAGGGGCGCGTCACCGATCACCGCATCAACCTGACCCTCTACAAGCTCGATGAGATCATGGAGGGTGAGCTCAATGAGGTCATTCAGCCGTTGATTAACGAGTACCAGGCGGAGCAACTTGCCGCCCTGTCCGGGTAGACTGTGGTCGAGACTATTGCCAGCCTGTTACGGCGTAGTGCAGCACTTGCCAGTGTCAGCGACACCCCGCGTCTGGATATCGAAGTACTGCTGGGCCATGTGCTGCAAAAATCCCGTACCTATCTTTTTACCTGGCCGGAGCATGCCCTCAGTGAAGACGAATACCGGTTGTTTGAAGCGCTGTTCGAGAGGCGCCTGCGGGGCGAACCGGTAGCCCACCTGACGGGGAGCCGGGAATTCTGGTCCCTGTCCCTGTCGGTTTCCCCGGCCACGCTGATACCGCGCCCTGATACCGAACTATTGGTAGAAACTGCACTTCAACTGCCATTGCCTGAAAGCGCGAAGGTAATCGATTTGGGCACTGGCACCGGTGCGATTGCATTGGCGCTAGCCTGTGAGCAACCCGCATGGCAGGTAGTTGCCGTTGATGCAGTTGATGCTGCTGTGATACTGGCGGACACAAACCGTCGCCAACTGGGTCTGCTCAATGTGGACATTCGCCAAAGTGACTGGTTTGCCGCTCTAGGAGACCTGCGGTTTGACCTGGTGATCAGTAATCCACCCTACATCGATTCATCAGACCCACACCTGCAACAGGGCGATGTGCGCTTCGAGCCGAAGTCTGCACTGGTGGCTGAGGGGGGAGGGTTGGCGGACCTGGAAACCATTATCCAGCAGGCGCCAGTGCACCTGAATAACGGTGGATGGCTGTTGCTAGAACACGGCTGGCAGCAGGCACAGGCGGTCAGGGAGCTAATGCAGGCAGCGGGGTTTGATCGGGTCGAAACCCGTCAGGATCTCGGCGGGCGGGACCGCGCGACACTGGGCCAGTGGACGGACTCCGCCTGAAAAACTATTTCAGTGTGCGGTATTGGCCGCCGTGGAAAATTAGCGGTTCCAGAGGCTCATTGCTGAACTCCAGTACCCGGCCCACAAGAATGATGTGATCTCCGCCGGGGTGCCGGTGTTCAATTCGGCACTGGAAATGGCAGGGGCAGTCGTCCAGGATGGGCAGTCCATGCAGGCCCGGATGCCAGTTAACATGATCAAACTTGTTCTGCTCGGAACCGGCAAACAGTTGTGAAATAGCCTGTTGGCCGCTGTGCAGAATGTTTACGGCAAAATGATCCGTCTGCTGAAACAGTTCAAACAGCCGAGAGTCACGCCCCACGCACCAGGAGACCATGGCAGGTTCGAGTGAAACAGAAGAGAAACTGTTGGCGGTCATCCCCCTGGGGTTGCCCTGTCCATCCAGGGCCGTAATCACAGTGATGCCGGTGGCAAAGTTACCCATAGCATTGCGCAGCTCGCGCTGAGGGTTATTGGTCATTGTTATTATCCCTTGGGGGTCAGTTGGTGGCTTTGCCACCGATGTCTTTCCGGGTTACTCGCTAAAACTCAGCGTCTGGTAACGCCAGGCGGTGAGTTTTTCAGGTTCAATATTCTGGGGTATCCCGGCTTTTTCTTTCAATTGCGCCAGAAAAGCGGCTTTCCCTGGCAGGCTATTCCACACGCTGGGCAAGAACGTGGCCCGGTAGTGCCCGGACTCGATAATTAACCCATCCTTGCCCGGTGTGAGTTGTTCCAGCAGTGCCTCCTCGCTGTCGAACTCCAGTGCTATGGGAGTGGTCAGCACGGAAATATCGATGTCGATATGGGCTTCCTCATCCAGGGTGAGCCGGGGAAATCTCGGGTCATCCACGGCGGCTGAAGCCGCATTATGCACCGCGTTTTCGACTAGCGGTTGATGTGCTTCGAGTGAGCCTATACAGCCCCGCAGTTTGCCGTCAATTTTCAGGGTGACAAAACAGGCAGCTGTCTGTTGCAGAGCGGGGCTGAAAGCAGTCTTGTCGATGTTCAGGTCCCGGTCAAACAACAGCCTGACGCGGATGCTTTCACGGCACAGGGACAGCAGAGTCTGGCGGTCATCGTAATTCAGCTCAATAAAGGGCATAGCGTTCAACACAGGGCATAGGCGCCATATCCTACCACGCGATCGCGGTCACCTGCGGTGTCCCCCGAGTTGCGAAGATCCAGAGTGGTGATGGCGAGTTGTTTTTCCTTTGCTACGGCCAATAATCCGTTTACGGCTCTGCATCCGCAAGCCTGTTCGCCGTTTAGCGTACCATTTAATGATTCGATCATCGCGCTGGTATGGCGGTCGATTTGTCGGGCCTCACTGTAGGAATGGTAGTGACTGAGATCACTGCTGACTACGACCAGTGTTTCCTCTCCACCCCAGCTGGCGCGCAGGGTGTCGGCCACCAGTTGTGGGTTGGCGTCTCCCACCACCAGTGGCAGCAACAGAAATTCTCCCAAGACACTTTGCAAAAATGGCAGCTGGACTTCCAGGCTGTGTTCCCATTGGTGGGCATCGCTGCGCACGGCGATCAGGCCCTGGCTTTGCAGCTGGTGAATTGACGACCGGTCGACAGTAATGTCACCCAGGGGGGTTTGAAACAGGTCTTCTTCCGGAGCGGCAAGGCCCCGAAAAGCGACCTGGTGAGACGGGCCAAGTAACACCACTCGCCGAATCCGGTCGGCATAGGTCTGCAGCAGCCGGTAGGCGCTGGCGGCAATCGGGCCGGAGTAGATATAGCCTGCGTGGGGAACGATCAATGCCTTCGGGCGCAGAGGGGTGCCCGGTTGGCTAT